>CAIQBN010000176.1 GCA_903870065.1 uncultured beta proteobacterium | reverse complement strand
CAACGGGCTGCCCACATCGCCGACCAGCTTAAGGCCTTCCGCAATCGCACCCGCATCAATCTGCCCATGTTCCCCTACACACAGGAACGCGAGATGTCGGATCAGGACGCAGAAGACGTCTCGGCCTACCTGGCAGCGATTGAACTACCCACCCAATGGCCGGAATTCAAACCCGATGATGACGCCCTGACGCGCCTCACGGCAGTTGAAAAGGTCATGATCATTCCGCGCGCTTCGGGCGATCTGGACAACGGCGCCAAGATCTACAACAAGGAGTGTTTTGCCTGCCACGGCAAGGACGGTATGGGCCGTGGCAAATTTCCGCGGCTGGTGGGCCAGTACAGCAACTACCTGATGAAGCAAATGATTGCATTTGTCAAAGGCGAACGTTCGCATGACGAAGTAGAAGTGGTCGGCATACTCAACCAACTCAAGGCCCAGGACCTACAGGACATCTTGGCCTATTTGACTTTGATTCAGAACGGACAACATTGATGACTCACGCCGCAATCACACGCTTGCTGGTGCCGGGGCTCGTCGCCGCGCTGGCGTCTGCCTCAGCCCTGGCCCAGACAGCAAACGACACAAGCCCCACGCTAGGCATGAACGAAGCACCTATTCATGACGCAGCGCGCATGGGCACACGCGCAGACGTTGAGCGTCTGCTCAAAGCAACAGCGGCGCAGCGCGACGTCCGCACCCCACTGGGCGCCAGCCCACTTCATTACGCTGCATTAAATGGTGACAGCGGCCCACTGAGAGAGTTGCTGGCCGCCGGCGCCAATCCCAATGCGCGCGACAGCGATGGACGGACCCCCTTGCACATGGCGGCCTTTGGAACGCGCAAGGACAACGCGATGCTGTTGTTGCAGGCAGGTGCAGACCCGATGATCAAGACCAACGATGGCCGCGATGTGCTCAGCATGGCGCGCAAGGTCCGTGCGGATGAAATCGCCGGTGAGATTTCATTGTGGATCCTTAAAGGTTGCAAACCCGGCAAACCGGTCAAGGGCTGCTGATGCGTAGTTGCACTGCTCTGTTTGCCATTCTGGCCAACCTGCTGGCACTCGAGGCCGCCGGTGCTGCCGAACAACCCGTCTACCTGCCATCTGTGATCGTCTATGCGCCCAGCCCTTGTCTGGCCTGCATCGACTGGGCCGACCACCTGCGACAAAACGGGTTTGTGGTCACAGTTGATGAGAAGTTACAGGCCGACATGCCAAAAATCAAACGCTGGCTCAATGTGCCCTCAGCGCTTCAATCCGTCCACACTGCCAAGGTCGGCCGCTACTTTATCGAAGGCCACGTACCAGCCGAAGACATCTTGCTGCTGCTCAAAGAGCAGCCCCGTGCGCGCGGACTGGCCGTGCCTGGGTTGCCGGGCGGTGCCCCCGGACGCGAGAGCTACAACCCGGTTTGCGACACTGCCTGCACCATCCTCGATACCGCCTCCGGGCAGGCCAGGGACATTCGACGGGAAGCGTTCAACACGATGCTGGTGGGCATGGATGGGCGCGCCAGCGTCTACGCGCGCCACTGACGCCCTGGCTGGCCACATTTCGCCTCGCACACTAGCCGCTGGCATACAAAGACTTTGACCAAACCAACCCAAAAGGGGCGACCGGTCAACCCACTACTTCGCACCCAGCGCATTCGCGTAGAGCCCCAACCCCCATTGCAGGTCTTCTCCACGCGGCTGGGGGTTGTCGTGCTGGCTGACGGTCTGGGTGATGAGGCCATCGCCGCGCAGTCGGTAATGGGCTTCTATGCGCAGCTGCTCAACCGGGTCAGCGTCCAGCCACACATGGCACACGCTGTTCGGTAGACCCAGCGGCGGATCCGTCGCGTTGAAACCGCCACCGCGACTGGCCGCGATGATCTGCCCGGCGGCCGCCACACCCAGGCGCGTGGCCATGTGGGCAGTCTTCGGGTAATGGCCAAACAGTGGCGAGACACTGTCGAGCAGATCACCTGCCAGAAACACCCGTTCGTCCAGCAGCGAGCGCAGTCGCAGCGGGTTCACGCCGGCCCAGCGGCTTGGTTTGCCTTGCGGGTCCTGGCCCAGCAGGCCAGCCTGCTCCACCAAGGTGCTGGCGCGCAGGGGCGGCGAAAGCATGGCGTGATCGAAAGCTATGTCACCATCGTCGGTAAGCACGGTGCGTGCGAATGGGTCCACCGCGCGGATGTTTGTGTGGGGATGAAAATCGATGTACTCGGGGTAACGCTCACCAAACAGGCGGGTGAAGCGTGACAAGCCACCGCCGGCATCCAGCACGGTTATTTTGCCCTTGATGCGATGGGTCTTGAGCCACCAGGCCAGGAGCATGGCACGCTCGTAAGGTGCTGGCGGGCAGCGGCTGGGCGGTGCAGGCACATTGATGACCAGGTTGCCGCCGGTGAATGTTTGCAGACGCTGCTTAAGCAGGTCCAGTTCGCTTGCCACGAATCCCGCTGGGTACAGGTCTTGCGCGACCTTTGCCGCCTTTTTGTCGGCGCCAAACCACGCGCTGTAGTCATACGAGATGCCGGTTGCCACCAGCAGCCAGTCGTAGGCAAACGTGCCGCCCTGTGTGGTGACGACGCTGCGCTGTGCGCGGTCGATGCGCAACACGTCAGCCGCCACAAACCGGTAGCCCCATTGTGCGGCCAGCGCGGCACGCTCCAGATGCGGCATGCGCTCCGGAGTGCGGTCCACCAGCCACGGTGTGCTCAAAGGGAGCGACCGCAGTACAGGTTCTCGGTCGATCACCAAAACGTCCAGCTCGGGGGCACGCAGGCGCAGTTCGCGCGCCGCGCTCAGACCCGCCCATGCGCCGCCCATAATGAGCACCCGCTGCGCACTAGCCGCATCTGCAGGCGACGCAGCGCGGGCAATGGAAGGACGCTCCGACCAGCACAGACCTGCGCCGCCGATCACGCCCAGCATGTCGCGGCGCTTCATCGGCCCATCACGCCCAGCAAATGCTGGATGCGCTCGGTTATGTCTGCCACCGACGCGCCATAACCAAACTTGGCCGCCAGGCTGCCATCAGGTCCCAGCAAAAACATGCCGGCCGAATGGTCCATGGTGTAAACGGCGGGACCTGCGCCCGGCTCCTGGACTTTCTCAAACCGCACCTTGAAGTTGGCGGCAGCCCGCTGCACCAGGGTAGCCGGGCCGGTCAAGCCCAAAATGCGCGCATCAAAGGCCGCGGTATAGGCTCCCAGCACCTGTGCCGTGTCGCGCTCCGGGTCGACGGTGATGAAGATGGGTTGCAGGTGCCGGGCCTGGGCGCCCAGCGCGGTTAGTACATGTGCCATCTCCAGTAAAGTCGTCGGGCATACATCCGGACACGAAGTAAAACCAAAAGTGATCAGTTGCAGGCGACCCCGAAAGTCTTCGGATGCCACGGACCGCCCGTTTGGTGCCATGAGCAGGTAGCGAGGGGATGCAACTGCACTTCCCGCCACTGCATTCTGTGCCCAGGCTGGCGATGGGCCCGCCAACGCTAAAACCAGCGCCCAGGCGCGCAAGCATGCGCGGCGATTCAATTTGGGCATGTCACCGGATTCCGATCGGGGTGACATGCAGTTCTTCCTGCAGTTGTCTGGCCAAGAAGTCGAGCTTGCCGGCAAAGGTGGCCGCATCCGGACATGATGCCGTGCCGCGGACCTGCGCCAGATAACTTGCGTTGGTGGCCTCTTCAAACCTGACGCCAAAACGCGGAGTCTTTGGGGCATGTGCCAGCATGAGCTTCTTGGACTTGGCGACGGCATACTTATCCTGGCATGCCAGCGCTTGGCCATTGACATGGGCAAGTTCGGTGACGCGGGACAGACCCGGGTCAGTGTCGGCGGCATGTACCCGTGCCAACACAGTCCAACTGATCAGGCTCAGGGCGACCAGGGTGATTGGGGAGGCTTTGGGGTTGGCTTTCATCATGTTGACTATCCTTGGAGCAATAACAATGGGGCACGCACGTGGTCTGACATCAGCGCATCTGTGGCGCCGAGTCCCGAAGCAACCGATACGGCGATGAAAAGGGTGCCAAGCGCTCCAGAAAATCCAGCATTTCCATGGCGGGTGAATTGCGAAAGAACGTAGCCATCGGTGTCTCCATCCAAATTCGGTCGGCAAAAAGAAACAGCTCGTGCGCGGTGTCGCCTACACCATCATGGTCAAAGTCAAAGCCCTGGTATTCGTCCCAGGAGTTGCCCTGCCATACGTTGGAACTACCTGCACCCGGCGCGCTGATGACCACGGTGGTCAGGTTGCTCTCGAACCGGTTGTCCATGAACTGGTGGCCACCGGCTTCGCCGTAAAAAGACAGGCCGACAATGTTGTGCGCAAACTGGTTGCCCCGCACCATCAGGGCATGCTCTACATCGGCGGAGGCGTCCGCCTTGAGCCCCACCGCGCAGTGCAACACTACATTATTTTCCACCCGCGAGCGGTGGCTTTCCTTGACAACAATACCTGCACCGCCATCGGTCAACGCATGGGCAACATGGTTGCGCACAATGGCCAGGCCGGGCGAGTAAAGGCCAACGATGCCCGTGCCGGTGTGGGTCAAATGGTTGCCCTCAATATGCACATCGGGTGAAAAAACCAGGTGCATGCCGTAGCGGCCATCGGTAAACCGGTTGTTCACCAGGTGGTTCCTGGGTGAGTTGGCCAGGGTGATGTCACGCGCACGCAACAACGTGTTGCCGTCAACGCGGTTGTCACGGCTGTTCCACATCCGGATGGCGTCCCCCCGCAGCCCCATGGCGAGGGGCTTGCCGGTCACCCGGTTGCCCTTGATGACCGAATAGTTGACCGCCTTGAGGTGGATGCCGAAGAGTACGTCGTCCAGGTCGTTGTCTTCAACGCGGATGCCATCGCCCTGCAGCAGCAAACCGGCATCCACACGGTCATGCGAATCGCCACTGCCCCGCAGGCGCAGGCCGCGCAGCGTGACATCGTTGGCCTGCACGCTCAGCACCGTACCGCGCCCGTCTCCTTCAATGGTGGCGGCGTGGGCACCTTCGATCACCATGGGCGTATGCACGGTGACAGGCCCCTGGTACACGCCGGGCGCAAGGCGCAGCGTGGCGCCCCGGGGCGTAGCATCGATCAGGGCCTGCAAGGACGGCGCACCCGCGCTGACCGACGCGATACACGCAACCCATGCCGTCAACAACCAGAACAATGCGCCGCGCAGCATGGTTATCGGTTTGCGGTTGTGCGCATCAACACAACAAACGTCAGCGCAATGACATTCATCGATAGCGCATAGACCACACTGGGTGCACTCATGGCGGGTTGCTGCAACCACTGCAGGCACACCACAATGCCCAACGCCGAATTCTTCAGCCCACATTCGGTGATGACGGCGATGCGGTCACGCCGGTTCAAGCCACTGAGCCGCGACAACCCATAGGCGCCACCCAAAAGGAGCACATTAAGCACAAACACAGCGGGGCCCAGGCTCGGCAGGTTGTCGAGCAGCACCTGGCGTTGGTCCCAAAACGTGCTGAGCACAATCAGCACAAAAAGTGTGGTCGTCACTTTGCCAAAAACGGGTTCCACGCGCACCACCACAGCGGCAAATCGCCAGCGCAAGACCATGCCCAACAGAACTGGTAGCGTAGTCAAAATAAAGATGCCTTTGACCATGCTCACCACCGGCAGCTGTACCGCCAATGGGCTGGCAATGAAGAAATGAAACGACGCCCCCACCACCAGCGGCAAGGTCAGCACCGCGCCTAGACTGGTGACCGCTGTGAGCGATATGGCCAGCGCAGTGTCGCCCCGTGCCAGGTGGGTCAACAAGCCCGAACTCACTCCGCTGGGGCACGCGGCCAGCACCATCAGGCCAACCGCCATGGCCGGCGACAGACCACTCCCATATGCCACTACAAACCCAGCCAGGGGAACCAGCACAATCTGGCCCAGCAGGCCCACCGCCAGGGCCTTGGGGCGTCTGGCAATCTGCCTGAAATCCCCCACAACCAGCGTCAACCCCAAATAGAACATGATGAACGCCAGCGCCAATGGCAGCAGCGTCTGCACCACATCCGGTCTCATAGAAAAAAACCCACCGACAGCAGCACGCCCATCATCAAACCAAGTCGGGCGGTTGCACCGAGCAGCGCGTTCAATGCAGCACCCCCGGCACTGCGTTGCAGACGCGGCAGCAAAGAGCATGCATAGGGCGCCGCCAGCACAGCCAGCAGCACACCAGGGCGGCCATGCATTGCCAAGCCGCCTGCCAACGCGATCGGCAGCAGCACCATGAGTGCATAGGCGCGCTGCGAGCCCGCGTCACCCAAACGAGCGGCCAGCGTGGCCCGACCACTGCGCAGATCGTTTTCTAGATCGCGAAAGTTGTTGACCAGCAGAACGGCGGCGGCGGGCAAGCCCACGATGGCACCACCCAGCAGCGCATCGACCCAGGCGTCGCCCTGCTGCAGCAAGTGGCTACCAGCCACGGCAACCAGGCCAAAAAACACCAGCACAAAAACCTCGCCCCACCCGGTGTGGGAAATGGGCCGCGCGCCACCCGAGTAAGACCAGCCGGCTGCCAGCGATGCCAGCCCCGCCAGCAGGATGGGCCAACCGCCCTGCACCACCAGGTACAGGCCCAGCGGCAGCGCCAGGCCAAAACTGGCCCGTGCTGCCATGCGCACACTGGCCGGTTGCACCCATCCGGCGGCCGTCACGCGCAAGGGGCCTACACGGTCTGGCCGGTCGGTGCCGCGCTCAAAGTCGGCCACATCGTTGTGCAAATTGGTACCCACCTGAATCAGCAAGGCGCAGGCCAAAGTAGCCAGCAGCACCGGCCACACGGGAGTGGCCCCGTCGGCCCAGGCCAGGGTCGAACCCAGCACCACTGGTGTGGCGGCAATACTCAGCGTGCGGGGGCGTATCGCCGTCCACCAGACCAGCAAACTTTGACCAGGATGGGACAGCAGGCCCAATGGCCGATCAGCTTTCATGGGGTCGAACACCAAAATGCAGGCAGGCAATGCCAAAGGACAGGTTTTCCCAATGGACGTCGGCAAACCCTGCAACGCGCATTAAATCGGCAAAACCCTGCTGTGCCGGGAAACGACGGATGGACTCGACCAGGTATTGGTAGGCCATGGGTTCGCCCGCAACAGCAGCGCCCAGGCGGGGAATCACGAGATACGAATACAGGTTGTAGAACGGAGCCAGCCAAAACACGGGCTTTGAAAACTCCAGACACACAAAGCGGCCACCGGGTTTGAGCACGCGCAGCACCTCGGACAGGGCTCTTTCCAGATGGGTGGCGTTGCGCAGGCCAAAGGACACCGTCAGCAGGTCCACACTGGCATCTGCCAGGGGCAACTTCTCGGCTTCGCCCTCCAGCCAATGCAATGACGTGGCACCTGCGCGCCGCTGGCCCACCTGCATCATGGCCAGACTGGGGTCACACACCGTCACATCACGCCCTGGCCCCAGCAGCAACCGGGCCACATCGCCCGTACCGCCCGCCAAATCAACCACCCTGCCCTGCACGTGGCACACCCGGCGGGCAAGGGTTCTCTTCCACAGACGGTGAATGCCCAAGCTCATCAGGTCGTTCATCAGGTCATAGCGTGGCGCCACCGCGTTGAACACAGTGCGGATGCGCGCGCGGCGCTGCTCCTGGTTGACCTGCTCACGGCCAAAGCTGTGGTTAATGTCGTGCTCGACGGTCATGGAAATGTTCGCGCTTCGGGCACCGGCTTCAATGCCAGTTGCACAGCGGCATCGAGTTTCTCGCGCGTCATGGCGCCGATATGGCTGCTGACGATGGTGCCATGGCGGTTGATGACCACGGTAAACGGCAGCACGGTCTTACTATTGCCCAGCGCCTGCATCAAAGCCAAACCCGGTTCCTTGGTCAGGAATATGGGGTAGTTGATGTCGTAGGCAAAGGCAAAATCGCGCACCGTAGGCGCGTTGCTTTCCAGGTTGAGACCCAGAACTTCCACGCCGGTGTTGCGCTTTTGCAGGCTGACCAACTCGGGAATTTCCACCTTGCAGGGACCGCACCAGCGCGCCCAGAAGTTGACGATCAGGGGTTTGCCACGGTAGGCAGCCAGGGTCACTGCCTGGCTTTCCAGGTCGATCAAGGGTGCAGCAAACAACACCGAACTGTGTGGCGCAGCGGTTGGTGCTGCAGGACTGGCCGCAAACGCCACATGACCCGCCAGCACAGCCAGCAGCCCCGTTAGCCGCAGGCTTCGCAGCCAGCGCACAGCGGCAACCGTCATGGCAAATCTCCGCGCCGAAAGAATACGAAGCCGATGGCGGCTGAAGCAATACCCAACACCAGTGGATACACCAGCGCAAAAATCTTGTAGCCCAACACACCAAAGGTATCCAAAATCACATAGGCAGATGGACCCAGTACGATCAATTGCGGATCAAACAGCGCCAGAGCTGCCGTACGGAAGACCTGTAACGGATTGGCCAGCGCCATCATGACGGCAATCTCGGGCGCCACCTTTCCCTGAATCATGACGCCCAGCAGGATCAGATCCAGAAACAGCAAGAACGTGAGCCAGACCATGAAAGCCGCGCCCTGGGCCATGTCCGTGCTGCGGGCCAGCGACGAGATCAACATGCCAATTCCCAGAAAGCATGCCGCCATGACCGCCAGCAAGGCCGTGTAATATCCAAAAATGACCCAGGGCACGGGAATGCCCCGAACCAGTGCAATCACCACCGCCATCAGCATGGCACCGAACACCGGAAGAAAAATGACGAGATAGCGTCCTAGAATCTTTCCCCAAAACCAGGCTCCCAATGAGACGGGCAATGACAACAAATATTCAAAGACACCGGCCTCGCGGTCACCTGCCACTGACCGCACGGTGGTGATGAGTACAAAAATGGGCAGGATCGCCATGGTGAGCTGGATATACGTCACCAGCAACCGCGACAAGCCTATGAAACCCAGAACGCGGGACTCTGTTAGGCCGAACAGGAACAACAGCGCAACGATGCCGCCGAACACCAGGGTGTAAATCAGGAACCAGCGCGCACGCAGCGATTCCGCCATATCGAGTTTGGCTGTCAGCCAGAGTTGTTTCATCGTGTCAGATCTTCATCTATTTCGAAAGGACAGAGGCGGCAGAGGCCGTCGTTGCACTGCCCGGAAGACAATTTGCGGGCCATGCAGACGAGGTCTTTTGTCCCATTTCGGAAAACGAGAGGCTTTCAGCATGGTTCTCCGCGACGGCCGCGAAGTTGTATCCCATGGGGGAGGACTTGCCAAACACATAGCGTGCAGCAGTTGCATCCAGCCAATTCTTTCCGGCACTGGCAAACTCGGCCACCCATACGCGGGTAGTGGCTTCTGCCATCCACGGGAACTCTTTACCTTTTTCCGCCAGCCAGGTGGCAGCGCAGCCAATGTCGTCAAACTTGAACACCGTGTCTTTGGGACCGCCCCGGATCTGGCTGGCAAAACGGTGATCAGAGATCACCATCTTGCAGCGCGTGCAGACATCGCGGTCCCACTTGAAGACCGCCATGCCAATGGGCAGATCTTTGTCCTCACCACATGCTGCAAGCAGCACAGACGCCAGGGGCGTCAGGGCAAATCCCTGCAGCAGTAATGCGCGGCGTCTCATGGCTCCACTTCCGTCATGGAGACGTGGTTGACCACCGACACATAACGCGACACCATGCCCAGGAAGCGCAAACGGTCGGGACCGGCAACCATACCCTCCCACTCGGTGAGGTCGGCATTCAGTGACTGAAAGTTCCACAGCCCCAGCGCCTTGTTCAGCGCAGGTTCCGCGCGCTTGCTGCTGACTTTTGCGCGCAGCATGCCAGTTAGCTCGACATCCTCAGATACCGACTCGTCCAGCACCACTTTGCCCATGTCGAGTTCGACGACACGGTTAACCAGCGACGACACTTCGTTGATACGGTGGCTGGAAATGAGCATGGTGGCATTGCTGGCGCGCTCGGCCAGCAACTCAAAGAATATCTTGCGGGCCTGCGGGTCCAGGTTGGCGGCGGGTTCATCCATGACCAGCACTTTGGCCTCGCGCCCCAGGGCGATGGCAATCAGGAGCTTTTGCTTCATGCCGCCCGATAGCTTGACAAAGGGGCGTGCCAGGATGCCGCTCAAATCCAGCCCCAGACGGTCCGCAATGTCGTGGATGCGCTGTGGTGCAGTGCCGCACAGTGCGGCAGAAAAATCGATCAGCTGGCCAACCGGCATTTTGAGCGGTGGGGGCAGTTGGGGCACAAATCCAATCATGCCCAGCACCTCGGTGCGCTGCTGGCGCGGGTTG
>CAIQBN010000175.1 GCA_903870065.1 uncultured beta proteobacterium | reverse complement strand
GACGTAGAGGAAGGTAATTGTGTCACCGCAGCATTTGACAAATTCCCCAGTACAGCCCATTAAACAGTGACACATTTACCCTCGCGGACTTCGAGGGTAAATGTGTCACTTTGTATTAGCGGCAAGTAAATCTGTCACTTCGCAGCTTAAAAATTTTC
Organism: uncultured beta proteobacterium; assembly: GCA_903870065.1. GTDB lineage: Bacteria > Pseudomonadota > Gammaproteobacteria > Burkholderiales > Burkholderiaceae_C > Allorhodoferax. Next base: position 2,210 of record CAIQBN010000175.1, on the reverse strand, counting down.
TGGCGTGCTTAAGCTGTTGAAATCATGAGAGATTTCTCTGACGCACCAACGCCACTGGCCATCACCCGCCCTCGCGGGGCCCGGATGATTGAGGCGCGCAGCCCAAAGCTTGGCAGAATGGTTCAACACTTCGATCAAGCCAGCTTTCAGCAGTGGATACGCCTGGAAGCCGACCCCAGCGTCTTGGCGTTTTGCGAACGACCCGCCCGCATCGGCCTAGACCCCACCTCCCCACTCATCAGCTATTGGGTGGCGCGCAAACAGGCACAAGAGTTCGTGATGCTGGTGAGCGGCGACAAACCAGCCGATCTACCCCCTAAGCACAATGGAAAGCCGCTGGGCGTTGTCACTCCACCAGAATTGGCGGCGGCCTCCACGTGGATCGACAACTGGCAACGCATGCTTCCAGTGATCAATTGCTCTGCCAAGCTGGTGAGCCCTGCGTTAAAGAAATCCGTCCTTTCCCTGTGCAAAGCGCCCATCACGCTGTTGGCCATAGAACGTGAATTGGCCAAGAAACAACCCATGCTGGTTCGCGCCGCCGTTTTTGATCTTCTGCGAACTGGCGCACTTGCTGCGCCATCACTGCATACCCAACGATTGAGCCTGCATACCGCGTTGGAGCCGATCCAATGAAGCAACACCGCCATGAGATCACATCGGCTGACCTGGCAACGTGGCCGGAGTTCAATTCGACTGCATTGGCCCCTAGCGACCGCGCGACATTCACCCAGCGCCGCGCTGCGATTGAACTTTACGCGGGCGGAGAAACACTCAACAAAATTGAAGATCAAACGCACGTCAATCGCCGCCAGTTGTACCGGCTGATAGAACGGTGCACGGACACCCATGCAGACGGGCGTCCATTCGGCTTTCGTGGCCTGGTCCGATATGCACGGGTGGGTGGCTATGAACGCGTGCGTCCCTTCAAAGCCGTCAGCGAAAGTGGCTTCGGCGCAGCTGCCGGCGCCTTTGGACTGCTGCTTCAGTCACACCCTGAATTGGCACTCTGGATCAAGGAGCAGGTCAAGCTCAAACGCATCACCGTCCATCAGATCAGCACGGATGGAAAGCTACGCACCCGACTGGGCAATCTCAAACACGCCCACGCAGCCTTTATCAGCGAATGTCGCAAACTAAAAATTCGTGCGACCGAGTACCCCTTCAACACCGAACGTACAGCCATTCGCGCCTTGTCAGCGGCCTTGCGTGCGGAAAGCCTGCTCACCTATGGCCGTGCCTCCCATTTGGCAGGAGCCAGTCACTTGAAAGGGCTGCCCACTGCTGCCAGTCCATTTACCCCACCCGCGGCAACGCAATTTCTCGATGCCGTCGAGTTCGATGGCCACCGCCTCGATCTGCGTCTGAAGGTTGTTGTGAAGGACCCATTGGGCTTTGAGCAGCAATTTGAGATTGAACGCATTTGGCTGCTGGTCATCATCGACGTCTGGAGCCGTGCCGTTCTGGGTTACCACGTTTCGCTTAACCGGGAGTACAGCCGCTATGACGTGATCCGAACGATTGAAGCGGCTTTGGAGCCACATCGGCCGATGGCATTCACACTGCCCGGTGTGGGCTATGGTGCTTTGGGTGGCTTTCCTTCCGGCAAACTGCCTGAACTTGGCTACGCCACCTGGCAATGGTTCAAGCTGGACAATGCCAAGGCCAACCTCTCAAACGACGTACGCCATGCACTGGGTGAATTCATTGGCTGCATGGTTGATGCTGGACCGCCGCACACGCCTGACGACAGGCCCTACATCGAACGCTTCTTTGGTTCCATTGCCGCCAACCTCTCCAGCCGTCTGCCGGGCCACACCGGCTCCCACCCAAAGGATATCCGGCGCGCTTTGTCTGACACCAAAGGCAATGCCAGGCTGCATGTCTCGCTGAGCGAAATCACGGAGTTGCTGGAGGCCGCCATGGCCGTCTACAACGCCTCCCCTCACGATGGTCTGAACGGTCGCACACCGCTTGAGGCCGTCGAGCATTGCGTTCGCACACGCGGCACCTTGCTCAATTGGTTGCCCGATTCAAAACGGCGAACGCTGTGCCTGATGCAAACCCCAAAGCGTGCCATTGTGCGGGGCTACCTGCACCAGGGACAGCGTCCCCACATCAATTTCTATGGTGTGCGCTACACCAACCCGACGCTGGCCAGCACAGCCACTTTCCTCGGCCAAGAGGTGCACCTGTACTACAACAGTCAG
>CAIQBN010000174.1 GCA_903870065.1 uncultured beta proteobacterium | reverse complement strand
TTGACGCCATGCTTGAGCGCAACAGCGGCCACTGAAGCGCCGGGCTGCTCGACCAGTTGGAGAATCTTGCTCTTGAAGGCAGCACTGTGCCTGCGTCTGGTGTTGATGACAGGGAAATTCGACTCTTGCATGGTGTGCACTCCGGCTAATTAAGTGCACACCTCCAATAGAGTGCATCTGCTGCCCATACTGCCCGCCACCTCAGGCTTCCGCAAGAACGGTATTCACCGAGCTATTGCGATGGTCCCAACATTGTGGTGGGTACAAGCACCTACGGCACCAAGGTGTTTCCGGCACCGGCTTTCGCCCCCACGTTTGGTGTGCCGCGTCTGGCCAGCGGCGTGGCTACAGTGACCAGCATTCCGAGTCGATGCCGACTTGCACAACCCTCCCGCTATAGGAATTGATCCCTGCGGCCGATTTTGCACGAATCATACTGGCGGGCCTACAAGTTCTCAACATTGGCAGAACAACTGTGGACTCTTCATGACGTGGGGTTTACTGTCGCAATCATTTCCGTGATGGTCATGGTGTTTCCAGACCTGGTGGGCTTTACCGAACTTTCAGCAAGCAAGAGCCCGCATGAGTTGGTGGAATTGCCGAACGAGCTGTTCAGTCGATTTGACGGCTACCTCGAAACCCATGGCCTGAAGAAGATCAAGACGAGCGGAGACGCCTACATGGCCGCAGCGGGGATCATGCAACCGGACCCCGGCACGCGCACCATTGCGTGGAGTTTGCACAGTCCATGCTGGGCGTGGTGGCGAGACTGAATGCCGAGCGCGGCCTCAACCTGCAGTTTCGCGTGGGCATTGACTCCGGAGCTCTGGTTGCCGCAGTCATTGGCAAACGCAAGTTCATCTACGATATGTGGGGCGACACGGTGAACACCGCCAGCCGCATGGAAACCGGCAGCGCGGCCGGGCGCATCAATGTGTCCGCAAACACCTATTCACTGATTCGCAATGACTTTGACTGCGTATACCGCGTCAAGATCAGCGCCAAGGGCAAGGGGGACGTGGATATGTATTTTGTCGCAGGGGTGAAGGCATGATTGAAAGGAGACTGCGGCCTTCGATAAGTCAGCATTCCATAGCAACTTGAGGCTCCGATGCGCAAGCAACGGCGCTAGAAAGCATGGGAATATCCCAAAATGCGCTTAAGAGTCAACTGACCTGAGCGCAGAAGCCGTCAGTTGACCGTTTAAGTTGATTTAAATCAAACACCGAAACCTTTGGCGGCTGCCCGCGCCGCATCGATATTGAAAGTAAATTGACCCATCGCTAAACTAATTTCCCACCCAAATTGTGGACACGCTGGGTCTCGGAAGCAACAACCTTTTTGGAGATTACTCAATGCGGCGGAATGTTTGGCTCGACGCGTTCACCAAAGTTTTTTTCACTACGTTGAAACCTTTTTCAGGCATATCGCACACATACCGCGGACTGGTCGTCTCATTTTTTCACACACTCGCCAGAATTAGCACGCTTGCAGTTTGTGCCGCAGTGTTGTGCCCAACGAGCGCAAGTGCCGACTTTACGCCGACCTCGGATTTCACCGACAACAATGACGGAACGGTGACTCACAAGCTGACCGGACTGACATGGCTCAGGTGTCCTGCGGGGAGGACGTGGACGGGCAGTTCGTGCACCGGCACGGTGGCCGCACAAACCTGGAACGAAGCCACCTCCCTCACAACGACGTTCGCTGGAAATTCCGACTGGCGACTCCCAACACCTTGGGAGTTTGCAACCATCATCAAATACGATAGCAGTTCACCATCAATCAACACCCAGATTTTTACGGGTTTTAGCGGTGGCTCATATTGGACATCGACGGCCAAGATTGGTGACTCGGCTGCTGCATGGTGGTTTCAAGCAGGGAGCGACGGTCGCACACTCACTCGTCCCAAAACGGACAAAATCGGCGCCATTCTGGTTCGCGGCGGACAACCCCCGGCCAGCCTGACGACTCCCACATCGGCCTTTGTCGACAATGGAGACGGCACCGTCACACACAAGCTGACCGGTCTCACGTGGATGCGATGCCCTTTGGGACAGAGTTGGACAGACCAAAAATGCCAGGGCAATGTCGCTTTGATGACGGCTGAGCAGACGGGTACGTTGAACGACTCACAAAAGACTTTTGCCGGCAAAACTGACTGGCGGCTTCCCGACGTGCAGGAGCTCCTCTCCATTGTCGAATATGGAGTCGAGTTCCCCGCTATAAATACTGCGATTTTTTCCGCCCCAGATCCCTCCAATTTATTCCTCTATTGGTCCAGCACACCATACCAAGGCGCGCCAGGGTATTTTTGGAGGGTCTATTTTCGTTTTGGGGAAGCAGTTGGCGCATCACCAACGTCCACCTATGGGGTGCGACTGGTTCGTGGAAGCCAGAACAGCATCGCCATTACGGAAGCCAGTGCCTGCGAAGTCAGCATAGGCAGCGCGCTGTCGACAATCGCCATCGCAGGTGCCGAAAACAAGCGCACGGGCGATGCACTGGAGATCAGTTACTGTGCCAAGGGATTCGACCCGGTCACTCCGCTTGATCTCTACATCGCTGTGTTCTACGAAGAAGCCAATATCTTCTTGTTCTTGCAATGCTCCGGCGACCTGTTCTGCTCCCCCGCCTTCTATCCCAACCCGACGCCTTACTACAGTTTGGCCTCACCGCGCGATATCGCCGGCAAGGTGCTGACCATCGAGCGCCTGCCGGCCGACACACCGCCGGGCACCTACACGTTTTATGCCATCGCAGTCAAGCAAGGTGCCGATCCGATGAATTTCAGCAATTGGGTTGGCAACCTGGTGAAGCGGCAGATGCGCTTCGCACTATGAACAGCGTCAAGGCACCGATCAGTGTGGCACCTACGCTGCGGGCGTGGGCGTTAATCATTGCGTTGGCAGTGAGCGTGACTCATGCAGCAGCCGCTGCTACAGTGCCCGTTGTGTCGGCCGGTGCAGCCCATTCGCTCTCACTGGGCAGTGACGGTGAACTCCTCGGCTGGGGCGACTGGTCCTATGCCCAGGCCGGCATTCGACTGAGCGATGCGGCATCAGTGCCGACCCGATTCCTGTCGACAACGGTAGGCCTGGCGGCAGGTGGCTACCACTCACTTGCTGTGCGAGATGATGGGAGCGTCTGGGCCTGGGGCCTGAATTCCAGCCGCCAATTGGGTTTCTACGACTTCAATGCCTATGTAGCCCGGCCGACCCTGGTGCCTGGAGTGACCAACGTCAGCTCGGTGGCGGCGGGAAAGGATCATTCCCTGGCGCTGCGCTCCGATGGTCAAGTGCTGACGTGGGGCAATCACGCCAGCGGGCAACTGGGGCTCGGAAATCTTGCTGGCGGGCTGACCCGCGTGACCAACCCGACGCTGATTGCTGGGCTGACCAGTATCGCGTCTATCACCGCCGGTAGCGCGCACAGTCTGGCTTTGGATCAAGGTGGCCGGACTTGGGCCTGGGGCTCCGATTTCTACGCTCAGGCGGGCGCACTTCCGACAGAGGCCGGTGCTGGCAAGCAGGTCCGTGCGCCGCGAATCGTCAACGGTCTGCCGTTGTTCAGCGCTGTCGCCGGCGGTGGCTTTCATTCGCTGGGTTTGACAGCCGACGGCAAGGTATTGGCCTGGGGCAATAACACCTATGGCCAACTCGCGCGCCCGGTTGCCGAGTCGCTTGCGCCGTCGGTGATTGCCGGACTTCCGAAGGTGACAAAGATCGCAGCCGGCCATCATCATTCTGTGGCATTGGCCGAGGACGGCAGCGTGTGGGCATGGGGCCGCATCGGTGGCAATTCAACCGCGGCGACATATGCTGTAGAACCGCTTCGCATCGGCCTTGCGGGTAGCGCAATCGCCATCGCGGCTGGATTTCAGCACTCTCTGGCAGTCGGTGTCGACGGTCTGGTGCAGGCCTGGGGCGGCAATGCGGCTGGCCAGTTAGGCGACGGAACTTATGCCGACCGGAGCGAGCCTGTGCTGGTAGTGAAGGAAACGCTGGACGGTATGCTCGACCTGTTGCCAACCGTGCCAAATGTCATTCCGATCGATCTTGTGCCTCCATTTTTTGCCAAGGCGTTGCGGCGCGGTGACGCGACTTCGCTTTCTCTGGACGTGGAGATCCGCGGCCTACCCGACGCGTTGTTTAGCCTCAGCCAGACCAAGTTCATGCGGGCTGCCCGGACCGGCGCATACCACGTCTATGTTGTTGCATTGGCCAACACGGGTGTTACTGCTACCTGGTTTCAACTCAATTCAAACCGAACTTGGAGTGCACTCACTTTGCCGCTAGCGGAGTATCTGAGCAACCAGAGCCTTTCCGCCATGATCGATTCAGTGGTTTTTAACATCCTCGATAGCTTGGATGTTTCGGCGCTATACGGTACCCGCATTTTTGTGGGCTATGGCACGGACGCCGATGAGATGGTGCGCGCCAAGCGATATCGAGAGATGATGATCATCCCCGAACCTGCGCCTTGATTGCCATATTTTGCAGGCGTTCGATTCAGATGGAGCGCTGCCGTGCAACCGGCAAACGCAGGTTTTAGGCTCAATTCAAAAGTGCAGTGGGCGCGGTGAGTCGGGTGCTGCCCACCGCTATGAGTAGATGAAAATAAATCTACAACTTTTGTGCCGATAAATCTGACAATCGGCAACCTTTCAATGCACTGATGGTCTGCAAACCCGCATGGAATCTCAGTTTTCAGCGTTTGCGCAATGATTGTGACACTGGTGTTAGCGGTGCTCTAAATTCGTAAAATCTGTAGGCCGTAAATGGCGGCGATATTTGTCAGCCAAGGAATGTACGGGTAATGGCCGTTCGGTCTTGCTGCAAGAGCGGTGAACGCTATTGCCGAATTGGCGCTCGATGACGGCCAGTGACAGGGGTTCACGCACAAAGCGACTCACCGATTTCATTGTTGCGTTGGTGATGGAGCTTCGGGCGACGTTGATGACGGGCAACATGCGTGCCCAGTTTGAATTCCAGACGCTGGAAGCAGCGCGGTCAACCGCAGTGATGGTGCGTATCTGGGTTTCGCCGAGGTTGGTCGGCAGGGAATTGTCCGGCTCACCTTGTGGAACCAACTGGAATTCTTCGCCGCCAGTTTGCTGGACCCAGAAGTCGATGACTGGATCAGTATTGGTCAGTCCTAAGCGGGCAGGGCGCTCACAGAGCGTGAGCACCGTTGGGTCTGCTTCGAGGCCAATCCAAACGCTAAAAGATGCGTGGTCGAGGCATGTTGATCGGAATGCAGAACCTGAGCGAAAGATCCTTCATAAATCAACACTTTAGGCACGCCCGGCAGAAGAAAAGCTGCGAAGTGAGGGCAAAATGTGTCAAGGACAACTGACTTGATGTGGCATGGGTCGTGGGGATCGTTCAACTCAGGAACTGTGTTATGAAAAACACCACCTTGGGAACGTTATTGTGAAAAATAACTTTCCACAAATCAGTCCGTCCGCTTCTGAAGATTCAACAGAATCAAGGGCTTGCGGGAACCCCGCCGGGAACACCGTTATGAAAATGAACGGCACGTGCAATGATAGGCTCAATTGCCCAGTGAAAGACATGTTTGATGGGTTCCTCAGATTCGAGTTTCGGCATTAAAATATGTCGAGCATGTATGACATATTTCATGTGGATGTGGCCCAATAGGAGGCATGAATCTCGCTGACATTGGCCAACTTGTCCACGCGCGTCGAATCGCTTTAGGGCTCTCACAGGCCCGACTGGCAATGATGAGCGGGTTGTCGCGCGCCACCATTAATCAGCTTGAAACCGGTTCCTTGGTGGACTTGGGGGCGGCCAAGCTAATTGCGCTTTTAGATCTAGTCGGAATCAACCTGGATGCAGGCGCGCGCAAGGGCCACCAAGGCGCACTGCAATCGGTCAGTCAGAGTGCCAGTGTCAGTTACAAGACCCTGCTGAATCCGGCTGCCTTGGCCGCGGCGATGGTCGACGGGACATTGCCACAGCAGTTGACGTCCCACATTGCGACTTTGCTGGACGAAGCCCCCATGTCATTGATCGTGGCAGCGGTAGAAGAGGTGGCTTCCGCCAGCGGCATGAACCCAAAGCTGCTGTGGAAGCATGTGTTCCATTGGGCTAAAGATCTGCAGTCCCCGCGCGCCGCGTGGGCTTGACGGTCAGTAGTTTGAACTGACACTGTGCGTGTAAAATGGTAACTAATATCGTTCCATTATTCGTTTCATAGACGCGCCATGACAGACCGTATCGCCCAAATCCGCACCGCGCTGGCAACAGGCCCCGTGGCTGCTGGCGCCTTGTGCGCAGGGCTGAGCGTCACCCGACCCACCCTGGCGCGAGCATTGGCGTCAATGCCCGGCGAAATCGTTACATTGGGCGCTGCACGCTCTACCCGATACGCGCTGCGGGACACTTTCCGCGGTTTACCCGAC
>CAIQBN010000173.1 GCA_903870065.1 uncultured beta proteobacterium | reverse complement strand
CCGAGTCCACCGGCATGGTCACAGGTCACCCGCTCGACAAAGTAATCATCGGGACAGTGGGCACGCCCACCCTGGGTGTGGAGTGGCGCATTGGCGAAGCTGGGGAGTTCCAGATGCGTGGTGACATGGTGTTCGCGGGCTACTACAAGAACCCTGAGGCCACAGCTACCAGCATCCACGATGGCTGGCTTCACACGGGCGACGTGGTGCGTGAAGAACAAGGGCAACTCAAGATAGTGGACCGGCTCAAGGACATCATGATCACCGCCGGGGGCAAGAACCTGACCCCGTCGGAGATCGAAAATACCATGAAGGCAAGCCCCTACATCAAAGAGTGTGTCATCGTCGCCGATGGGCGGAAATTTGTGGGCGCCTTGGTGATGATTGACTATGAAACCGTGGGCAAGTGGGCCGAGGCACAGCGCATTGCGTTCACGCACTTCCGGTCGCTGGTCGAGAACCCCCTGGTTCGCACACTCATTGATACTGAAATCAACCGCGGCAACCAGAGACTGGCCCAGGTCTCACAAATCCGCAAGTTTCACCTGCTCACCAAGGAGCTGGACCACGACGATGGTGAAGTCACCGCCACCATGAAGGTACGTCGCTCCAGCATCTACAAGACCTACGCAGCAGAAATCGAAGCCCTGTACCACTAAGCCACCGGGCAACTGGCCGCAAGGAAAGGAACTCCATGTCTTCCACACCAAGCCCGCTGACACCTTTGTTGATCGAACGCACAGGCGCCACCGTGCACCTGTGCTTTAACCGCCCCCATGCACTCAATGCCGTGGACGTGCCAATGGCACAGGCGCTGCTGGATGCCATGCGCACCCTGACCTGTGACGCCACCGTGCGCGCAGTCGTGCTGCGCGGCGCTGGCAAAGGTTTCATGGCAGGCGGTGACCTTGCGACACTGCGGGCCGATCCTGTGCAGGGTGCTTCCGATCTGCTGGGTCCGCTCAATGAGGCGTTGGAGTTGATGGCGGCTTTGAATGCGCCAGTAATTGCCCAGGTGCACGGCGTGGCGGCAGGTGCCGGTCTGAGTCTCATGCTGCAGGCTGATTTTGTCGTCGCAGCCCAAGGTACCCGTTTCAATCTTGCCTACATCAATCTCGGCACCAGTTGCGATGTTGGTGCATCGTGGGCGCTTCCGCGTATGGTTGGGATGCGCAAGGCTCTGGAAATTGCCTTGCTGGGAGATACCCTGTCATGCGCGGATGCAGAGCGGCTCGGACTTATCAACCGTGCGGTTTCGCCCGATCAAATCGACGCAGAAGTATCTTTGCTTGCTGAGCGATTGGCGGCCGGCCCCACCCTTGCTTACGGCGCCATGAAACGCCTCCTGCGAACTTCTTTCGACAATGATTTGCCGGCGCAACTCGCCCACGAAGCAACGGCGTTTGCTCAATGCGCACGCACCAGTGATTTCAGAATGGGTGTGGAGTCCTTCTACGGCAAGTACCCAGCCCGGTTCAACGGGAGCTAAAGCCGCGGACCATTGCCGTGTCAAGAGGAAGCGAACAACTGAGAGTTGAGGCTGACTATTGTCATAGTCTGTACTGAAGTCTGTCGACAAGATTTGAAGCCCCCCTTTCTTGATCGCGAGTACCCGTTTTGGGCACACTGCTCCTGCTCGTCAACGGCAACTGCCTGGCAGGCTGATTTGTACTGGCGAGAAAGTCGGCGTGGTGAACCTCAAATGTG
>CAIQBN010000172.1 GCA_903870065.1 uncultured beta proteobacterium | reverse complement strand
GCAATACTTCGGGTTTGATCGCAATACCCCGCGCGATGCAAAGACGCTGTTGCTGTCCGCCAGACAGACTGGAGCCACTTTGCTGCAATTTGTCCTTCACCTCTGTCCACAAGGCCGATTTGCGCAGTGCCCATTCCACTCGCTCTTCCATGTCAGATGCACTGAGCGACTCAAACAACTTTACGCCAAACGCGATGTTGTCAAAAATGGACATGGGAAACGGCGTTGGCTTCTGAAAGACCATGCCTACTTTGGCGCGTAACAGGGCAACATCTTCCTTGCTCTTCAACAAGTTTTCACCGTCGAGCATGATCTGGCCCTCTGCCCGCTGTTCAGGGTATAGCTCAAACATGCGATTAAAAACGCGCAGCAAAGTCGATTTACCGCAACCCGATGGACCGATAAAGGCAGTGACCTTGTTCTCGGGAATCTCAAGATTAATTCCTTTGAGCGCATGGAACTTGCCGTAATAGAAGTTCAGATCCTTGACGGCGATCTTGGTTTTCTCGGGAGCCGTAGAAGTGTTCAGCATGAAATATGACCCAATGTGATGTTTGCGAGGGAGAATCAAATCTTGGAACGAGTCAGCACCCGAGCCAAAATATTCAACCCCAATACCGCAGCAGTGATGATGAAAACACCTGCCCATGCCAGCTTTTGCCAATTTTCGTAGGGGCTCATGGCAAACTTGAAAATAGTGACCGGAAGACTGGCCATGGGTTCACTCAGACTGCTGGTCCAGAACTGGTTACTCAACGCAGTAAACAGCAATGGTGCCGTCTCACCCGCTATGCGTGCAACTGCGAGCAACACACCCGTGACAACCCCGGTCCTGGCCGCCTTGAGCGTGATGCTCAAAATAACCTTCCATTTTGGCGCCCCCAACGCGTACGCGGCTTCCCGTAGCCCTGGTGGAACCAGTTGCAGCATGTTCTCGGTGGTGCGAATCACGACCGGAATCACCAACAAAGACAAGGCAACGACACCCGCATAACCCGAAAAAGACTTGAACCGCGAGACCACCACAGCGTACACAAACAAGCCGATCACTATGGACGGAGCTGACAGCAAGATGTCATTGACAAACCGGGTAACCGAAGCAAGCCAGCCTTTGGTGTCGAACTCTGCCAGATAAATACCCGCCATCACGCCCACCGGAGTACCCAAACCAGTAGCCAACATCACCATCAGGAACGAACCATAGATCGCATTCGCCAAACCGCCTTCGTCATTGGGTGGTGGCGTCATTTGGGTGAAGGTGGCCACCGACAGTCCGCCAATACCCAGCAGAATCGTCTCCCACAAAATCCAGAAGAGCCAGAACAAACCAAACGTCATGGCAGCCAGCGCCATGCCGGTTGCCAATTGGTTGACCCGTTTGCGCGAGGCAAACTTGGCAACACGTAGTTCATAGGGCGTGGCGCTCATGTCTTGGCTCCCTCATTCTTGCGCAGTTGTGCCAGCAACATCTTGGACAAAGACAAGATGACAAACGTGATGAAGAACAGAACCAGACCCAGGTACATCAACGACGCCTGGTGAAGCCCTTCTCCGGCCTCTGCAAACTCATTGGCCAAGGCAGAGGTGATGCTGTTGGCGGCCTGGAACAGGCTCAAAGAATCGAGCTGATTGAAGTTGCCAATGACAAAGGTCACTGCCATCGTCTCTCCAATAGCCCGCCCCAACCCCAACATGATCCCACCAATGACACCCGCTTTGGTGTAAGGCAAAACCACCTTAGTGACAACTTCCCAAGTAGTGGCACCGAGCCCGTAGGCCGATTCTTTGAGCAAAGGGGGCGTCACTTCAAACACATCACGCATCACCGCCGCAATGAAGGGGATGATCATGATGGCCAAAATAATGCCGGCTGACAGTATGCCGATGCCCACCGGAGGACCGGAAACAAACGCACCCAGGTAAGGGATACCTGCAAACGCAGCCTGAAGCGGTTGTTGAACATAGGTCGCCAACACCGGCCCAAATACCAGCAGACCCCACATTCCATAGACGATTGAAGGCACGGCTGCTAGCAGTTCGATGGCGGTACCCAGCGGACGCTTGAGCCACGCCGGGGACAGTTCAGTCAAGAATAACGCGATACCAAAACTGACCGGAACCGCAATCAACAAGGCAATGAATGACGTCGCCAGCGTCCCGTAGATCATGACCAAACCGCCAAACTCTTCTTTGACCGGATCCCATGTGGTGCTGGTCAGAAAGCCCAACCCATATTTATCTATCGCTGGCCAGGCGCTTATGGTCAGCGAAGCCAGAATAGCCAACAGCATTCCCAGAGTAAATAATGCCGCACCCTTGGCTATCCAGCCAAAAATACGGTCAGCCATTGGGCCCGACCGTGCCCTCTTGACGGGTGGTGGTTGGATCATTGCGCGAACCGACTGAGTGGCAGATGGTGTGGACGAAAAGTCGCCGTTAGCCAGTGTAGATGACATGTTTGACTTTCCGTGCAAACCAACATTGATTTCTTGCCAGCCTACTTGAACGCTAATGACTTGCCAGAGCCGTCCTTGATTTCACCCCAAGCCTTTTCAATGGCGGCGATCACGGGTTTTGGCATAGGCACATAGTCCAGGTCGGCTGCGGTCTTGTCACCGTTGGCATAGGCCCAGCTGAAAAACTTCAAGACCTCGGTCGCATTGGCGGGTTTGTCCTGCATGGTGTGCATCAGGATAAAAGTGGCACCGGAAATTGGCCAAGCGTCTTTGCCAGGCTGGTTGGTCAGAATTTGATAAAAAGTCTTTGCCCAATCCGCACCCGCTGCAGCCGCCTTAAATGAATCGTCTTCCGGCTTGATGAAGCTGCCAGCAGAGTTTTGCATTACGGCATAAGTCATTTTGTTTTGCTTGACGTAAGAATATTCCACATAGCCCAT
>CAIQBN010000171.1 GCA_903870065.1 uncultured beta proteobacterium | reverse complement strand
TGTTATCGATTGGCGGCGTGGTGCTGGTACTGTGCCGTGGGCAATGGGAGCTGCTTTTGGGTCTGCAATGGGTGGTCGGTGATCTGTATATCTTGCTGGCCAGCATGGGCTGGGCATTTTACAGTTGGATGCTGGCCCACCCGACGCCAGAATCCGCGCCCCTGCGCGCCAATTGGGCTCTATTCTTGCAAGGTCAGATCGTGTTCGGTCTGGGCTGGTCGCTGGTCTTTGCCGCCGCTGAATGGAGTTTGACTGAGGTTCGGCTGCAGTGGGGCTGGCCGCTGGCGAGTGCATTGGTGTTCATCGCCTTGGGGCCAGCGGTCCTGGCGTACCGCGCCTGGGGTGCAGGCATCGAGCGCGCCGGCCCCGCAGTGGCGGGGTTCTTCATGAACCTCACGCCCTTGTTTACCGCCCTGCTGTCGCTCGCGTTTCTGGGTGAAGCGCCGCAGCTTTTCCATGCATTGGCATTTGTGCTGATTGTTTCAGGCATTGTCTTGTCGTCACGCAGGGCTTAAGGGCGGGCCGACGGCAAAAAGCGAGCAAAAATCAGAAGGTGCCAGGATAGGCACCGCCATCGGCCAGCACATTCTGGCCATTGATGTAGCCGGCATGCACGCTGCACAGGAACGCGCAAATAGCGCCAAACTCCTGCGGCGTGCCAAATCGGCGCGCCGGAATCGTCTTGCGCCGGGCGTCGGCCAGCGCATCGACGGTTTGCCCCGCCTTTTGGGCATTGGTATGCAACATGGACTTGATGCGATCGGTATCAAACACACCGGGCAGCAGGTTGTTGATGGTGACGCCCTGCGCTGCCAGCGGCGTGCGTGCGACGCCAGCCACAAAGCCGGTCAGACCGCTGCGCGTGCCGTTGGACAAGCCCAGCACATCAATGGGTGCTTTGACCGAGCTCGACGTGATATTGACAATGCGGCCAAAACCGTGCTGGGCCATGCCGTCGACCGTGGCCTTGATGAGTTCAATGGGTGTCAGCATGTTGGCATCGACTGCCCGCATCCACGCCTCACGATCCCAGTCACGGAAGTCGCCAGGCGGAGGGCCTCCGGCATTCGTTACCACAATATCAAAATCCCGGCGCTCGGCAAAAACGGCATCGCGTCCGCTCTGGGTCGTAATGTCTTGCGCACAAAAAAGCACACTAGCCCCCGTGAATTGGGCATAGTTCGCTATCAAATTTGAAGCTGATGCCTGCAACTGATCCAGTCCCCGTGCCACCATCAGAACGTTGACACCCTCTTGCACCAAGGCCTGCGCACAGCCCAGGCCCAGGCCTTTGCTTGCTCCACACACCAAAGCCCACTTGCCTGCGATTCCCAGATCCATGTTGATTCCCCACGACACTGCTGCCAAAAAATTTCAGATATCGCAGATGATACGGACTTCATGGCAAAAAAACCCCCACCCCTTCATCCCGCACTCAAACCCTTCGCTGCAAAAATTGTTTCGGCCGAGCTGGCCATCAGCAACATCCGCAACGGCGATCATGTATTTGTCGGCACCGGTTGCGCTGCTCCGCGAAGCCTGGTGCAGACACTCGAAAAAATGGTGTCGCCCCCGGCCGACATTGAATTGCTGCATTTCTTCACCATCAAAGCCTTCGATCACGATGAGGCCGGACTCAGCACTACCCGATTTCGGCACCGCACTTTTTTCATCGGAGGCGATATGCGCGCCGCGATCAAACAAGGTCTGGTGGACTATGTTCCCATGTCGGTTGCACGGGTGCCGGAAATGGTGGCGCTGGGGCGTATTCCGGTGGACGTGGCACTGATCCAGGTCTCGTTACCGGACACCTTTGGTTATGTCAGCCTGGGAGTGTCGGTGGACATCATCCCGGCGGCCGTCGCCCGGGCCAGGCTTGTCATCGCCGAGGTCAACCCGGCCATGCCGCGCTCCATGGGCGACTCCACACTGCATATCAACCGAATCCACCATCTGGTGCCAGTGTCCACCCCGATAACGGAATTGGCACGCATCCCGGTTCAGGAAGAAAACGTGCAACGCATTGCACGCTACATCGCCGGCATCATCGACGATGGCTCCACACTGCAGATCGGTCTGGGACAGGTTGCGCATGAAGCGCTGCAATACCTCACGGACCGCAAAGACCTGGGCGTGCACTCAGACTTGATCTCCGAC
>CAIQBN010000170.1 GCA_903870065.1 uncultured beta proteobacterium | reverse complement strand
CGCATCACCTCGGCCTGCTCCAGTGCAGTGACATCCCGCGACAAAAGCAACATGCGGCCCTCACCATAGGGGTGCAAGTGCACTGACAATTTCACCGGCTTGCTGCTACTGCTGTCACGACCCGGCATGGCCACGTCCTGCATGAAATTGCGAACCGCCAGGTAGGCTGCGAAGGCAGGATCGCGCACTAAATTGACAATATGCTGCTGTAGATCACGCCGGACATCCAATCCAAAATGACCCGCAGCAGTCTGGTTAAACCACTCAATACGCGTATCGGCGTCCAGCAGAACCACGCCATTGGGGGATGCTTGTAATGCAGCGAGGAAGTCTCTGAGCCGCCTGTCACTCTCGAGTTCCAATCGTTTTCCGGACCGTAGCAAACGACGCACGCGTTCGTAAGCTTCGCCCCACAGGCCATTGCGAAGCGACAACTCCGATGCGCCGCCGGAGCGCAGCCACGCCACCAGGCGTAAACCACGCACGCTGTCAACCACGAACCAGACAAAACCGCCAGCCAATGCAAACGCCAACGAAAAGTACCACTCGGACCCGTCGAAGGCCACGTACCACCCGATGCAGGCGCAGCAGGACTGCCACAACACCAAGGTGAATAAACGCAAAAGTACTGGCACCCTGCTACCTGAAATTTATTGCGCTTTAATTGCTCCAGCGGTCACAACCGATGGCGCGGGCGTTGCGGTCAATCGGTATCCGGCACCCCGCACGGTCTCCACCATCACACCGGCATCGGCCAGGGCCTCGCGAAGTCGCTTGACATGGACGTCCACGGTCCGCTCCTCGATGTAAACATGGTCACCCCACACATGATCCAGCAATTGCGCACGACTATGCACGCGTTCCGCATGGCCCATCAGGTAGTGCAGAAGCTTGAATTCAGTTGGTCCCAACTTCAGCGGATGGTCTTCAAAGGATGCACGGTGTGTCATGGGGTCCAGAACCAAACGCCCGACCGTCAGCGGCTCACCTGCCTGCTCGGGCGTGCGCCGGCGCAGGACTGCACGAATTCGTGCCAACAATTCCTTGGTAGAAAACGGCTTAGCTATGTAGTCGTCCGCTCCTGCGTCGAGACCGGCCACACGATCTGCCTCATCACCGCGCGCAGTCAGCATAATCACCGGCACGGCCTGGGTTCGAGGATCAGCGCGCCAGCGTTTGGCCAGGGTCAGGCCACTCTCACCTGGCAGCATCCAGTCCAGCAAAATCAGATCAGGTAGTGCAGCGTCCAGGTCACGTTGTGCTGTCACGCTATCCATGGCCCAAATTGGGCGAAAACCATTGTGGCGCAGGTTGACCGCGATGAGCTCCGCAATCGCGGACTCATCTTCAACCACGAGAACGGAAGGCATGGATCTCACCGGACCACCAACTCAATCTTTTCCATGGACGTGTGGCGCACATCCTCACCCTTGACCACATAAATGATGAATTCAGCGATGTTCTTGGCATGGTCGCCAATTCGCTCAATGGCTTTGGCAAGAAACAGCAAGTCCAGACTTGGCGAGATCATGCGCGGGTCTTCCATCATGTACGTAATGAGTTTGCGCACAAATCCATCAAATTCGGCATCAATTAGATCGTCTTCCTTCAAAATCGCCACCGCCGAGGCCACATCCAGTCGCGCAAAGGCATCCAACGCCTTGTTGAGCAGTCCGGATGCCAAGTCCGCTGCCACGCGCAGCTCTAGCGAAGGCAATGACCTTGGCGATCCGCTCTGGATGATTGACCGCACCATGCGGGCTATTTTTTCGGCCTCATCGCCAACCCGTTCCAAATTGGCCGTGGTTTTGGAAATGGCGATCAGCAAGCGCAGGTCCCGTGCTGTGGGTTGGCGCCTTGCAATGATGGAGGACAAGTCACGATCAATCTCCAACTCCATGGCGTTGACACGCGCTTCGTTTGCCGTGACCTCGTCGGCAACTTCTACGCTGAACTGCGATAGCGCGTAAATGGCTCGTCGAATCTGTGATTCGACCAGGCCGCCAAGCTCCATGACTCGCGAGGAAACCGAAGTCAACTCGCTGTCGAACTGCGTCGATAAGTGTTTGTCTGCCATATTATTCCTTCTATCCGAATCGGCCGGTTATATAGTCTTCGGTCTCTTTGCGAGTGGGTTTGAAGAACATCTGCTCGGTCGAGCCAAATTCCACCAGATCACCGAGGTACATGTAGGCGGTGTAATCACTGCAACGTGCTGCCTGCTGCATATTGTGGGTCACGATCACCACGGTGTAGTCGCTCTTGAGTTCCACGATCAGTTCCTCGACTTTGGCAGTCGAGATTGGGTCCAGCGCAGAGCAGGGCTCATCGAGCAGCAACACTTCAGGCTTGATGGCAATGCCACGGGCAATGCACAGGCGCTGCTGTTGTCCACCCGACAGGCTTGATCCGCTTTGGTGCAATTTATCCTTGACCTCGTTCCACAAAGCAGACTTGCGCAGCGCCCACTCGACACGCTCTTCCATATCGGTCGTGTTGAGCGACTCAAACAGTTTCACGCCAAAGGCAATATTGTCGAAAATGGACATCGGAAACGGCGTTGGTTTCTGGAACACCATACCGACCTTCGCACGCAACAAGGCAACGTCCTCCTTGCTTTGAAGTAAGTTTTCACCATCAAGTAGGATTTGCCCCTCTGCCCGTTGCTCGGGATAGAGCTCAAACATGCGGTTAAAAACACGCAGCAAGGTGGACTTGCCGCAACCGGAGGGACCAATAAATGCGGTCACTCGATTCTCCGGTATCTCCAGGTTGATGCCCTTGAGAGCGTGAAACTTACCATAGTAAAAATTGAGGTCCTTGACCGCAATTTTTGTCTTTTCCGGCGTCGTGGATGTGTTCAACATATATCGATTGACTCAGGTTGATCGCTACGCCGACGCTCACACTTTGGAGCGGGTCAAAACCCGCGCCAAAATGTTCAGCCCCAACACTGCGGCGGTAATGATGAATACACCGGCCCATGCGAGTTTTTGCCAGTTCTCATAGGGACTCATGGCAAATTTAAAAATGGTGACTGGCAAGCTGGCCATCGGTTCACTCAGGCTGCTGGTCCAGAACTGGTTGCTCAAAGCCGTGAACAGCAACGGCGCTGTCTCCCCCGCAATACGCGCCACTGCCAGCAAAACACCTGTAATCACACCAGTTCGGGCTGCTTTGAGAGTGATGCTCAAAATCACCTTCCACTTGGGCGCACCCAGGGCATAGGCAGCTTCGCGCAATCCAGAGGGCACTAGTTGAAGCATGTTTTCAGTAGTACGGATGACTACCGGAATGACCAGCAATGACAGCGCCAAAATACCCGCATAGCCCGAGAATGTCTTGAACCGTGAGACCACCACTGCGTAGACAAACAGACCAATCACAATGGACGGCGCCGATAACAAGATGTCATTGACAAAACGGGTGCTTGCGGCCAACCAGCTCTTCGAATCGAACTCAGCCAAATAGATGCCCGCCATGACACCCACTGGCGTTCCCAGCCCGGTGGCCAACATGACCATCAAAAATGAGCCATAAATAGCGTTGGCCAGACCACCCTCGTCATTGGGTGGCGGAGTCATTTGTGTGAAAGTTGCCACCGACAGCCCCCCCACACCCAACAGAATCGTCTCCCAAAGAATCCAAAATAGCCAAAACAGGCCAAACGACATCGCGGCCAGAGCCAGGCCAGTAGCCAATTGATTGACACGCTTGCGATACGCAAACTTGGCGGCGCGCAGCGACTGTGCATTGGCGCTCATGTCTTGGTCCCTTCATTCTTGCGCAGCTGCGCCAGTAACAGCTTGGAGAGCGACAAGATCACAAATGTAATAAAGAACAAAACCAAGCCTAGGTACATTAGCGAGGCTTGGTGCAGGCCCTCGCCAGCTTCGGCAAACTCATTGGCCAAAGCTGAAGTTATGCTGTTGGCCGCCTGAAAGAGACTGAGCGAGTCGAGCTGGTTGAAATTACCAATGACAAAGGTCACTGCCATCGTCTCGCCAATGGCGCGCCCCAACCCCAGCATGATGCCCCCTATCACGCCAGACTTTGTGTAGGGCAAAACCACTTTGGAAACGACTTCCCACGTTGTTGCACCGAGACCGTATGCGGACTCTTTGAGCAGCGGTGGCGTTACTTCAAACACATCACGCATGACCGCAGCAATGAAAGGAATGATCATGATCGCCAAAATGATGCCGGCCGACAAGATTCCGATACCGACAGGTGGCCCCGACACAAAGGCACCTAGGTAAGGCACACCATCAAAGGCGGCCTGAACAGGCTGCTGCACATAGGTCGCCAACACCGGTCCAAAAACCAGCAATCCCCACATGCCGTACACAATCGATGGGACAGCCGCCAACAATTCAATAGCGGTGCCTAGGGGACGTTTGAGCCAAGCCGGTGACAACTCGGTCAGGAACAGGGCGATGCCAAAACTGACAGGCACCGCGATCAACAGCGCGATAAAAGAAGTGGCCAAAGTGCCATAAATCATGACCAAGCCGCCAAACTCCTCTTTGACGGGGTCCCAGGTCGTGCTGGTTAAAAATCCAAGTCCATATTTGTTGATTGCCGGCCATGCGCTCAGGGTCAGCGAGGCCAGAATGGCAATCAGCATACCCAAAGTAACAAGCGCCGCGCCCTTGGCAAGCGCCCCAAAAACTAGATCGGCCCATGGGCCAGACCGGGCCTTCTTGACAGGTGGAGGTTGGATCATTGCTCGAACCGACTGTGTGGCAGATGGGTTGGACGAAAAATCGTCGTGTGCCAGTGTAGTTGACATAGTTGACTTCAGTACAACCCGCGGTTTAGTGGATCTTCGGCCTACTTAAACGCCACTGGCTTACCTGATGCATCCTTGATTTCGCCCCAGGCCTTTTCAATAGCGGCAACCACCGGTTTTGGCATGGGAACATAGTCCAAGTCGGCAGCTGTTTTCTCGCCATTGGCATAGGCCCAGCTGAAGAACTTCAAAACCTCAGTCGCATTCACGGGCTTATCCTGCTTGGTATGCATCAAAATGAAAGTTGCACCCGAAATTGGCCACGCATCCTTGCCCGGTTGATTCGTCAGTATTTGGTAAAACGACTTGGCCCAATCCGCGCCGGTCGCAGCGGCTTTGAACGAATCATCTTCCGGCTTGATAAAATTGCCGGCGGAGTTTTGCATCACCGCATACGTCATCTTGTTTTGCTTGACGTACGAATACTCTACGTAACCCATGGAATTGGGGAGCCTGCCCACACACGCGGCAACTCCCTCGTTGCCCTTGCCGCCGGCGCCGACGGGCCAGTTGACTGCAGTACCCTCACCGACCTTCGTCTTCCACTCGGGGGCTGATCTTGCTCAGGTAATTGGTGAAAATGAACGTCGTTCCAGAACCGTCTGCGCGACGTACCTGTGCAATGGCAGCATCGGGTAGCGGCAGAGTGGGATTCAATGCCTTGAGTGCGGGGTCATTCCAGCGTGAAATTTTGCCCAGAAAAATATCTGCCAGCAGAGCGCCTGTCAACTTGAGCTGGCCGGGCTCGATACCCTTGACATTGATCACTGGAACAACGCCCCCCATCACGGTTGGAAACTGCATTTGCCCCTTGGCCTTGAGGACATCGTCCGTCTGCGGCATATCCGAAGCACCGAAATCCACCGTCTTGGAGTCAATTTGTTTGATGCCACCACCCGACCCGATAGATTGGTAGTTGACCTTCACTTTGGTGGCTTTGTTGTAGTCAGCGGCCCACTTGGAATAAATCGGCGCAGGAAAGGTGGCGCCGGCGCCCGTTATTTCTTGTGCGTTGGCCGACCCAGCAAAACCCAGGGTAGAGGCCACGGCTAAGGACAGCAGCGGAAGTGTGAAAGTAATTCGCATGGGTGTAAGCCTGTAGTGGGTTGTTAAGGAATGCTTGAACTTTAAGAAATTTTTGTGACAGAAATGTGACAAATCCGTCAAACCTCTCATCAGTTGCGTGAAACCTGGCGAACGCCGGACAGTCTTGAAACCTTCAACCAATTGTCACATTCCTGTCACATCAACTTTTTACGCTTGACACTTTCAAACCAACCTGTTGGAGCCCTACATGACTCAGTTCACTGTTTTTGCCTTGACTCGCCGCGCCGCCTTGGCTGCCAGCATCACACTGACCATTGCCGGCTGCGCCACGCCAAGTGGTCCGGTCAATTTAGCCGAGACGATTGCCGCTACGCCATCGCTCAGTACTTTGAGCACACTGGTCGCACAGGCCGGGCTGACCGAATCCTTGAAGACAGGTGGCCCCTTTACTGTATTTGCGCCAACCAATGACGCCTTCAAGGCGGTGCCTGCAGCTACCCTTTCAGACCTTGCCAAGGACCCCGAGAAGCTCAAAGCGGTGTTGACCTACCACGTGGTTCCCGGCAAGACCATGGCGGCAGACGTCAAGAACAGCAACGCGAAGACAGTCAACGGCGCCAACGTGGCATTGGCCAAGGCGGGTGACTTTGTGACAATCGAAAGCGGCGCCGTTGTCACCGCCAATTTGCTCGCGACGAACGGCGTCATTCACACCGTTGATACAGTGTTGATGCCGCCGAAAACGTAGCACCGCACGGGGTGACGCCAACCCCATCACAGGGGTATTGGCTCATGACGAATTTGATTCAATTCACAGCTAGCCCTCGTCATATATGCGCATGACGCTATCTTGTTGATAGCGTCAAAGACATTCACCTGGCGACCCATTCACAAGACCACGGACACCTCGATGATCCATCTACCCAGCGCAGGTCGCCGTCAATCGCTGCGCGCACTGCTCGGACTGTCGCTTGGCTCCGCTGTGCCTGCAATGGCGCAGTCCAGCAAAGGCACCACCGCCACCCGTGGCATCGCCGTTGCGCAAATCGTTGATATGTCTACCAGCCAAATCGACGTTTCCAAAGACTTCCTGGTCGGATCGCGCACCGCGTGGCAAGAAATTAACGCAAAAGGCGGCATTCACGGGAGCCAGGTCAAACACCTTGTTATTGAAGTGGACGGCAGTGTGGCGAGTCTGCGCTCTGCGCTCGACAGCGTAAAGTCAGTCGCCCATTGTGTTGCCCTCTTTGGAACAGCCGGAGACCGCACCGCATCGCAACTCTCCAGCATGCTAAGACGGGAAGGGCAGGATCTGTCCCATGTGGCGCCTTGGCTACAAAACGTGGATGCGGTGTCCTTCTCAAGCACGTTCCCCATTTTTGCATCGCGCCAGGAGCAAATAGCCCACGCGATCAAATCGCTCTCGGTCATGGGAATCACACAGGTTGGCGCAGTCTATGGTTCCATTGCCGAGTACACAACCTACCGCAGTGACCTCGAAGAAATCGCAAGGGCCCTCAAGCTGGCGATTGTTCCCTATCACACCGACGGTGACCTACGCGATCTGGCACAGACGCTCACACCCGACAGTCCGCGTGTACTGCTTTTTGTGGGTGGCACCCCGGAAATGGTCCGGTTTGCCCAGGGAGTCGAAAAGCAAGCCGTCCAGCGCTACCTGATTGCCATGTCTGATGTGAACTTGCAAAGCATTCAGCAACTGGGAGCCTCTCGTTTCACGCCAATGATCGCCACGCAGGTCGTTCCCATGGTCAACTCAAGCATACCCGTGGTGCGGGCCTACCGAAACGCT
>CAIQBN010000169.1 GCA_903870065.1 uncultured beta proteobacterium | reverse complement strand
TTTGAGCGCAAGCCAGACCCGCACACTCCTGCCTACAGTGAATCCCCGGCATCTGTTTGGCGGCGTTAAATACTGGGACGGTCAATTTGACGACGCCCGGCTTGCACTTGCCCTGGCTCGCACCGCCGCTCGGCATGGCGCGTTGCTGGTGAACTACTGCGAAGCGTTGGAGGTTCTGCACGCGGACGGGCAGGCAACGGGTTTGCGTTGTCGCGACACTGAGTCCGGCGCCACCGTCGATGTGCGTGCACGCTGCGTTGTGAATGCTACCGGGGTCTGGGTGGATGCATTGCGACAGCAAGATAGTGCAGCGTGCGGACGCAGCAGCCAAGCGATTGTCGCGCCCAGCCAGGGCGTGCATCTGGTGGTCGATCGGGAATTTTTCCCTGGTGACCATGCCCTGTTGGTTCCCAAAACGGCGGATGGGCGGGTGTTGTTTGCCGTGCCATGGCTTGGGAAAGTCATCCTCGGAACCACTGACACTCCCCGGCATGATTTGCCGCGCGAACCCGAGCCTTTTCCCGACGAAATCCAGTTCATACTGGATGAATCTGCGCGCTACTTGCAGCGCGCGCCCCGGCGCGCGGATGTGCGCAGCATGTGGGTGGGTTTGCGTCCCTTGGTGAAACCGGCGGAGGACGACGGATCGGACACCAAAGGCATCAGCCGGGAACACACCGTGGTGATCAGTCGCTCTGGTTTGGTCACCGTCACGGGCGGCAAATGGACTACTTACCGATCGATGGCCGAGGATGTTTTGGAAAAGTGTCAGATGGCGGGCTTGCTGCCGCAGCTAGCACCCGCGGCGACTGCGCATCTGCCACTGGTTGGCTCACCGCTTGCCAGCGCGCCAGCAACGTCCATTGGTGCGCCCCAGGGGCTCCATTGTTACGGCTCTGAATCGGTTCTGGTTGAGAGCCTGCCCGGCTCCACCGTGATGCTGGCAGACCATTTAAGTGAGGCCATGGTGCGTTTTGCGGTGCGATACGAATACGCACGCACCGTGGAAGATATGCTGGCGCGGCGCAATCGCTTGCTGTTTCTGGATGCCGGCGCGGCCGCCGCCGCTGCGCCGGCGGTTGCTGCAGTCATGGCCGACGAATTGCGTCAATTGGTGCCTATTGAAGATTTCCTGGCATTGGCGCTGCGCTATCGGATCCCTGCGTGAGCGAACCTATGCGCCGTTTTCTGTCAGCCCGTAGCGCTGAATCAAAGCGGCCCTCTGGCGCGGGTCCAGGTTAATTTTTGTGGCATCCCGCCCGACGGTTTGGAGCAAGCGTTCATCCATCACATAGCGCCACAGTGGCGGAATATAGGCCACGGTGAACATGCCGAAGTATCCGCTGGGCAATCGCGGCAAGTTCTCAAAGTGCCGCAATGACTGGTAGCGCCGCAAGGGGTGGGCATGGTGGTCCGAGTGGCGTTGCAAATGAAACAGCGCCCAGTTGGAAAAAATATGGTTGCTGTTCCAGGAGTGGTGCGGCTGGCAGATCTCATACTTTCCCGGTGCACGCTGCTGGCGCAGCAAACCGTAGTGTTCGATGTAGTTGGCTGAGGTCAGCTGGAAATTGGCCCAAAAGGAAGCAATGACCAGAAACGGTAGTATCTGTGGCCCCAGCCACAGGGTCAGCAGGCTCCATAGCGCGAGTGTGATGCAGGCTGGTTGCAGAATCTCGTTTTGCAGCGACCCTATTGACTGACCTGCTTGCCGTAGGCGAGTGGATTCCAGGGACCACGCGCGCTTGAACGCCCCCGGCATCTCCCGCAGGACGAACCGGTAGATGGACTCACCCATACGCGACGAAGCCGGATCGGCCGGCGTGGCCACGTCGCGGTGGTGGCCCCGGTTGTGTTCTATAAAGAAGTGGCCATAGGCCGTTGGCGCCAGCACTATCTTGGCCAGCCAGCGCTCCAGGTTTGTGTTTTTATGGCCGAGTTCATGCCCCAGATTGATGCAAAATCCGCCGACTGAACCCGTGATCAGCACCATCGCGAACTGCCCGTGCAATGGTAAGTTGAAGTGAACGACAAACCATGCGCTGAACACGAAGGCAGTCCACAACACGGGCACTAGCAAGTAGGTGATCCAACGATAGAAGGGGTCTGCGTCCAGTGCGGCGACGGCGCTCTCTGGCGGGTTGCTCAGATCCTCACCCATGATCCAGTCCAGAAGCGGCGCCACCAAATAGAAGAATGCGACCGGCAACCACAGGGCACGCACATCGCCCGATGTCACCATCAGCAGGGGCCCAAAACCAACCAGTGTGGGTACCAGCAACGACAGAATCCAGGCGTAACGTTTTCGGTCCCGGTAGGGCTGCGGTAAGTCCTGCCCTGTTGAAGTGTTGAGCATGGTTATGGCAAGCGATAGGTCAAAGTTAGAGCTTAAGGTTTATGTGCGGCTACTACAAACGGCAACGGTGCTGCTTGTGACGCTGCCGGCGGGGCAATGCCCAGCAGTTTGGCCAGCGTAGGGGCAATATTGATCACTTCCACAGGGCTGTCAATCCGTCCCTTCCCTATCCAGCGCGGGCCATACAGCAAGATGGGAACGTGGGTGTCGTAGGCATGTGCTGATCCGTGAACTGCTCCATTGCTGCGGATGCCAAACATCCAGTGGGGTTTGAGCGTGTACTGGACATCTCCCGATACATCCGGATGCCATGCATTTCTCATGGGTTCGAAAAACGGCGCGCCCTGGCGGCTGCCCGCCAGAAGCTCCTGGCGGGTGTAGGCCGCCGCGAAACCCGGTTGAGCAAGCAAGAGTTCGCGGGCCGCAGCAGCGATGACGTCAGGGCCCAGGCCGCTCTTTGCCAGCAGTGTCCTGTCCAGAAGCAATGAAGCGCCAGAGTACCCTGTGACCCATTTCCCAGGACCGAAGCGGGCTTCAAGTCCCTGGTTGACGACTGCCAGGGTATGGGCGCCGTCCAGGCGCCCGGTCGGCAAACCCTGCTGGGCACTGAGCTCGGTCGATGGCATAAAACCATGGTCGGCGGTCAGCGCCACAGCGTACTGGTCCTTACCGACGCGCAAGTCCAGATCTCTGAAAAAGTCTTGCAGCAAGCGGTCGAGTTGCAGCACATGGTCGTGCGACAGGCGTGACTCAGCGCTAAAAGCATGGTTCACATAGTCGTGCCCGGACAGGCTGATTGACAATATGTCGGGTGCATCATCCTGCCCGAGTTGTTCGCCCGCCATGGCAGCCCGTGCAAAGTCCAGGGTCAGTGCATCGGCGAACGGACCGCGCAACAAGGAGTCATAGTAGTTGGGGCCGGGTGCGTCGTCATCGAGTGCTCCGAAGCGCGCAGGCAAGCTACCACCGGCCGGGCCAAACCAGATCTGGTTGTCAGGCACAGAGCGGGCATAGGCTGCTGCTGGCAGCAGCGCCTTCCATTCTGTTTTGAAGTAACGGTCGGCTGGTCTGGCCGCGTTGAAGGTATCCACCCAGGCCGGGTGCTTTGGCATGTAGTAGGTCGACGATGCAAATTGCCCGGATGAGCGCATATAGATATAGGCGACTCCGCTTTTGCCGCCGGGCAAGATTGCACCGCGGTCCTTGCCTGAAATGGCGATGACTTTGGAGCGGTGGTTGGCGCGGCGCAGCACATCACCCACCGTCTCCACCTGCAAATTTTTTGGGCTGGTGCCGTCGAACGGGCTGGTCGGGTGCCCGATGTAGTGGGCCATGTTGTCACCGGTACAGTACACCCTCTCACCGGTGCTGGGGTCGCGCCATTCGTTGCCGATAATGCCGGTGCGGTTTGGGTAGGCCCCGGTCAGCATCGTGGCATGGCCCGCGCCGGTGACGGTGAAGGAATGGCCATAGTGCGCATTGGCAAACCAGCTGCCCCGTTGCATCAAACGGGCAAACCCGTCTGGTGCCAGTTGGTCCTGGTAGTTCAGGATTTGCCGCTGGGGCAAGCCATCAATGGCAATGAACACAATCAGTCTGGGCGGTTGTACCTTTGGTGCGCTGGATGCCACACCTGAGTCGGCCATGGCACTGCCGGCCAACAATGCCGCCCAAAGAAATCGTGCCAGGCAACGCAACTGCGCCCAATGCATCAGGCCACCGACAGCGTGCGCGCCAACCACTGACAAACCGCGCTGCCTGAATCTTCCAGTCCGTGAATGACCGAGAAATGGTTGGCCTGCGCCTGCGCTTGCAGTTGCGACTTATTACCCGTAATTTGCCAGGCCTCGTGGTAGATCAGGGACTGGCGTGCGAATTCGGGACTCTCTTTTTCACCCCAGGTGACCCAAAGAGGTGTTGAGCTGGGGCGCACCATGAAAGCCGGTGAATTGCGCCGGATGGTGCCGGCATCAAGTTGAATGAGTGGCTGAAGATAGCTGTAGCGCAGCGGATCCAGGTCGTAAAGCCCGCTAAACAAAAGCCCCCCGCACAGCGGATCCTGTGGCAGGCCATAGTCGCGTGCCCATTGGGTTTGCAGACACATGGCGGCAAGGTGGCCCCCCGCCGAATGCCCTCCGATGGCGATCCGCGACGCATCGCCGCCATAGTTGGCAATATTTCGCACCACCCAGGCGGTGGCGGCCCGGGCCTGGCGGGTGATTTCATCCAGGGTGACAAATGGGCACAACGCATAGTTGATCAGCACCGTCGTGATGCCCAAAGGCTTCAACCCGTTGGCGATGCCACTGAAATCCTTGCTTGACAACGCGCGCCAGTAACCTCCGTGGATGAAAATGAAAACCGGTGCGTTGGGCGCATCGGCCGGGAAAATATCAAGGGTCTCTTCGCGGGTCGGACCGAATGGAACATCCAGCACACACTGCAAACTGGCGCGCGTTTTTGCAGCCAATTCGCAAAAGTGCTGCATCGGTTGTGCATTGGCCGGCAACAACAGGCTCGGGTTGTATTGCGCATCGATGTGCGCCTGTGTTTCAAAGTCGCGGTACAAATATCGCATGGTGGCGTGCCTCGAGTGGGGAGTGGTGATTATTAACGTACACAAGCGCGTTTCGCAGTTTGTTTGAAGCTTGGGCAGTTTGTTACTGTGTGATACTTGTTTGCAATTCGTTGGAAAGTCTGGTCGACCGCAGACTTGGCATTCCAATTGGGTGTGGACAGTACCTTGGTGTCACAGACTTTATTGGATGAATTGAATTGACCCGGCGGATGACCTTGAGACGGCCCGCGCTGTTGGCCTGGCTGTGCTGCATTTTTGGCTTGGCATGGGCCTTCGTGTCTGCGCCTGCGCGGGCGCTCGAGGCGGGTCAGATAGATCCGAAGACGGCACTCACCCAATACAAGATCGACGTCTGGCAGACCGAGCAGGGCCTGCCCTTGAATGCGGTTCAATCCCTGCTGCAGACGCGTGATGGTTATCTTTGGGTGGGTACGGCCGGCGGCTTGGCCCGCTTTGATGGAGTGCGTTTCACAACCTACGATTCAACGCAGGCGCCCGAGATGGCGTTTCAGCCGATTTTTGGTTTTATGGAAGACGCTCAGCAAAACCTCTGGGTTGGCCACAGCAAGGGTGCTGCCCTGTACCGCAATGGTAAATTTCAGGTGGCAATTTCCGCCGAGGTGACCGCTAGTCGACGGGTCTGGTCTTTCGCCCAGGCCATCGACGGTGCAGTCTGGGCGGCAACCGAAAACGGGCTGGTGCGATGGGATAACGGCGCTACAAAAATCTTCCAGCAAGCCGATGGACTGCCCACCAACCGGCTGCGCAGCCTGGCCTTTGATCGTGATGGGGTGTTATGGATCGCTACCACAGGGGGCGGGCTCGTATCGTTTTCCGCAGGCAAGTTTCAGGTGCTGAACCCCACCAATGGATTCCCGCACCTGGAGGTGCGCTCTGTGCTGGCGGATCCGCAAGGTGGGGTCTGGGCGGCCACGGCGGGGGGTGGTCTGGCCCATGTCAACAACGGGAAAATCACCAGTTACACCGTTGCCGATGGTCTGCCGACCGACCAACTCACGACTTTGGCGCGTGACGCGCAGGGGTCACTTTGGATTGGCACCTGGGGCGGCGGTGTGAGCCGGATGAGCGAGGGGCGTTTCACCTCCCTATCCACTGCCGGCGGGCTGACGGGTAACCAGATATGGTCTGTCCAGGTCGACCGAGAGGGTAGCGTCTGGGTGGGCACCTGGGCGGGGGGATTGAACCGATTGCGCAACCGGTCCTTTGTTGTCCTGGGTGTACCTGAAGGGCTTTCCAATGACAATGTTCGATCGGTGGTGCATGCGCGTGACGGGGTGACCTGGGTGTCGACAGCCGGTGGCGGGCTCAACCGAATCGAAGGAGGCCGGATTACCGCGCTGGGCAAGAAAGATGGATTGCCTACCGATGAAATCTCCAGTCTGCATGAGGCCAGCGACGGCGCGCTGTGGATTGGCACCTATACCGCAGGCGCTGCACGGTTGCATCAGGGGAAAATTACGCATTACGGCCTGGCGCAGGGGCTACCAAACGCCGAGGTCCGTGTCATGTTCCAGGACAGCAAGGGCACACTGTGGGCAGGCACGCGTGCAGGGCTGGCCCGCCTGCAGGGAGCGGGGTTTTCCGCCGTGCGCGAGCCGGGTGCGCCAAGTGAGGGCGTCTCCACCATCTTGGAGGACCGCAGCGGCACGCTCTGGTTTGGTACCACAGGTCAGGGCTTGGTTAGGTACCGCGATGGAACTTTTGTGACCCTCACCAAGAATGATGGACTGGTCTCAAACTGGATCATGGCTTTGTATGAAGATGCGGCCTCAAGCCTTTGGATTGGCACCAGTGGGCAGGGGCTCAATCGCTTGCGTGAGGGCAAACTGCTGGCGGTTCGGCCTTTGGACGGGTTGTGGGACGGAAGTGCGCAAACCATTGTGGAGGATGGCGCTGGGTACCTGTGGATGACATGCAACCGGGGGTTTTTCCGGGTTTCGCGCTCGGAGCTCGATGCGTTTGTCGAGGGCCGCATCAGCAAGGTGATGTCCACCGGTTTTGGTCCGGGCGATGCGTTGCGCGGCACCACTTTTGCAGGTGGTTTGCAGCCAGCCGGGGCAATGGACAAAAACGGGCATGTTTGGCTGCCTTCGGCCAATGGGCTGGTGATCGTGGACCCGTTGCACCTGCCCGGCTCGGGGGAGCCGCCGGTCGTGCGTCTGGAGAACGTGAGTTTGGACGGCGTGAGCGCAGTACCCGACGCCGATGTTGTTTTGCCGCCAGGATCTGTTCCACTATCCATTCGTTACACCGCAATGACGCTTTTGAACCCCGAGCGGGTCCGGTTTCGCTACCAAATGGTAGGCATTACACGGGACTGGGTGGACGCAGGGCGCAACCGTGAAGCCAGTTTTCCAACTTTGCCCCCCGGCAGGTTTGAGTTTCGGGTCGCCGCAACGATTGACGGACAGCACTGGCGCGAGGCCGCCACTGGCTTGTTCATTACAGTGAAGCCTCACTTGCACCAGACACCCTGGTTCATCGCCCTGGCGCTTCTGATGGCGGTAGCAGCAATCGTCGCGCTGTTCCGATTGCGCACCCATAGCCTGCGGGTCCGCCATGTTGAAATGGAATTGTTGGTGGCACAACGCACAGAAGAACTGCGACTGGCCAACGAACATCTCTCCCGGCTGTCGTTTGTGGACGCGCTGACCGGGCTTGCAAACCGCCGCCGTTTTGACGAAGCGCTGGAAGTGGAATGGCGCCGTGCCAACCGCTCTCAAACACACCTGGCTATTGTGATGGCCGATATTGATGGTTTCAAGCAGTACAACGATGCGCTGGGGCATCCCCAGGGCGACCGGTGCCTGGCTGCGGTGGCCGGTGCTTTTTTGGAAACGGTAGGACGCGCGGGGGATCTTGCAGCGCGTTACGGAGGGGAAGAGTTCGTGGTGCTGATTCCGTCGGCCGACCACGCGGCCGCGCTTGCCGTGGCGCAGGCGCTGCGCGCGGCCTGTGAGGCGCTGGCCATCGCCCACCCGGCGTCACCCGTTGGGCCATTTGTGACTATCAGCTTGGGGGTTGCGTCGTGCATTCCGTCGGACGATGAGTCAGCTGCGTCTCTGGTGTCGCAAGCCGACGCTGCGCTCTACCGCGCAAAAGCGCAAGGCCGCAACCGGGTCTGCTGAGGCCTTGCGGCCAGCGCAGAACCACTTAGTTGAGGTAGGACTCGGCGCGGTCTTCAAAGTCTTCTGCGTCGATGGCAGCATCAAATGCCGCACGACTTGCCAGCGCTTCCTGGGTGTAGGGAATCAGCGGTTTGTCCAGCGGACGCAGTTTGTGGCGGCGCAGTCCGCGCAGTTGTTGGGAGCGCTCCATGGTGCGCAAAATCAGTTCGGGCTCCATCATCAAGCTGAAGGGATTGAGTGCCAGTGCGGTTGTGGTCATGGTGGTTCTCCGGTTACATCAGGGCGCCAGGAACAGGTTTGGCGCTTGAGACAACTGTAGTCAATGTGTCGCGAAACTGGAGTCAGCAAGCCACTGTTAAGCGTGTAGGAAATTGCCTTACAGAGCGGATTGACAATGGCTGCTACTGCGAATCGGATAACGTCATCAACCGTGCCCGAACGCTTTTGCCTTTGACCCGTCCGGCGTTGAGTTTGGCGCAGGCGGCCTGCGCCAAGTCACGGGACACGGCCACAAAAGTGCAGAACTCGGTGACCTGGATCTTGCCAATTTGCTCGCGGGTGTAGGCCGCGCCGCCCTCCTCGCTGGTGAGCGCGCCCAGCACGTCACCCGGGCGAATTTTTTCTTTGCGGCCGCCCAGAATTTGCAGCGTCACCATGGGCGGCAGGAGCGGGTCAGTGTGGGTGGTCGCCAGGCTGTCCAGTGGGTACCAGACGGAAGCGCTGTTCTGGTACTGCTCAATTTTCCCAACGGCCCCCATGTCGTTCATGCTGGCCAGGCTCAGCGCCAGGCCCGAGGCTCCGGCGCGGCCGGTGCGCCCGATGCGGTGCACATGCACCTGCGGGTCCGGCGTGATGTCGACGTTGATCACGGCCTCCAGCTGATGGATGTCCAGGCCGCGTGATGCCACGTCGGTGGCCACCAGCACTGAGCAGCTCCGGTTGGCAAACTGGGCCAGCACCTGGTCGCGCTCGCGTTGCTCCAGCTCGCCATACAGGGCCAGGGCGTAAAAACCTTCGGCTTGCAGCAGGGTGACCAAGTCCTTGCATTGCTGCTTGGTGTTGCAAAACGCCAGCGTGCTCACCGGACGAAAGTGGCGCAGCAGCCGCGCCACAGTCTCCAGCCGGTTGGCCCGGGTGACTTCAAAAAAGCGTTGTTCGATCAGGCTGGTGGATTGCGGCGCAGCCACTTCCACACGCTGCGGTCCGCGCATGAACTGCCTGGCCAGGGACTCAATGCCTTCAGGGTAGGTTGCGGAGAACAACAGGGTCTGCCGGTTGGCCGGACATTGTTTTGCCACCGTGGCAATATCATCAAAAAAGCCCATATCCAGCATGCGGTCCGCCTCATCGAGCACCAGCGTGTTGAGCCCCTCCAGTGTCAGATAGCCTCGCTCCAGATGGTCCATGATGCGCCCGGGTGTGCCCACCACCACATGCGCACCATGCTCGAGACTGGCGCGCTGACCGCGCAGCGCAATTCCACCGCACAGGGTGACCACCTTGATGTTCTCTTCTGCACGGGCCAGACGGCGGATCTCGACGGTGACCTGATCAGCCAGCTCACGGGTCGGGCACAACACCATGGCCTGCACCGCAAACCAGCGTGGATTGACTTTGGCCAGAAGTGCCAGTGCAAAAGCCACAGTCTTGCCACTGCCGGTTTGGGCCTGCGCAATGAGGTCGGTGCCGGCCAGTGCGATGGGCAGACTCGCGGCCTGAATGGGTGTCATCTCCGTGTAGCCCAGCTGGTCCAGGTTGGCGCGGGTGGCAGGTGAAAGTGGCAGGGAAGCAAAAGTGGTCATGGCCCGATTATCGGCGCCGCTGTCGGTGTGGCACTGCTTTTGAGTCTTTTTGCTATACTAATAATAGCAATATATTTAGTCGCCCCTGCAAAACCCCGCGAACCCGCATGAATGCTAGCTTTTTTGATGTTTTTGGTGCACCAATTCTCCCAAGAAACGTTAATAGGTGAGTTACTTTCTGAGGGATTTTGGTATGCAGCCGATCGACTTTTTCCG
>CAIQBN010000168.1 GCA_903870065.1 uncultured beta proteobacterium | reverse complement strand
TGCCGAGGGGGTGGAAACGGTGGCCCATGGTACCTTGCTGCTGCACCTCGGCTGCGAACTGGCACAGGGTTATGGCATTGCCCGGCCCATGCCGGCAGACCAGATGCCCGCATGGGTGGCTAGTTGGCAGCCTGAGCCCGCCTGGTGCGCGTTGCCGTGGGTCGGCGAAGATAATTGATGGTTTTTCGCTACTGGGAAACAACTTGATCAAATTTGCCTCTAGCCCCCGTGTGGATTGCCTAAATTGCTATCCTATACATAGCGTTTGTGGTCTCCTGTCCGACCCATTCGCAACCGCCGTTGTCAACAGGATGCCCCCAATCATCTTCCCGGTGTTGCCATTTTGAACCCACGGAGTACGTCACCATGCTGAACAATTTTAAAATTGGCACCCGCCTGTCCGCCGCCTTTCTGATCCTGATGGCAATGCTGTTGGGGGTCGCTTTGACTGGCTGGGCGGGCATTGGAAAAATATATTCGGTCACCACCGACATGTATGGCGACGGGGTCGTTCCCATGGGTGAAATTGGTGATATCCAATACCTCGCCAGCCGCAATCGGATCTTGGTGATGGATATGCTCATCAACCCGGACCCCGCCAATGTGAGCAAGCGCGCGGCCGAAATGAACAAAAACTCTGCGGCCATTGATTCGACCTGGAAAACCTTTCTTGCCGGCAATTTGTCGCCGAATGAAAAAGCCTTGGTCACAGAAATTGAACCTGCTATTGCTGCCTATCGCAATGAGGGGCTGAGCCCGGCAAAGGATGCACTGCTGGCCGGCAAAACCGAGGACGCCATAGCCCTCTACAAAACCAAAATCAGTCCGCTGGCGCCGAAATTCTTCGACCCCCTGGGTAAATTGATGGACCTCCAGGTTGCCATGTCCAAGGAAGACATTGGCAACGCGGGTAAGGCCAATACATCCGCCACGACCGTTATTGTGCTTATCTCGCTGGTAGCCTTAATTCTGGCTGGGTTGTTGGCGCTGCTCATTTCCCGTTCGGTTACCCGCCCCATCAGTGAGGCGGTTGAATTTGCCCGCACCGTGGCCGACGGTGATCTGACGGCCCGTATCGCGCACGAAAGTCACGATGAGCTGGGTGCTCTGGTCAAGGCACTGGAGACGATGCAGGCCAGTTTGGCACGGGTGGTGCGCAATGTGCGCCAGGGTTCGGAGGGCGTTGCCACCGCCAGCTCGGAAATTGCCGAGGGTAACCACGATTTATCGGCCCGCACGGAGCAGCAGGCCAGTGCGCTGGAGCAAACGTCGGCGAGCATGGAAGAGTTGGGGGCCACGGTGAAACAAAATGCCGAGTCCGCCCGCACTGCCAACCAGTTGGCCATGAGTGCGTCCACCGTTGCCGTTCAAGGCGGTGATGTGGTGGGGCAGGTGGTGGAGACCATGAAAGGAATCAACGAGTCTTCACGCAAGATTTCCGACATCATCAGCGTCATTGACGGCATTGCGTTTCAGACCAATATTTTGGCGCTCAACGCGGCAGTCGAGGCCGCCAGGGCCGGTGAACAGGGGCGCGGTTTCGCGGTGGTGGCGTCGGAAGTTCGTTCACTCGCGGGGCGCAGCGCCGAGGCGGCGAAAGAGATCAAGAGCCTGATCAATGCCAGCGTCGAGCGGGTCGAGCTCGGCACGGCCCTGGTCGACAAGGCGGGGGAAACCATGACGGAAGTCGTGACCAGCATCCGGCGCGTGACCGACATCATGGGCGAGATCAGCGCCGCAAGCAATGAGCAGGCGCTGGGCGTCGCCCAGGTCGGCGAAGCCGTTACCCATATGGACCAGGCCACCCAGCAGAACGCGGCGCTGGTTGAGCAGATGGCGGCCGCAGCCAGCAGCCTCAAGAGCCAGGCTGACGATTTGGTTCATGTGGTGGATGCCTTTAAGCTCGATGGCACGCCGCCCGCTCTTGCACGCACGCCAACGCGCAGCCGTCCGCCTTTGAAAGCCACTGCCAAGGTCGCGATCAAGGCGCCAGTGAAGCCGAGGTCCATTGCATCCAAGCCGGTCGCTTCCAGATCCGTGGCCTTGCCGCAACCCGCCGCCCGGGCCAAACCCGCGCCGGCCGGTAGTGAGGATGACTGGGAGACTTTTTAGAATCCGCCTTGTCCGCTGGTGACCACCGAAAAAAAAGCCACCCGAGGGTGGCTTTGTAAAGATCCCCCGAAGGGGACGTCGTTGGACTGGTAAAAGTCAACCTATTGGGTGGTTGTACTTTGATCCTTGTGAACTGTGACAGCAGTTGAGTGAACTGTACCGATTGTTCAGCGAATGCGGTATCCCACATTTGTGTGAGTGACCCCTGCTTTTTCGCAAATAACGTGAACTAGCCCAAGTTTTTTGCTGAATTGTTGGTTTTTTAGCTACCAGCAGGCAGCCGCAACTCAAAACAGGCCCCGCCAGACCCACGGTTGATGCAACTGACCGAGCCGCCATGGCGCACGGCGATGGATTTGACCAGGGCCAGTCCGAGCCCCATGCCGCCATCGCGCTCCGAAGCGCCCGGCAGGCGGTAAAAGGGCTCGAAAATTCGTTCCTGC
>CAIQBN010000167.1 GCA_903870065.1 uncultured beta proteobacterium | reverse complement strand
GCAGCAGGTTCAAACTCTGCAGGGTGAGTGGTTTACGCTGCGCATTCACCCCTACCGCACGATTGCCAATGTGATTGAAGGCGCGGTGATAACCTTTAGCGACATTTCAGAGATCAAGCGCATGGAGGCAGCGCTCGAGGCAGCCAACAATCTCGCGCGCCTGGCGGTGGTGGTGCGCGACGCGCACGATGCCATCACGGTGCAAGACCTGCAGGGCCAGACCCTGGCCTGGAACCCCGCTGCCACCCGCATGTATGGCTGGAGCGAAGCGCAGGCACTGACCATGAACGTGCAGACGCGCATTCCCCCGGCACTGCGCCCTCGGGCGATCGAACATTTGTTGCAGCTCGGCAGCTCCGAGACGCTTGAGCCCTATTGCACCCAGCGTCTGACCCAAAGCGGTGCATCCGTGGAGGTCTGGATTACTGCCACGGCCTTGGTTAACGAACAGCGCCAGATGTATGCCATTTCGACTACCGAGCGCCTCAATCCGGGAGTGGTCCCATGAACAAGAGTGCACGCAATTCCTTGGCTGACCCTTTGCTGCGACTGCAGGCAGAAGCGGAGCTGGCAGACGAGGCGGCACATGCAGCACCGCCACACACTACGACCCTGCAGCGCACAGAGCACGAGCTGCGCGTCTACCAGATTGAACTGGAAATGCAGAACGAGCAGCTGCGCCAAAGCCAGGTGGCCCTTCAGGCTTCGCAGGCAAGCTACATGGCCTTGTATGACCAGGCGCCGGTGGGTTATCTCAGCCTGGATGGCGCGGGCGTTATCGAACAGGCCAACCTGGAGGCCTGCTCTTTGCTGGGTCTGGTGCGCGGCGCGCTGCTGCAACGCTCACTTTCCGACTTCGTGGCTACCGATGAGCAGGACAGCTTTTACATGTTGCGAAGGAGTTCTGCGTTGCATGGTCCGGCACAGACTGCTGAGATACGCATGGTCAGGGCCGATGGTGCGCGGTTCTGGGCGCAGCTGGTGGCCAATACTTCCAGCGTGAGCAACGGAAAGGACGTCTTGCACCTCGTGCTCAGCGACATCAGCGAGCGCAAGCGCAAGGAGCTTGAGCGCCAGGGCATGGTCAAACGCATTGAAGACTTGTCGCGTCGACTGGTGCAGGCGCAGGAAGAGGCCCGCAAACGCTTGTCGCGCGAGTTGCATGACCGCACCAGCGCCAACCTGACGGCCTTGCGCCTGAACCTGGATCAGATTGTCAAGGCCGCAGGGCAGGGGCCTGATGCAACGCTATTCTGGGAACGGGTGGAGGACACGCGGGCGCTGATAGCGGACACCAACTTCAGCATCCGCGACATTTGTGCGGAGCTGCACACTCCGGCGCTCGACCGGGGTGGCTTGCTGGACGTCGTGCAGAGCTATGCCCAGCAGTTCACCAAAAGAACGGGCTTGCCGGTGCTGGTGGACTGCGCGCATGGCGATGTTCGGATCGAACGTTTTCTGGAGCTAAGCTTGTTTCGCATCGTGCAGGAGTGCCTGACCAACTGCGCCAAGCACGCCAGCGCGTCGACCATCCAAGTTGCCATTGCGCTCAGCCGAACACCGCTACGGGTGGCCGTTGTGGACGACGGCTGCGGCTTTGACACCACGTTGTCGGCGACTGATGCGCGGGCTGGCGGCCACGGTCTGCAGAACATGCGCGAAACCGCCGAGTTTCTGGGTGGCAAGCTGTTGCTGGAAAGTGCGCCAGGGCGCGGCACACGCGTAGTGGTGCTGGTGTGATGCAACAGACCACGCCGCACCCTATGAAGATGCGCATTCTCATTGTGGATGATCACAAGATGCTGCGCGGTGCCCTGTGCCAACTGATGCAGGCGCAGCCCGACATGGAGGTGGTGGGGCAAAGCAGCGACGGGCACGACATCGTTGCCCTGGCGCAGCAAACGGCGGCGCATCTGGTGTGCATGGACATTGGTCTGCCAGGCATGAACGGCATTGAACTCACCCACCTGTTGTTGCAGGCGCTGCCGCACCTGAAGGTGGTAGCCCTGTCAGCCTATTCGGACAAATTGCATGTGCTGGACATGATCAATGCCGGGGCCAAAGGCTATGTGACCAAGGTGGAGGATGGCGAAGAGCTGTTGCGCGCCATTCGGGCGGTTTACACCGGCCGCCTGTATCTGTGCCCCGACGTGGCTGAGGTGCTGACGCAGTCGTTGAACGCAAAAAACCGGCCCGGGCGTCCGACGGTCGTGCTCGGTGCACGCGAGCGCCAGGTGCTCAAGCTGGTGGCACAGGGTCACACTTCCAATGAAATTGCCAGCCAGCTACTGATCGCCGCCTCCACCGTGGAAGTGCATCGCCGCAACATCATGCGCAAGCTCGACCGCCACAGTGTGGCCGAGTTGACGCGCTACGTCATCGAAAACGAGAGTTCGGGGCTGGATTAGGCGTCTTTTGAACCGCAGCGCATCAATCAGTGGTGGAAAGCTACCGGTTTCTAGGTAGTGCCGCTACCTGCTTTCCGGCACTGGGAACGCGTGCCAAGACCTAGTCTTGAAAGCATGCCCGACATGGATGGCATTGGCTCTCAATAGCCATCATTTAGCAGAGATTAGAAATGAACACCCACCAACCCTCCTTGGCCCGGCGATTCGTAAGCACGTATGGGGCCATCTTCCTGGCTGCGCTTGGTGTGATGGCAAACGGAGTCAACGCCCAGCCCCCATCCAGGTACACCTTTGCCGTTGTTCCCCAATTCAGTGCCACAGAGCTTCACAAAGACTGGGCTCCGCTACTGGCCCGGCTTTCCAAAGACACGGGCTTCACGTTAGAGCTGAAAGTTGCCGCGAGTATTCCTTTGTTTGAAGCCAGTTTCCTCAAAGGCGAGCCAGACTTTGCCTACATGAACCCCTACCACGCCGTGATGGCCAGGAAGGCGCAAGCCTATGTTCCGCTTTTGCGCGACGCAACGCCCCTGACCGGCGTGTTGGTAGTGCGCAAGGACAGCACCGTCAAGACGCTGAAAGACCTGAATGGTCAAAAAATTGCGTTCCCTGCGCCCAACGCCTTTGGCGCTTCGCTCTACATGCGGGCCTTGTTGACTGAAGAGGCGGGCATACAGTTTGAGCCAAGCTACGTGAAAACCCACTCCAACGTCTTTCGCCATGTGATTCGCAAGGAAGCCGAGGCCGGGGGAACCGTCAATGCCCCACTCAATGACGAGGTGTCCGCGGTGCGCGACCAGTTGCAAATTCTCTTCCAGACGCCGCCCGCGGCCTCACACCCGGTGGTGGCGCACCCGCGCGTTACTGAGGCGGCACGAAAAGCGCTAACCCAGGCCTTTTTGGCGTTGGCGCTAGACGCAGAAGGCCGTGCGCTGCTCAAAGACATCCGCACGTCGACACCCGTGACAGCCAGCTATCAAGCAGACTATCTGCCGCTTGAAAAACTGCGCATTGAAAAGTACATCGTCACCGAATAGAACGGCATGTCAAGCGATCGCATGCGCAGCGGCTGGCTGCCACGCACCCTGCGTTGGCAGTTATCACTGCTGACAGCCGGCTGCCTGATCGTTTCCATCCTCGCGTATGGCACCTACATGGCGGCCAAAGAGACGATCCTGGTTCGCCAGAAAACGCAATCACAAATCGCTGCCATTGCGCAGAATCTGGCTGCAGTCAGTCCTGCTTTTATGGTCGTCGATGACCTGGCTGGTTTGGAAGCGGCAGTGACCCGATTTGCTGCACTGGACGAGATTCAATCCTTGTTGGTGACGGATACCGATGGCAAACCCCTCGCAGAGATGATGAACAACGATGGGAGGTGGGTACCCGTTTTTAACAACGAAGCCGTTACGGCCCCCTTGTCCAAGGCTACGATTTCCCAGAGTGACAACACGTATTGGTATCCCATAGAGGCCGGCACCCTGATGGGTTGGGTGCGCGTCAGTTTTCAGACCCCCACGTTCTGGCACCTCGCCTATGAGATTTGGGTCCAGTCACTGGCAGTCATAGCCTTGGCCTGTGGCGCGGCCTTGGTGCTGCTGCATGCCCTTATGCGCTCTTCGTTGGGGGCACTGGCGAGCGTGACCGCTTTTGCAAAGAATCTGGACCAGGCACTTGGCCAGACCATGGCGCCGTATGGGGGCAATATGGAACTGCAGGTGTTAGGCCAATCACTGAATGCGGCGTCTCGGAGCCTGAAATTTCAACAATTTGAGCTGCAAAACCGCCAGTTCGCGCTGGACCAGCATGCCATTGTCAGCATGACGGATCTGGATGGCAATATTCAGTATGTCAACGACCGCTTTTGCGAAGTCAGCCACTACGCCCGCGCAGAACTTTTGGGCCAGAACCACCGCATCCTCAATTCCGGTCACCACCCCGCCGAAATGTTTGCCGACCTCTGGCAGACCATTTGCCAGGGCCAGGTCTGGCACGGGGAAATTTTGAACCGAAACAAGGACGGTGGCCACTATTGGACGGTGAGTACCGTTGTGCCACTCATGGGGTCAGACGGTCTGCCCGCGCAGTACATCAGCATCCGCACCGACACCACGCAGCGCAAACAGGCCGAGGATGCGGCAAATGCCGCCAACCGCGCCAAGAGTCAATTTTTGGCCAACATGAGCCACGAGATTCGCACCCCCATGAATGGTGTGATCGGCATGGTCGACGTCCTCCAGGAAACCGCGCTTTTGCCGGACCAGCGACAGATGCTGGGCACCATTCAACAGTCGTCCATGGCCCTGCTGCAAATCCTGAATGACATTCTGGACTTTTCCAAGATAGAAGCCGGCAAGCTCGAAGTCGAGAGCACCCCCACCAATTTGCGCGAGTTGGCAGAGGGGGCAACGCAGCTCATGCTGTCGATATC
>CAIQBN010000166.1 GCA_903870065.1 uncultured beta proteobacterium | reverse complement strand
GGCCTTTGCTGCGCAGGAGTTTGACATGCCCATTGCGATGGTGTCACTGGTTGATGCGGATCGTACATGGTTCAAGTCACGCATTGGCATTGATTTCTGTGAGGCCCCTCGCGATGTTTCGTTTTGCGGACATGCCATCGTCTCCAACGCAACGCTTGTAATTCCCGACACACTCAACGACGCACGCTTTGCAGACAATCCGAACGTTATCGGCCAACCGCATGTCCGCTTCTACGCAGGTGCCGGCCTCCGACTGCCAAATAACCAGACCGTGGGAACGCTGTGCCTCTATGACATGGTTCCGCGCGAGTTTGATGACATTGCGTTGGCGATATTAAGCAGCCTGCGCGATCTGGTGGTTGAGCAACTCGTCCCCATGGAGGCGGCGTGATTGCCTTCGAAAGGCCAGCAAAAGGCGTTGCCAAAGAACTTTTGCTGGTGGAAGGTAACTCCATGATTGGTAGCATCATCTTGTCCACGGCAAGGCAACTGAATCTGCACCCAATCCGCGTTGCCAACAACTGCCAAAGCGCGCAAATTTTTCTGGAAAATCAGATTTTTTGCGGCCTGATCACATCCTTGGAAGAAGCTGAAGCGGCACTCACCATCATTCAGCGGCTGCGCCTGGGGCAACTCAAGTGCGCAGCAAATATGCCCGTTGCGGTGACCACAACACAGTGCGATGTTTCGATGGCAAATCGCATCAAGGCCCTCAATGTGCAACGGATCCTACTCAAACCATTCAAAATTCGCGACCTGATTCTCACCATACAAACTCTCACTGCCACGCCGCCCGATGACATTCTTCGCAACGCGCCTCGCTAGCGAGGCCACTGCCACGAATAGGGCACACGTTGCACCGCAACCGTTTTTCATGCGGACGAAGCGGGTTGCGGCAAACAGCCCGCAATGGGATTTGAGAGTGGATGGGGCATGGCGCTGGATCAACTGGTTGCGATGATCAAACGGGGAATCTGCAGTCGATAGCAGGGGAACGCGAACCCAGGCAATTTTCCCACCCTCAACGCAAAGGCACAGCCCCACGGGGGGTATGCAATGAACTGTCCGCTTTTTTAGGGCAATGCACTGGCCGGGCGATCTGCCTCCACGCGATTCCTGCCGCCAAGTTTGGCCCGGTAAAGTGCCGCGTCAACACGCTGAACCAGTGACTCGGCAGCCTCGTCTGGCCCGAGCTGTGCCACGCCGAAGGAACTGGTAGCGCGACCGATGCCCTCAACCTCTCTGGCCTGCACCAGCTGTCGCATGTTTTCCGCCATCGCGACTGCGCCATCGAGATCGGTGTTGGGGCAGATCACCAGAAACTCCTCGCCACCCCAGCGGCCGATGATGTCGATCTTGCGCACGCCCTGGCGCAAGACATCGGCAATGGCCAGCAACACCAGATCACCCTTCAGGTGCCCGTGCGCATCATTGACGCGCTTGAAATGGTCTATATCGATCATGACAACCGACAAGGGCTGCCCATACCGGCTGCGACGTTCCACCTCATTGGCAATCGACTCGTCGATCTTGCGCCGGTTGAATAAGCCGGTCAACCCGTCGGTGACGGACATCACCTTGAGCTCCATGTTTTGAAAGGAAATCTTGACATGGGCCTCGGCCAGTTCATTTTGCACTGCCTTCAGGGCGCTGATGTTCACCGCGATCGAATACTTGACACATGCGCCATCAAACCAGGTCATCAGCCGTTCTTGCAGCTGATACCAGTGGTCATCGGACTCGTTGAAATACTCGAACACCACGTCAGCGGCGACGCTTTTGGTGCTTTGTGCGCTTTGCAGTTGCGTAATCCTGCAAAACGGGCAGGGCGCGTCAAACTGGTAAATAGCCCTGTAGCACGGTTCGCCCAATCGCTCTCCGATGCGCTCGCGCATGGGCTGGTTGGTCGCAACCACTTCAAAATTGGTAACGTTGGCGACATAAATCGGAAACGGTATCAGGTCAAAGACGGTCTGCCAGACCGCTGGGCTGTTATCAGATGACATGCGGGCAGCCAATCATGCCAACATCATCCGATCACGCGGGAAATGTGATCTGCGAGCTTGGCGGCGTTGACGGGCTTCAATACATAACCCTTGGCGCCGGCCTTGAGGGCCTCACGAACCATTTCCTCCTGCCCGTGCGAGGTGACCATAACGATGTTGGCATCCTTGAACTCCGCCAGTATGGTACGCGTGGCCTCAATACCGTCCATATCCGGCATGGTGATATCCATGGTGACCAGATCGGGGTTAAAGTTGCGATAGGCCTGCAGGGCGGCGGTGCCGGTGGCCACCGTTCCGACGATGTGGTGCCCCATCGCTTCCAGCATGGCCTCCATCTTGCGGGTAGCCAACAGCGAATCATCGACGATCATGACATTCAATGGGGTCATAAAAAACCTCTCCTTAACTTGTGGTCAATTTCAAATTGTCGCCAAACAAATGGCGCGGCGCGATCAGGTCCACGTCGAGCACGCCATGCGCGGTCTCATGGCTCACCGAAATGAATATCGCCCCCTTGGGCCGTCGTAGCTTGCCGCCGTCTTCGAGCACGACCGGTGCCGACAGCACCACAGCATTGCCCACCTCCGCCAACTCCGTCGTGGCATGCCCCAGAACCACATTAATGGTTTCGGCCACTGTATCGAGCAAAAACTGCGGCCGCTCATCGGGGGTCAGCGTCAGACCGGTGGTCTCAACTTCCATCAAATGGTCAGCCAACAACTGATCAAAGCTGAACGCTGCCAGTATGTTGACCGGACCGCCGAGGCTGACTATGGCGGTGAGTTTGCGCAGGGCCAATGCATTGATTTCACCGCTGAGCGACGTGGTAGTCGAGGCAATCACGATACCCAACTCATCCTGAAAGTGCGCCTTGGTGCACGCCAACACGGTCACCATGATACGGTGTACTCCTGCTTCCAATTCATTCATCGTCATGCTGCGATCCTCTCGGAATGGGTCAACGGAATGCTGAATGTAAAACGAGTGCCCCGTGCCGCACTGGATTGCACCTGCACGCTTCCGCCCAGACGCACCACTTCGGCCCGAACAGCGGCCATACCAACGCCCCGCCCTGACAATTCGGTAGCGTTGTCGCGGCAAGACAGTCCGTCGGCGAACACCAAATCCTCCAGAGACCAATCGGCCGTGTTCCCGACCTTGAGGGACGCCGCCCGCCGGCGCAGGGTCACTTCGTCTATACCGGCGCCATCGTCACTGATCTCAAGCACCACCGTGCCGTCGACTCGGGAAACCCGGCATGCGATGGTTCCGGCCTCGCTCTTGCCAGCGGCATAACGGGTTTCCGGATCTTCGATGCCGTGGTCTACGGCGTTGCGAAATACATGTCCGAGACTGCGCAAAAACGGACCGAACGCGTCCGGATCGATCCGCACGTCGGCGCGCTCGACGACCAAGGGCGTAACCTCCTTGTCGAGACGCTTGGCAATCTG
This sequence comes from uncultured beta proteobacterium, assembly GCA_903870065.1. Lineage (GTDB taxonomy): Bacteria > Pseudomonadota > Gammaproteobacteria > Burkholderiales > Burkholderiaceae_C > Allorhodoferax. The sequence goes on along the minus strand of CAIQBN010000166.1, from coordinate 21,874 downwards.
CTGCACCAGCCGGTCGTACTCGGACAACTCCTTGCTCAGCGAAATACTGCGCAGCAAGGCGAGTTCGGTAGCCGCCAAACGGTGCTGCTCGTTCAAATGCGGCATTTTCAGAAACTCGCCCGCCAACCGCTCAAAGCGTTTAGCCTGTTCGGGAGACAGTGTCACGACACCCCGTCGCCTCAGGAAGTCCTCGCCGAGCGTCTCGTTGATGGTCGACAGGTCCTGTTCCAGTAGCGCCAGCCAGGGGTGCGCAAAAACCATCTCAATCACCTCGTCATGACCCGGTTTGGCATTACCGTCTGTGGCACCCAGCATGGCCTGCAGTTGCGTCTCCACCGAATGCAGTGCTTTCGGCAGGTGGTAAAACCCGAGTTGGTTGAACGAACCTTTGAAAGTATGAATGGCGCGATAGAGGTCGGCATCCGCAAGCCTGTCCCATGCCTGTCCGCCAGTTACAGCAAAGGTGCGAAATTCGTCCACCGTGGCAAAGAAGTCCGGACCGTCAGTGACCGCAGCCAGAATCATTTCCATGCGCCTGGTTTCCTGCACCACTTTTTGTTCCAGCAGGCTTTGCGCCGTCACATCGGACAACACCGTCATGATGCCGGTATCGATCGCGATGAACTCGGCCTTAAGCACCCGGTCATTGAGCCGGAGTTCGGATGGAATGAGCGAGAGAAACATTGACCTGCGCAAGGAATCGGTTTCTGCCAGGGCATCGGCGATGCAGTCCCGCATCAACTTGCGTCCAGTCCGATCCTGCGGGAACAACAGTTCGTCAGCGGCACAGCCACCCGGGGCAACTCCGAGCAGCACGACACAAGCCTGACTGAACTCGCTTGCCACCCGTAAATCCGCCCCAAAGGATAAAAAACCCTGCCCGGCATTGTTGAGCAGCGCAGCCACCCGCTCCAGCGTATGCACCACCATCTGGTGCTGCTGCTCGATCAACACATTCTTCTCGCCAATTGCGCGGTTGAATTTGGCCAGTTTGCGGTTCCATATATAAAAGCCCAGCAGCAGGACGGACATGCCTGCGCCCAGCTTCCAGATCAGCGCGTAATCCACGCCATGTTCAACGCGCACCGATATCCACTTGTTAATGATGGCCCGGCGCTCCTCCTCACTGATCGCGTCCGTGGCCTTTTGCATGATGGTACCCAGCATTGGCTCGTCGTTGCGCGAGGTGACGCAAAGGTCCAGCGTGAAGTCGAGCTTGCCGGAAATTTTCAGGTCCTGCATTGAATACTTCTGCAAGGAGTACGCAATGGTGGGCATGGTGTCGATATAGCCCCACAGCTCACCCTTGCGCACACGCTCCAGGCCGTCGGCGGTGCCGGCCACCTCGGTGATCTGGATGCCTGGGTAGCGGCTGCGCAGCATGGCAACAAACACGTAGCCTTTGATAATGCCAATTTTTCGATTGCCGATCTCGGAGCCGTCCTTAATAAAGATTTCGCGTGCCTGCGTGGCAATAACCAGGGGCTGAACAATGTAGGGCTGGGTGAAATTCATCACGTCGCGGCGGCTTGGAACATTGGCCGACATGGACAAAATGTCGCACTCCCGGGCCCGGATGGCAGCTACCGAGGCGGCCCACTCTTTGGTGGGATACAACACGACTTTGATGCCCAGACGCTCTTGCATCAGTGCAATCATCTCGGCACCTATGCCTTCGTGCTGCCCCTTTTCGTTTATGCGCTCATAGGGTAACCAGTCGGGTTGGACGCACATCTTGATGTCACCTTTTTGTGCCAGATAGGCACGTTCGGCGTCACTCAATGCAACCCGCCGGTCTGGCGCCACCTGCGGTGAATCGCTACCTTGCGCATGGGCGCCAAAGCCCCAGGCGACTGCCACAAGAAGTAGCCCGTACACAAGACGCGCAACAAACGCCAGGACGCAGGGGCGATCCGAAAAAGTCACGGGAGGTTGCGCGGACATATGAAATTTATCTCGCTGCTGCAGGTCACCGATGTTACTTGATGCGCAAGCCATCAGTGCCAGTGCGCCAACCACTGCTCCGGGCAAATAGAATGGGACCGAACCACCAACCCGTTACCATGCGGGCATGGACCCTGCACGCACAATTGCACAGTCTGCGTGCGCTGGTGCTGATGCGTCAGGGCACGGTTGCACAGTCCGTGGAGACAGCAACGCAATTCCCCATCTGCAAGTGGCGGCCGACAGGGTTGGGATAGGCCGCACCTATTGAATCATCGATTTTGCGCAATCGCGAATGGCCCGAGCGCTATTGCTGCAGGGTGATGTCGTGGCAGCCCTTCAGGCCAGCGAGCGCGGCATTTCACTGCACAAAGCACAGGGATTCGCCCGCGCAAATTTTGGCCAAAGCCAGGACATCTGGGGTGGCACAGCCGTGCTTTGCTCGCCATTGGCAAGACCGATGAGGCTTGGACGGCGTTGCAGCGTGCCCATGCGATTTTGCTGGAGGCGGTTGGCAACCTGCACGACGAGGGCTTGCGGCGCAACGACCTGCACGACATCGGCAAGGTGGGCATACCCGACCGCATACTGCTGAAACCCGGGCGCTTTGATCCGGGTGAGTTCTAGATCATGAAAGCCCACACCACATTGGGGCGAGATGCCATCGAGCACGCCGAAAAGCAGCTCGGTATGCATGTGGAGTTTTTGTCCATGGCCAAGGAAATTGCGCTGTCACACCACGAGAAGTGGGATGGATCGGGTTACCCGCAAGGCCTGGCCGGGGATGCAATTGCGCTATCGCCATCTCCGATGGCGGTCGCCGATGTCTACGATGCCCTAATCAGCCGGCGCGTCTACAAAGACGGTGTGGTGCAAGTAGCCTGTCACCAGGAAACACGTAAACCTATTCCCAAACTCCCTCAGCAAGTTGTGCAGACCTCCACCAGTTCACAGGGCTGACCTTCACAGCAATTGACCGTCAGATAGGCCAACAACTCATTCATGGTGTCAAAGGCGGCGCGGTAGATCAGGTTGCGACCATCACGCTCTTGCGTAATCAGCCCGGCATGGGTGAGTTCTTTCAGGTGAAACGACAATGCTGTGCCCTGCAAACCCAGCGCCTCGGCCAGGCGGGATGGCGTCATGCCATGGGAACCTGCCACAACCAACTGCCGAAATACCTGCAAGCGGGTTTGCTGCGCCAATGCGGCAAGCGCACGCACCACGTCGGGTTCATTCATAGCGAAATCCTTTCAACCGGTTTGGTGATGGGCAAGGCGAGGGTCACGGCCCAACAGATCGTCAGCATCATCGCAGACCCCGCCAGGGCGTAGAGCAAGCCCCCCCACTGGTACAACAGGCCGGACATCAGAGTCCCAAAAAAGCGGCCCGCAGCGTTGGCGGCGTAATAAAAGCCCACGTCCTCGGCCGCCTTCTCTGAACCCGCATAGGCCAGGATCAGGTAGGAGTGAATGGACGAATTGACAGCAAATGCAAAGCCAAAAACCCCCAGGCCACCCACCACCCACCACTCCAGATTGGGTACCTGTAGCGCCACAACAAGGGACAATGCAAAGGTGACCATGGCCAACATGCCCGACCACAAGCGGGCAGCGGGCACCTCGGCACTCAGGCCATCCGGGCTGCGCCGCACGAGCTGCGGCGCAAAGGCCTGCACCGCGCCGTAACCGATGGTCCACGCCGCCAGAAAACCTCCCACCATCGGCCGCGACCAGCCGGATGCGTACAGGAATACCGGAACACCCACCACAAACCACACATCACGCGCACCAAACAGCACCACGCGGGCAGCTGCCAACAGGTTGATGCCCTGGTTCTTGGCAAACAGTTCCTTGGCCGACTTCGATGCCTTGCTCTTGCCCATCAGCGGCGGCACATAGAGCACCACACCGAGCAACACCGCACACAGCAAACCCGCCATCACCCACAGCGAACCCCTAAAACCCAATACCTCGAGCAACACACCGCCCAGGAAAAAGCCAATACCTTTCATCGCATTTTTGCTGCCTGTAAACCATGCCACCCATTTGAAGAGCTGGCCTGAGGCCTCACCCGCCGTGAGCTTGATTGCAGACTTGCTTGCGGTTTTGGTCAGATCTTTGGCCACGCCACACACGCCCTGCGACAGCACGACCCATGCCACCGAGAGCGTGGCCGTCCAGTACGGCGACAAGGCCGAGAGCAGCAGGAAACCGGTGATTTGTGTACTCAGACCCACCACCAGCATGCGTGCAATCCCGTAGCGCGTGGCAAGCCAGCCGCCAATCAGATTGGCTGCAATGCCAGCTGCCTCGTACAGCAAGAACAAAAATGCCAGAGTGAACGGTGAATACCCCAGCTTGTAGAAGTGCAGCAGCACCAGCATGCGCAGTGCGCCGTCAGTCAGCGTAAAGCCCCAATAGGCACTGGTAACGATCGCGTAGTTGCGTGCGGCGCCAGCACCCGGCGTGTCGCTCCCTGGGGTTGTGGTCACGTTAAATACCCACAGCGGCCATGTGACAGGCCAGGTCCACCATTCGGCAAGCGTAGCCCATTTCGTTGTCGTACCAGGCGTAGACCTTGAGCAGCGTGCCATCGGTCACCATGGTGGATGGCGCATCCACAATGCTGCTGCGGGTGTCGCGGGCATAGTCCGCACTCACCAGGGGGCGCGCTTCATAACCCAAAATGCCGGCCAACGGACCCTTGGCTGCTGCGGCAAACAGTGCGTTCACTTCTTCAACACTGGTCTCGCGTTTCATCTCAAACACGCAGTCGGTCAGTGAGGCATTCAGCGCGGGCACCCGTACGGCGTGGCCATTGAGCCTGCCCTTGAGTTCCGGGTAAATCAATGCAATGGCCGTCGCACTTCCGGTGGTGGTGGGGGCTAGACTCATCATGGCGCTGCGGGCGCGGCGCAGGTCTTTGTGCGGCGCGTCCACCACCAGATTGGTATTGGTAGGGTTGTGCAGAGTGGTGATCTGGCCGTGACGAATGCCAATGGCTTCATGCACGACCTTGACCACCGGTGCCAGACAATTGGTTGTGCAGGATGCCGCAGTGACGATGTGGTTGTGTACTGGGTCATACAAGTGGTGGTTGACGCCCACCACCACATTCAGCACATCACCGACTTTGACCGGCGCCGCAACGATGACACGTTTGGCGCCCCTATCGAGATGGCCTCGCAGCGTCTCGGGTGTCAGGAACTTGCCAGTGCACTCCAGCACCACGTCCACACCCAAATCGCCCCACGGAATCTCTGCCGCTGTGGCGTGGGAAGAAAAGCTCAGTGGTTTGTTACCAATGCGGATATGGTCGTCACCCTCGGACGCTATATCTTCGCGCCACCGCCCTTGCACCGTGTCAAAGGTCAGCAAATGCGCGGTGGTCGGTGCGCCTCCCCTGATTTCATTAAGGTGCACCACGTCCAGCCGATTGCCTGCTCGCGGGTCGTCTGACTGGCGCTCGGCCGCGCCAAGGGCTGCACGCAGCGCAAGCCGGCCAATACGCCCCATTCCGTTGATACCAACTTTCATGATCGTCTCACTTCAACAAATTAACAAAAAAAACACTTCAATACATTTTGAATTATTGCAGACCAAAATGACAGTTTTATGACCTGTGCGACCCGCCGCATGGCGCCAGCACGTGCCTTTTTCCCGACGATTTCACACAATCGTCATCGATTCGACACCTCTCTGTCACGACACCTCTCTATCGTTCGGCAACGTTTAACCAACCAACCAACCCAAGGACAACCCCGTGCGCAAATCGAACGACTTCAACACCGAAAACTCGAATACTTCTGACAACGCCACCTTTGACAGCGTGCTGAAGGCCCGCCTGAGTCGCCGCGGTCTGCTGATGGGTAGCGTGGCATCGGTCAGCACTGCGGTTTTGGGTGGCACAGCGCTCACCGCATGTGGAGGTAGCGGCAACGATACCGCAGCAGCAACACCCGCAAGCACCGCGATTTCCTTGGGATTTGGCGCAGTGGCCAAGAACCTGGCCGACAAAGTGACGGTCCCCGCAGGTTACTCGGTGAGTGTGCTTTACGCGCTGGGCGACCCAATCCTGGGCGGCGCCACTGCGTTCAAGAACGATGGCAGCGACAGCGATTTCGAGAGCCGCGCGGGTGACCACCACGACGGCATGGAGTGGTATGGCCTGAGTGCCACCGGCCGCCCATCCCTGACATCCACCGACCGCGGCCTGCTGGCTATCAACCACGAAGCAACAACTGACGAAACCCGCAGCTCCTTCTTCTTGCACACCAACGGTGGCACTTCGACTTTGCCCCGGCCGGCGGCTGAAGTGGACAAGGAAGTTGCAATCCATGGCATCTCGGTGGTCGAAATCAGGAAGTCCTCCGACAAGTGGTCCTACGTCCAGGACTCGGCCTTCAACTTCCGACTGACACCGCTGACAGACATTGAAATGTCGGGTCCAGTGCGCGGCAATTCGCTGATGGTGACCAAGTATTCGACCAATGGCACGCGAACCCGTGGCACGCTGAACAATTGCGGCACCGGCAAGACGCCATGGGGCAGCTTTTTGACCGGTGAAGAAAATTGGTCCGGCTACTTCATCCGCACGGCAACCGACAATGCTGCCCGCGGCAACGACAAGAGCGTAACTTCGCTCAACCGCTATGGCCGCGCCCAGGGTGCCGCCTCGCGCCACGGCTGGGAGAGCGGTGGCAGTGCCGACAAATACATGCGCTGGAACAACAGCAAGCTGGGCACCAGCGCAGACGGCAGCGACGACTACCGCAATGAAATGAACGGTATGGGCTACATCGTCGAAGTGGACGCCTACGACAGGACCCGCACCGCGAAGAAACGCAGCGCCCTGGGTCGTTTTGCCCACGAAAGTGCAGCCTTCAGCGTGCCTGCCGCCGGCAAGCCGCTGGCCATCTACATGGGCGACGACGCCCGCAACGAATACATCTACAAATTTGTAACTGCTGCAAACTGGGACGCCAATGACGCCGACCCGTTGAGCCGCATGGCAGCCGGCGACAAATACCTCGACAGTGGCAAGCTCTACGTGGCCAAGTTCAATAGCGATGGCACCGGCCAGTGGGTCGAGCTGTCCATCAGCACCCCTGCCATTGCAGCGTACGCTGGCTACACATTTACCGATCAGGCTGATGTGTGTGTCAACGCGCGACTGGCAGCCGATGCCGTTGGTGCCACCAAGATGGACCGCCCGGAGTGGTGTGCGGTGAACCCAGCCAACGGCGAGATCTACTACACACTGACCAATAACAGCAACCGAAATGTCAACGCTACCGGCAGCACTCAGTTGGTGCCCGACAGCGCCAACCCCCGCGCTTACACCGACCTGAAGGGCACTACCGCACAAAACGGCAACCCCAACGGGCACATCCTGCGCGTCAAGGAGGGTACCGCCGGTGCCGCCGCTACCTCCCTGACCTGGGACATTTACGCCTTTGGCGCCGAATCCGGCGCCGATGCCAGCAAGGTCAACTTGTCCAACCTGACCAGCGACCAGGACTTCTCCAGCCCCGACGGACTGGTGTTCAGCCCGACTACCGGCATCATGTGGATACAGACCGATGACGGCGCCTACACCGATGTAACCAATTGCATGATGCTGGCCGCCATGCCCGGCCAGGTGGGTGACGGCGGCAAGAAGACGCTGAGCCACACCAAGACAGACGGCAGCACACTGGCTGTCGATACTTTCGTCGGCAAAGCTCCAACCGCCACGACTTTGAAGCGCTTTTTGGTCGGTGCATCTGCCTGCGAGATCACCGGCTTGTGTGAAACACCCGACGGTAAGGCCATGTTCATCAACATCCAGCACCCTGGCGAAACCACCAAAATGGCGGATATTGCCGATCCCGCCAAATACACCAGCCAGTGGCCCAGCAACGCCGGTTACGGGGCTGGCAAACGCCCCCGTTCAGCCACGATCGTGATTACCAAAAACGATGGGGGGAAGATAGGTACCTGAACTTAGCAAACCAGCGGCATTGCCGCTGGAAGCAGGGTGAAGGCGTGCGCAACCCGCCACCGAACATCAGGCGCTGATGTTCAGTATTCGGCCGGTCTGCTGTCCCTGAATGTTGACCACTGGCAATGCATTTGGGCTCGCCTTCAGCACGTTGCCGCTTAATGCCCGTGTTTCGCTGGTGGCGCTATACAACTGCTCAATCAGGCTTTGAACTTTGAGCGGTACTTCTGCATCGTTGGTGGTACCTGGGCGGGGATAGGTTGCGATGGCGTTGCTACCAATTTGTGCCCCTGAAACCTTGACAGTCGGTGCCGCGCTTGGGCTGGTATTGAGCGCAGCAGCCAAATCTGTGCGTTTTTCACTGGTCGTATTGCTGGACTGCCCCAGCACGCTTTGTGCCTGAAGCGGGACCTCTACATTGCCGGTGCCACGCGACGGAGAGTAGGTGGTCTCGTCACTGCGAACCTCTGCTGATACCTTGGAAAATTTTGACTGACTCTGCTGGGCTTGACTTTCAGCCTTGTCCGCCTGCGCCCGCAGGTCCTTTGCGTTGGCTTCGGCCTGGTCAGCGTCCCGCCGTGCTTGCTCCAGACGCGCCCTGCCCAGCGATGCTTGGACACTGGGCGTCGTGCTGTTTGTAGCTGTAATGGCAACCATACCGCTATGCAGAGTGGGCGGATATTGTGGTCTTCAGGCGGATACGTTGAGGTGCCGTCCGGTCACCTGCCCCTGCGTGTTAATTACCGGCTTAGGCGCAGGCTCGGAGCGCGCTGGAGCGGGCGGCGTTGGTGCGGATTGCGTGGTTTCTGGTGCGGCCTTCTGAGCCACAGGTTCCGCGCGCTTGGGTGGCGGAGCCGGTTGCACCGTTGGCTTGCTGATTGAACTGACATCCATACCAAACTCCAAATCTTCATTCGATCAGTTGATTCTACGGTCCGACCAACCGAATTTCAACCTGTGTTTACTGAACTGTTTACTGAACAGCCCGGTCCTACGGCATTTTCGGATACCCCGTAATTTGCTGAATTGCCCGGTACAGCGGCTGCAGCCTTCCATACATCTTCCGGTAGACGCGGTGATACAACGCGTTATAGGTGGCGTGGTGGGCCGCAATCGGTTGAAACGTTTTGCCGATGCGGGTCATCGCTTGGACTGCGGTGTCAAAGTCGCGGTGCAGACCCAGCCCTACGGACGCGTCTATCGCCGCACCCAGGCCGGAGGTCTCGTAAATGTGCGGCCGTGAGGTCGGCAGACCAAAAATATCGGCGGTGAGCTGCATGGCAGCGTCGCTCTGCGAGCCGCCGCCCGAGATCCGCAACTCGGTCACCGGCGCGCCGCTGCGCTTCTCGATGCGCTCCTTGCCTTCCCGCAGCGCATAGGCCAGGCCCTCCAGAATGGCGCGGTAGACGTGCGCTCGGGTGTGCACATCGCCAAATCCGATGATGGCGCCCTTGGCCTCGGGGCCGGGAATCTTGATGCCGGGTGACCAATAGGGTTGCAGCATCAGGCCCATGGAGCCGGGCGGCACAGAATTGACCAGTTCGTCAAACAACACCTCGGGTGCGACGCCGGTTCTCTCGGACTGGTGTTGTTCGTGGTGGCCAAACTGTTGCTTGAACCAGTTGACCATCCAGTAGCCGCGAAAGATCTGGACTTCAGTGCTGTACGAGCCGGGAATGGCCGATGGATATGGGGGAATAAAGGGCGTGACTTCCAGATACTTTTTGCTGGTGGTGTTGATCGTGGCGGTGGTGCCGTAGCTCAGGCAGCCGATGTGGGGCTCCATACAACCGGCACCAATCACTTCGCAGGCTTTATCGGCAGCAGCGGCCATCAGCGGCAATCCCTCGGGGATACCGGTGGCAGCGCTCGCCGCAGCAGTCACCACACCGATGCGCGTGCCAGGCGCTACCAGCTCGGGCAGCCACTCGGGTTTGACCGCCAGTGCCTGCCATTTCCAGTCGCCTGCCCTGGCCCACGCCAGGCGCTTGTAGTCAAATGGCAGGTAGCCGACCTGGGAGCCTATGGAGTCGAAAAACATGCCGCATAGCCGGTAGTTCAGGTAGCCCGACAGCATCACGTATTTGTGGGTGCGCTCCCAGATGTCGCTTTGGTGGGCCTTAATCCAGTTGGCCTCGGCCTCGCCGCGAAAGTAGTTGATGGTGCGTTGCACGCCGGCCAGCTTGAAACCCAGTTTCCACAATAAGCCGATGGGAGGCACATCGTCGGTGCGGCGCTGGTCCAGCCAGGTGATGGCGGGGCGCAGCGGCATGCCGTCCACGCCCAGGTTGATCATGGTGCCACGCTGGGTGGTGATTGCCACGCCCTTGACACTGACCCGCCCAGCGGGGTACTCGGCCCAAAGCCGCTGGCAGGCAGTGCAGACGGCTTGCCAGTAGTCCTCGGGGTCGTGCTCGGCCCAGCCCGGATGCTCGGAGAAATAGGCCTCCAGATGCACCTGCGCCTTGGCGACGATGTTGCCTTGCAAATCGAACAACAGAGCGCGCACACTTTGCGTGCCGTTGTCAATGGACAGGATCGTAGGTTCAGACATGCAGTGGCTCCAGAGCATTGGAAGAGGTTTGTGCCACGGCCAATGGAAGCATTGATGGGCCGCACGGTGGAGATGCTGACGCGGTCGCGTCGCCAAGCACCGAGGGCGGGCCATAGTGCCGGCGCCACAGCGTCAGGTAAGCTGCTTGTTCGACTTCCCATTGCGCATCGGTCCAGCCCAACTCTGCCTGGCAGATAACGCGGATACGCGGCAGCAACGCTATGCCACCACCGCACTGCAACAATCCCAGCCGGGTACGGCGCAGCAGCAGATCTTGCAGATGCACCACGGCCTCGGTGCGCGCCGCCCAGCGCAACTCCACCCAAAGAGTTTCAGTCCCGCCGATTGGTCGCAATTCTCCCGCATGTGCCGCATCCAGCACCTCTTGCGCACGGTCGCCGTAGTGGCCCAGCAGGCGTTGTGCTTGTTGTGTTTGCAGTCCACGGGAGTAGTTCAATGGCGCACTCGGCCTCCAGAGCGATGGAGTTAGCGCAGGAACGTCCCACTGCGAAAACAGCGGCGCAATGTGCTGCAGCGCATCCAGCGCAATCAGGCGAAAAGTCGTCAGTTTGCCCCCGGTCACGGTCAGCAGGCCGTTCTCCATCCAGACGGCATGGTCCCGCCCTTCCTTGCTGGGGTCGGCCTTACCCGTGTCAATGACTGGGCGCACACCGGCATAGGTGGCGATGACGTCGTTTGACGTCAACTGCAACTGCGGAAACTGGCTGCGCAAAGCTGCCATCAAGTAGGCAATCTCGGCTGGGGTGATGGTGGCTTCTTGCCCCACGTCATGGCCGTGGTCTACATCGGTGGTGCCCACCAGGGTAGCGCCCTCCCACGGAAAAACAAACACCGGGCGCCCGTCAACCGGATGCATCATGCTGACCGCTTGCGCAACCGGCAACCGCCATGCGGGAAATACCAGGTGGCTTCCACGGAGCGGGCGTAGCCTGGTCTTTTCCCCTTGCTGTTGGCGCAGCCTGTCGGCCCAGGCACCGGTGGCGTTGATGACCACTTTGGCGCGCGCGGTCACACTCTGTCCGGTTACGGCGTCACGCAGAAGCACCTCCGTCACGGCCACATCTGGCTGCTCGCCTTGACGCTGCAGTTTTTGCGCAGCAAGGTAATTGATAGCGACCGCGCCCAAGCCGCGCGCCTCTTGCAGCACCCGCAGCACCAAGCGCGCGTCGTCGGTCTTGGCATCCACGTAGCACATGCCGCCTTGCAGATCGGTAGTATCAATGTGTGGGGCCAGCATCAAAAAGTCACCCGCAGGGTAGTAGTGCCGCCCACGTGTTCCAGCCAGGCGGTCGTATACCGCCAGCCCCAACTGAAACAACCATCGCCCGGGCTTGCGGCCCTTGTAGTTGGCAAAAGCAAAACTCTGCGGCTCTACCAGGCCACGGGCCTCACGCAGCAAGTTTTGGCGCTCGCGCACGGAGTCACGGGTCAGGCCCAATTGACCCTCTTTCAGGTAACGCAGACCGCCATGCACCAGCTTTGACGAGCGACTGGAGGTGCCCCATGCAAAGTCGCGTTGCTCAACCAACAACACTTTGGAACCACGGCGCGCCGCCTCCAGCAAGATGCCCGCGCCGGTGATTCCGCCGCCAATCACCACGATGTCCCACTCGGTTTGGGCACATTCAGCGATCAGGCGCGCCCTAACGGCCGCTTGCACGCCATTCTTTTCGTCACTCATGGCATTTGCGCCAACAGCAACTTGCCGGGGTTCATCATGCCGCTGGGATCGAAATGCTGAAACAGGGCACGCATGGCAGCGATGCCGGCGGCCCCTTTTTCGGCTTCCAGATACTGCGCGTGGTCGATGCCCACACCGTGCTGGTGGCTGATCGTGCCCCCGTTGGCCACGATGGCCTCTGAAACAGCCGATTTGAGGCGGCGCCAGCGTGCGAGGTCTTTGGCGTAGTCACCCGCCAGGCGGTAGGCAAAGGTAGTGTAGACGCTGGCACCCTGCGCATAGATGTGGGACAGGTGCGTGTAGGTGTGCACCTTTTCGCCATCTTTCGCCAGCGCGTGGGTGGCGGCAGTTTCCAGCGCCAGCATCATGGGTTTGACTTGTGTCCAATCGCAGGCGGTCTCGGCTGTGTCGATGGCGTAACCCTTGAGCCACAGCGCATTGCGCAGGTAGACATTGCGAAAGCGGTTTTCTTTCCACTTCTTGCCCATGGACTGGCCGATCGCCACACCCTGGTAGCGCCGCGCAATGCGCTTGGCCTCGGCCAGCGCATGTTGCACGCCCGCGGCACGTCCGCTGGCGCCCAGCATCAGCAGACATTTTTCGTCCTTGCAAGCACGCCAGCCCAGATAGGTTTCCAGCATACCGATCAAGGACTTGTGGCCAGCCATGGTCAGTGTGGTCAAGGTCTCGACCGGGTTGGCCAGGCGCAACATGGACAAGGGCACTTTGGCCTGCACCATGGCCCGCACTGCCTCCTGCGCCCGGTCCCAGTCGGGGAAGAAAATAGTATGGAACTCTTCTTGCTCAGGTAGTGGTGTCACACGCACCGTGGCCTCGGTCAAGATACCGATGCGCCCTTCCGAGCCCAGCACCGTTTCACGCAAGTCTGTGCCGGAGGCAGACGCCGGAAAGGTGGCAACGTTCAAGGTGCCAGTCGGCGTTTCCACGCGGCCACCGGCAAACATGGCCTCAATGCGCCCATACCGCAGTGATTGCTGGCCGGATGACCGCGTCACCACCCAGCCGCCCAGCGTGGAATATTCAAAGGATTGTGGGAAATGCCCTAGCGTGTAGCCATGGGCGCGCAACTGGGCTTCCAGGTCTGGCCCCAGAACCCCGGCACCAAAGGTGGCGAGTTGGGCCTGGCGGTCCAGATTGATCAGACTGCAAATGCGCGTCAAGTTGACGGTCAGCACAGGCTGTGCGCCTTCAGGGACCGTTAGATGCCCCACCACGCTGGTGCCGCCACCCATGGGAATGACGGCCGCGCCGCATGCTTGGGCATAGTCCAGCAGTTCACGCACTTGTTCGCTGGTCTGCGGAAATGCGACCCCGTCGGCGACGGTTCCAACCTTGCCGCTGCGCATCTTGAGCCAGTCCGGCAAGCTGTGGCCCAGGCTGCTACGCAAGCGCACCTCGGCACTGGTAACAACCAATGGGTGGGCTGGCAGACGGCTTGCAGGCATGCCGGCACAGGCCTGCGCCAGCGTGGCATCCACGGGCGCCACCCCGGGCCCCACGCGTTGCTCCAGAAACTGCAAAGCGTCCGCATTTACCACCAACTCGATTGACTCATCACCCCATCCGTTCCAGCGCTTCATAACCGCCCCCTCCAATTGGTGTGCGGCAAGCGTTGCTACACTGGCTGTCAGCATAGCCAAAGACCTGGGTGTTGTATTGCGCTTTCATGCCACTGGATTTGTTCAATCATGCCAACCCACCAATCCCCCACGCAGCCCCGCTTCAGCGGGAGGGTGGCTGGAGCCTATCTGCAGCCTTTATTGCAGGTGGTCGCGGACCACGGCGTGGCGCTGTCCGAGTTGGCGGTCACGGCAGAACTATCGCCAAGGGCGCTGTCGCCACTCCCTGATGCGCTGGATGCCGATGCCTATGTCCGTCTGCTGGACGCTGGCGCCTCACTGACCCACTTGCCCCACTTTGGCCTCCAGGTCGGCGAGCGGGTCAGGCTGGGAACTTACAGCGTGTACGGTCTGATCCTGCTGAGCTGCCGCGATTTTGGAGAGGTGCTGCGGCAAACCCTGCGCTTTGAAAGTCTGGCGCATGACCTGGGACACTCGACGCTACAGGTCATGGATGACAGCGCCTGTTACGCGTGGCACAGCCGCTACCCGCACGCCAGCCGCCACCTGGCAGAGAGCGTTTTCGCTGGCGTTCGGGTGTTTGGCAACTGGCTGGCCGGCCGTGAATTACCGCCAGCCCAGGTCGCCTTTACCCACGCACAACCGGATGATTGCAGCGAACACCTGCGGATATTTGGTCCTGACGTCCACTTTGACGCATCCACCAACTGCGCCCGTTTTGATGCCGCACTCCTGAGTCTGCCGGTACCCAACGCCGATGTAGGACTGTCCCCAGTCCTACAGCAACATGCAGCGACCTTGATGCGCGAAAAGATGCGGGCCAATGCAGAGGCGGATATCGTGACACAGGTGCGGGCACGCATTGCCCACAACCTGGCGCATAACCGGGCAGGACTGGTGGCCGTGGCACAGGACCTGAACCAGTCGACGCGTACCTTGCAACGCAAACTCAGCGACGCAGGCTCGAGCTTTCAACAGCTGCTCGACGCAACGCGCCAATCGCTGGCCCAAACCTACCTGAGTCAGCGCGACCTGAGTCTGGCCGATATTGCATTTTTGTTGGGGTTTCAGGACCAGAGTGCGTTTACCCATGCGTTTCGGGAGTGGACGCAGGACAGCCCGGGGAACTACCGAGAGAAACTTGCACAAAAGTCAACATAGGTACCGGGCGGAGGATCAGCGAACAATAGTTGACGTGCTAACTCTCTGGCACTTCAGCAAACAACTGCGCCGCATCCAGCACCAACGCAACACTGGCCAGCGACAACGCCTCTCCACGGCCAAACGGGTGCAGCACCCAGAGTCCGTCGTTGCCTTTGCGGTAGCAATCGGTGGCGCGGGTGTCGAGGTCAACCAGCAAGTATTCTTCCAGACTGGCCAAGCTTCGGTAGTGGCTGAATTTGAGTCCCCGATCAAAGGCAGCTGTGCTGGGAGAAAGCACCTCGACGATCAATTTGGGCTCGCTCTTGACCAGCGGGCTGGCCAGATCGAGCGCACTGCAGGTTACCAGCACGTCAGGGTAAAAGTAGCTATTGGCGGCGGTAACTTGCAGTCGCATGTCGCTCATATAGGTTCGGCACGGGCTGTCGCTGAGGTGCTGGCGCAGCGCGATGTAGATATTGCCTGCTACCGTGACATGTCGGTCTTCGGCACCTGCCATGGCAAACACCTCGCCATCGATGTATTCATGGCGGTCAAGCTGCGTGGGCTCCCATGCCAGATAGTCTTCGACATTGAAATGGACTTTTTGTGCGGGCAGGCCCATGGCGAACTCCTTTTACCTGAATCGACTATCGATTATGGGGGACATGGAATTGTCCCGCGGGCTTCAACGCGGGTGTCCAGTCAAGTGATCAATGCCACTGCCCCAGAAAATGTGAAGAATGCCGCAGCGGTCGAGACCAGAATAATCCGCGCAATACGTCCGTTGTCGGCACCAAAACGCTCGGCCAACAAAGACACATTGCTGGCGCTTGGCAATGCGGCCAACAGCACCAGCACCGTCAGGGCAAACCGGTCCATCGGCACACCCATCTGAATTGCACCGGCGCCAACCAGCAGCACCAGCACAGGGTGCAAAAACAGCTTGATTGCCGCAACCGGGACTACTTCCAACCAATGCACAGGGTGGGCTTCTCCAGCATGCGCCATCATTTGAGATCGTGCCAACACCGCCCCGATCGTAAACAAAGCCACAGGCGAGGCCGCATCAGCCAGTAGACCAACGGTTTGGGTTACCGGTTTGGGAAACTCGACACCCGCAGCTGAGACTACCGCACCCAAGAGGATAGACCAGGGCATTGGGTTAGCGGCCACACCCTTGAGCGCATTTTTCGCTGCCCGCCCGGCCGATGCGCCCGAACCTCCATGCCCGTCGAGCCGGGACAGCGCAATACACAAGGATGTAGTGATCACCATGTCCACCAGGATCGTGACGATAGCGGGCCCAGCCGCTTTTGGCCCCAGCAGCGCCACCAGCAAGGGCACACCCATAAAGCCCGTGTTGGGAAACGCACCTACCAGCGCACCGAACGCTGCGTCGTTCCAGCCAATGCGCCCATGAAGTGTGACCGCAACAACAAATCCCACCGTGATCAATGCACACACCAGATAAGTCAGGGCCACGCTAGGGTCCAGCAATTGCGCAATCGGTGTGCTGGCCCCGAACCGGTAGAGCATGCACGGCAGGGCAAAAAACAACACAAAAGCGTTGAGCCCCGGAATGGCAGGCATGGGCAACATGCCTCGGCGCGCGGCGATGAACCCGCATAAAACCAAGGCAAAAAAGGGGAAAGTAATCGTAAGGACTTGCAGCACACGGCCATTGTCGCGGCAAATGCTGGCGCTAAGATGGCGAGCCTGTCTGTCCAAAAAGCCTGCATGTCCTCACCCTCCCCCGTTTCCTCACCCAACCCAGCCGCCCACGGCCTCAATCTGGCACAGCAAGAAGCTGTCAACTACCTGCACGGCCCCTGTCTGGTGCTGGCAGGGGCGGGGTCGGGCAAGACACGCGTCATCACCCACAAAATTGCGCGACTGATCCAGACGGGAATGGCGCCGCAGCGCATTGCAGCGATTACCTTCACCAACAAGGCAGCAGCCGAAATGCGCGAACGCGCCAAGGGGCTGATTGGCAAGGCAGCCAAGGAAGTGGTGGTGTGCACCTTTCACGCGCTCGGTGTGCGGATGTTGCGTTTAGACGGCGCGGCGCTGGGGCTCAAACCCCAGTTCAGCATTCTGGACAGCGATGACGTGACCAGCATTTTGAAAGACGCCGGTGGAACCACCGATGCGGCCACCGCCCGACAGTGGCAATGGACCATTAGCGCCTGGAAAAGCGCGGGGCTGAATGCCGATCAGGCACTGGCCCAGGCCGCCGATGACAACGCCCGCATTACCGCCGCCGTCATGGCCCGCTACGAAGAGCGGCTGACCGCCTACCAGAGCGTGGATTTTGATGACTTGATCAGTTTGCCGCTCAAACTGCTGCGCGACCACGCCGTGGTTCGCGAGAAGTGGCAGGCACTGATGGGCCATGTATTAGTCGATGAGTACCAGGACACCAACGCCACGCAGTATGAAGTACTGAAGTGGCTGGTAGGCGGCAACGCAAACCATGGGGCCCGGTTCACTGCCGTGGGGGACGATGACCAGTCGATATACGGTTGGCGCGGTGCAACCCTGGATAACCTCAAAAAACTGCCGCTGGATTTTCCGGCGCTAAAGGTCATCAAACTCGAGCAAAACTACCGCTCCACCGGCGCGATACTGCGCGCGGCCAACAATGTGATCGGGCCCAATCCCAAGCTGTTTCCAAAAAACCTGTGGAGCGATTTGGGTGAAGGCGAACCGGTGCGCGTGGTGGATGCAGACAACGAAGAACACGAAGCCGAGCGGGCCGTCGCCCGTATTCAAAGTCTGCGTGCGACTTGGGAGCTGCAAACCTCGCCGGCAACAAAAACTGTGGCCGCGCCGGTCCGCCCGCAGCACGGCACGCCAAGCCCCGTGCACGCTGCAACAGGCGTGGGGGCACCGGATTTCAGGGACTTCGCGGTGCTCTACCGCGCCAACCACCAGGCCAAGCCGTTCGAAAAAGCGCTTCGCAAGGCCAACATTCCATACAAGGTGTCGGGAGGACAGAGCTTTTTTGACCGTGCCGAAATCCGGGACCTGTGCGCCTGGTTCCGGCTATGGGCCAACAACGATGATGACCCCGCGTTTTTACGCGCCGTGACGACACCCAAGCGGGGCATTGGCCACCAGACGCTGGGTACGCTAGGCGTGTTTGCCAGTCGGTACAAGCTGAGCCTGTTCGAAGCGCTGTTCGCCAGTTCCCTGGAGGCCGTGTTGGGTGCCAAGGCGTTGGGCAGCCTGCATGAGTTCGGACGTTACGTGAATGACCTGGAGTACCGCGCCCGCCAGACCCAGGGGGCTGAAGCCGCGCGAACCTTCATGGCCGACTGGCTCAAAGAAATTGGTTACGAAAAACATCTCATCGACAGCGAGGACAGTGACAAAGTAGGCGCTGCAAAGTGGTCCAATGTGATGGAGTTTTGTGACTGGATGGCCCAACGCTGCGGTGGCACACACGACGATGTGGCTGGCACCTCGACCCGCGAAGTCAAGTCCTTGCTGGAAGTCGCACAAACCATTGCACTGCTGTCAACGATCAACGAGCGCGAAAAAGATCAAAATGTGGTGACCTTGTCCACCTTGCACGCATCCAAAGGGCTGGAGTGGCCGCATGTGATGCTGGTTGGGGTGACTGAGGGCATGTTGCCGTTCAAACTCGGCGATGGAGCCAGTTCCCAGGGCGGGTCAGAGCAAGCGCATGAAGCCGCCAACGAAGACCTCGCCCAGCGTTTGCAGGAAGAACGCCGGCTGATGTATGTGGGCATTACCCGCGCACAGCGCAGTCTGGCGGTGAGCTGGACGCGACGCAGAAAAAAAGGGCGCGAACTGGTCGCAGCCCTTCCCAGCCGGTTTATCGCAGAAATGGGCCTGGACAAGGCCACTGTGCGGGAAGACCCCCGAGAAAAACTCAAGGCCCTGCGTGCAGAATTTGCCCAAAAGGCTCTGGCCAGCGCCGCCGACGCTGCCCGGGTTCGCTAACCAAAAAAAGAAAACCGCCGCAGAGGCGGCATGGGGCTTATCCGCGCGAACGGTCAAAGCCGCTGCGCGCGCGCGGATCGGCATACCCCAATTCGGCCTCACCCGTGCCAAAACCGAATTGCGCATCGTGGATCTCGGACAGCACCATGAGCGCCTGTGCTGCGTCCTGATTGAAGCCCATGCGCGCATTGCCACGGGAGTCACCGCCCTCCATGATCAGCTTGGCAATGTATTGGCTGCACTCCTTGTAGCCCCAAAATGAGCGAATGGCTTTGGAAATGCGGGGGTAGTGCTGCTCAATCGTCTCCAGCGCAAGATCCTTGCGCTGCTCAGGTGTGAGCTCCAGGAGATCGGGCGGCTCACTTGCGGAGCCGGACTCCTCCATGATGGGCAGCGGAACCGTCAGCAAGAATGCGCCCGACGCGTCAGGACGGGGCTGCGCAACGTCGAGCGGACTCAAGCGCGAGTCTTGCTCGGCAACCGCACTTTCCCAAAGCCCCCAGGTGGTGTCAGGATCGTCTTCCACGACTTCGAGCCCACGCGAATTCACAGCGTCCTTGGTTGGCGCAGAATCCGGTTTCTTTTTGCCCTTGCCGAGAAAGCCACTGAACATCCATGTTCTCCGTAATTTGTGCCAATGCTACCGCAGGGAGTGCATTTATACCACTACCCGGAAGCACCAGAATTATGAGCCAGTCACATCAAGTGCGTACTTCGCCCTGACCTAAAACCACATACTTTAGCGAAGTCAATCCCTCAATGCCAACCGGGCCACGGGCGTGGAACTTGTCGGTACTGATGCCAATCTCCGCGCCGAGTCCATATTCGAATCCATCGGCAAAACGGGTGCTGGTATTAACCATCACACTGGCGGAATCCACCTCACGCAAAAAACGCTGCGCATGAACGTGATCACGGGTCAGGATCGCGTCGGTGTGGTGACTGGAGTACTGATTGATGTGGGCGATGGCCTCATCAACCCCTTGCACCACCTTGACACTGATAATAGGCGCCAGGTACTCCGCGTACCAATCATTTTCTAGCGCCGGAGTCAAACGAAGGTCTGGCGTTTGGTCCACAATTGCTCCTGATTGAATAGCGACAGACGCAGATCCTGCGAGGGCTAGAGGCCAATTTCTCTTAAGAATTTCGAGCGCATCGGCATCACAGCGCATCTCCACTGCCTTGGCCGCAAAAATGGCGCCGATGCGGGGCAAAAACGCCTCCGCCACACTGCGTGCCACTAACAGGCTTTCGGCCGCATTGCAGGGGCTGTATTTGTGCGTCTTGGCGTTGTCCACCACCTTGAGCGCCATCTCAAGATCACACGGATCATCCACATACACATGGCAATTGCCATCGAGATGCTTGATGACCGGCACCTTGGCGTCGCGGCTGATGCGCTCGATCAGTCCTTTGCCCCCGCGCGGAATGACAACGTCCACGTATTGCGGCAGGGCGATCAACTGGCTCACCATCTCGCGGTCGGTGGTTTGTACCAGCTGAACCGCCTCAATTGGCAGTCCGCTCTCTAGCAGCGCTTGCCGTACCAGCTTGGCCAAGTCCTTGTTGGACTCGATCGCCTCGGAACCGCCACGCAATATGCAGGCGTTGCCGCTCTTGATGGACAGGCTGGCCGCCTCGATCGTGACATTGGGCCGACTCTCGAAAATCATTGCGAATACGCCAATCGGAACCCGCATTTGCCCTACGCGGATGCCGCTGGGCTGCTGTTTCATGCCAATGATTTCACCAATCACATCGGCCATGGACGCCAATTGCTCGCACCCTTGCGCGCAGGTTTCCAGCACCTGAGGCGTCAAGCGCAGCCGATCCACCATGGGCGCGGATAAACCATTGGCCAAGGCGCGCTCGATATCCAGCGCGTTGTCGTGCTGCAGCGCCTCCACATTGGCACGCAGCAACCCGGCCAACCCGCGAAGTGCTCTGTTTTTGGTAGCTGTTGATGCAACAGCCATGAGGGCTGATGCAACTTTTGCCTGAGCCCCAAGAGCCAGGGCGTAGTCGGTAATGCTGAGCGCGTTCATGCCCCGATTTTGGCAGATATCCGCATGAATACGACGCCATTGGCCGTGCGCGATAATTTCAGCACGGCGTGCACGAGTCCGTGTTGCGCGACCCACCCATTTAGTCCATCACACCGATCAAGAGGTTTTTCATGCCTGTCTACCGTTCCAAGACCTCCACCGCCGGCCGCAACATGGCAGGTGCCCGCTCCTTGTGGCGCGCCACCGGCATGAAAGATGAGGACTTCCAAAAACCCATCATTGCAGTGGTCAATTCGTTCACGCAATTTGTCCCCGGCCACGTCCACCTGAAAGACCTGGGTCAACTGGTGGCGCGTGAAATTGAAGCGGCTGGCGGCGTAGCCAAAGAGTTCAACACGATTGCCGTGGACGACGGTATCGCGATGGGGCATGACGGCATGCTGTATTCGCTACCCAGCCGCGACATCATTGCCGATTCGGTGGAATACATGGTCAACGCCCATTGCGCCGACGCCATGGTGTGCATCTCCAACTGCGACAAGATCACCCCCGGCATGCTGATGGCCGCCATGCGCCTGAACATCCCCGTGGTATTCGTCTCGGGTGGCCCGATGGAAGCCGGCAAAACCAAGCTTGGCGTCATCAAACTCGACCTGATCGACGCCATGGTGATGGCTGCCGACGACAAGGTGTCTGACGAAGAACTGGCCGAAGTGGAGCGCTCTGCCTGCCCGACCTGCGGCTCCTGCTCGGGCATGTTCACTGCCAATTCCATGAACTGTCTGACCGAGGCGCTGGGCTTGTCGCTGCCAGGCAATGGCACCGTGGTGGCCACCCATGCCGACCGGGAAGCGCTGTTCAAGCGCGCCGGCAGCCTGTCGGTGGAACTGTGCAAGCGTTACTATGAGCAGGACGACATCACCGTATTGCCGCGCTCCATTGGCTTCAAGGCGTTCGAGAACGCCAT
>CAIQBN010000165.1 GCA_903870065.1 uncultured beta proteobacterium | reverse complement strand
TCTGTCGAGAAGATGCAGGTGTTTTGACCTTGGTCTTCTTTCAGAATGTCCGCCTGCACAGTGCCGCGCACATTGGCCAGCACCCATTCGCGGATTTTGAGGCTCTCAGTATCCGTGGGTTCGCGTCCATTGTCGGTTTTGAACTTTTCCAGATTCTGGTCGATCGCCGCATTCATGAACATCGCCAGGATCGACGGTGCCGGTCCGTTGATGGTCATGGAAACGCTGGTGGCCGGGTTGCACAGGTCGAAGCCGCCGTACAGCACCTTCAGGTCATCGAGCGTGGCGATGGACACGCCTGAGTTGCCAACCTTGCCATAGATATCTGGACGGGGATCGGGGTCATTTCCATACAGCGTGACCGAATCAAAGGCGGTGGACAGGCGCTTGGCGGCCATGCCGCTGGACAGCAGCTTGAAACGCCGGTTGGTGCGGAAGGCGTCGCCTTCACCTGCGAACATGCGCGTCGGGTCCTCGCCCTCACGCTTGAACGCAAAGGTGCCAGCCGTGTAGGGGTAGCTGCCAGGCACGTTGTCCAGCATCAGCCATTTCAGGATCTCGCCGTGGTCTTCATAGGTGGGCAAGGCCACCTTGCGTATCGTGGTGCCGCTCAAGGACTTGGTGGTGAGTGCGGTGCGCAGTTCCTTGTCGCGGATCTTGACCACGTACTCGTCACCGGCATAGGCCTTTTGCATTTCGGGCCACTGTGCCACCAGCTTTTTGGCGGCCGGGTCCTGCCGCTCAGTCCGCTCGGTTGCCAGGCGCAATACGGTGTTCTTGGCACCGTCCCGCGTGGCGTCGTCGTCCAGCAGCATGCGTGCGGTTTCGCTCAGTTGCTGGATTTCGCGCGCCAGTCGGGCCTGGGCGCGGGCCTGTTGCTTGTAACCGCGAACCGTGTCGGTAATTTCGGCCAGGTAACGGGTGCGCGCGGCGGGCACCACCGGTGTCTGGTTACTGCTGTGGCGCACGCTGACCCTGGGCAGCACGCCACTACCGGTGCCCGGCAAACCCAGTTCCTGCAAGCGGGGCAACAGCGCCTGGTACAGCGCGGTCACACCATCGTCGTTGAAGCGCGCAGCCATGGTGCCAAACACCGGCATCTGGTCGGGCGGCGTGGTCCATGCTTCCTTGTTGCGTTGCACTTGCTTGGCCACATCGCGCAAGGCGTCGCTGGCGCCCTTGCGGTCAAACTTGTTGATGGCGACAAACTCGGCAAAGTCCAGCATGTCGATCTTTTCCAGCTGACTGGCGGCGCCGAACTCGGGCGTCATTACGTACATAGGGATATCCACCAACGGCACGATGGCCGCGTCGCCCTGACCGATGCCGGAGGTCTCGACAATGATGGCATCAAAGCCCGCCACCTTGCAGGCGGCGATCACATCCGGCAGCGCCTGGCTGATCTCACTGCCAAAGTCGCGTGTGGCCAGGCTGCGCATGAAGACTCTTTCCCCAGAATCCTGCCCGGTTTGTGTTGTCTTCCAGGGCCCTATAGCGTTCATCCGGATACGGTCACCCAGCAGCGCACCCCCGCTCTTGCGGCGTGACGGGTCAATGCTGATGAGTGCCACCCGCAAGGCATCGCCCAGATCCAGGCGCAGCCGGCGAATCAACTCGTCGGTGAGCGACGATTTGCCGGCGCCGCCGGTCCCGGTAATGCCCAGAACCGGTATCTTTTTTGTAGCAGCTTGCGCTCGCAGAACGGGGCTTAGCGGGTGTCTTTCTCCCAAAGACTCCAATCCGGTGATGAGTTGGGCCAATGCGCGCCAAGCCTGGATGCTGTGACCTTCAATGGCATCCAGAGCAGCGGGTGCAAAACCTGTCAAATCCTGGTCGCAGCGCATCACCATTTCGCCAATCATGCCGGCCAAACCCATGCGCTGGCCATCTTCTGGGCTGTAGATGCGGGTTACGCCATAGCTCTGGAGTTCGGCAATCTCGCTGGGCACGATCACGCCACCGCCGCCGCCAAAAACCTGAATATGCGCGCCGCCCCGGGCCTTGAGCAGGTCCACCATGTATTTGAAATACTCGACGTGACCGCCCTGGTAGGAGCTGATGGCAATACCCTGCGCGTCTTCCTGCAGGGCGGCAGTGACCACCTCGTCCACACTGCGGTTGTGGCCCAGGTGAATCACTTCTGCACCCATGCCCTGCAGAATGCGACGCATGATGTTGATGGCCGCGTCATGGCCGTCAAACAGGCTGGCTGCCGTGACGAAACGCACCTTGTGGGTGGGGCGGTAGTTGGCCAGGGCTTTGAATTCAGCGGACAAGTCGGTCATGGGGCGCTCCTAAATCACCAAGCCTATGGTTGGCAAGGTTGACGTTTACGTAAACGTCAACTGTAAACGATTTACCCCAACATGGACTTACGCCGCGACCGTTTCCGGTACGCAGGCGCGCTTTCAAATCCATTAAAGTGCATCCCATTGGCAACAAAGTGCCTTCCTAACCCGCAGGAGACCAACCCGATGCAACCGATACAGCTTTTTGACCCCGCTTCCAGTACCTACACCTATGTCGTTTTTGATGAGACCACACGCGAGGCCATCATCATCGACCCGGTGGATGAGCAGCTGGAGCGCGACTTAGCTACCTTGCGGCAATACGGGCTTAGGCTGATGTGGACCATCGAGACCCATGCCCACGCCGACCACATTACCAGCGCCGGACTGCTGGCCGAGCACACCGGCGCCCAGACCGCCGCACCCCAGGCCTGTGGCATCACCACGGCAGCCATGCAATTGGTGGATGGCGACCTACTGCACTTTGGCAGCGAGGTGATCAAGGGCTTGCACACACCCGGTCACACCGCCGGCAGCATGAGCTTTGCATGGCGCGACCATGTGTTTACCGGCGACTCGCTGCTGATCAATGGTTGTGGTCGAACCGATTTCCAGTCTGGCAGTGCCGAAGCCATGTATGAATCATTGACCCAGGTGTTGTTCAAGCTGCCGGACGCCACCACGGTCTGGCCGGGCCACGACTACCAGGGGCGCACGCACTCCACCATTGGTGCCGAGCGCGCAGGCAACGCCCGAGTGGCGGGCAAATCGCTGCAGGAGTTCAAAGCCATCATGGCGGAGCTGCACCTGCCCAGACCCAAACGCATTGACGAAGCAGTGCCTGCCAACTTGGCCTCTGGCGTGCGCCACGATGCAGATGGAGTGGACCCCCACAGTGTCCGGGCTGCGCAGGGCTACGCGGGCGACATCAGCGCACGGCTGGCTTACGAGTGGTGGCAGGCGGGCGACGCCGTGCTGGTGGACGTGCGAACCGATGCCGAGCGCGAATGGGTGGGCTTTGTGCCCGGGGCGGTTGCGCTGGCCTGGAAGCAATGGCCGGGCATGGCATTGAATCCGGCATTTGACGCGGAAATCGTGGACGCAGGCCCCAGAGGAAAAAAACTGGTGCTGCTGTGCCGTAGCGGTGTGCGCTCCATAGCAGCGGCCAAACGCGCAACCGAACTGGGGCTCCAGGCTTACAACATTCTGGAAGGATTTGAGGGCGACCCGGACACCAACGCCCACCGGGGCAAAAAAGGCGGCTGGCGCTTGCAGGGTTTGCCCTGGCGCCAAGGATAATGCCGCATGACATTTTTAGCACTGGATATTGGCAACACCCGTTTGAAATGGGCCCAATACGCATTCCCCAGACCGCATGCGCAACTTCTGGCCCAGGGTGCCGAGTTCCTGGAGAATATTGAAAAACTCTCCGACGGTGCATGGCATGAATTGGCAGCCCCGTCGCATATTCTGGGCTGTGCGGTGGCCGCCGATGCGGTGAAGCGCCGGCTTCAAGAGCAGATGGACGCATGGGATGTCGCGCCGCAGTGGGTGGTGGCCAGTGAATCGGAAGCGGGCTTGCGCAATGGTTATGACTACCCCACCCGCCTGGGCTCCGACCGCTGGGTGGCGATGATTGGCGCCTATCACCGCATGTTAGGGCAGGGTCCAGCCCGGCCGATGGTGGTGGTAATGGTGGGCACTGCAGTGACGGTGGAAGCGCTGGACGCCAGTGGCAAGTTTTTGGGCGGCTTGATTCTGCCAGGTCATGGAATCATGCTGCGGGCACTGGAGTCAGGTACTGCGGGCTTGCATGTGCCAACCGGAGAGGTTCGTGAATTTCCGACCAATACCAGCGACGCATTGACCAGTGGCGGCACCTACGCGATTGCCGGGGCGGTTGAGCGGATGGTGCAGCATGTGCGCATGCACTGTGGCGCAGAACCCAAGTGTGTGATGACCGGTGGCGCGGGCTGGAAAATGGCGCCAAGCATGTCGGTGCCGTTCGAGCTGGTTGATAACCTGATTTTTGAAGGACTGCTGCAGCTGGCCGCAGTGCGTTTTGAGGTCTGAGGCCGCACCGACCGATTGTTCAGATATCCAGAAGTTGGGAAAAGTCGGTGTCGTTGGAGCGGCGTTTTTCGGCGCCGATTACAGCGCTGGACTCGAACCGGTGGTCCACCACCACGGCTTCGGACTCCCCCGTGCGTGGGCCGCTGAGGATGGCGCGGTCCACCATGCGCATCAAAAGCGTGCGGGCCATTTCCGGGCTTTCGCCGTGCAGGTCAAAGGTGGCAATGATTGTCAGACGCACGGTGGTCAGGTCTGGAATCCGCGCCTTGCTTGGCTGGACAAGACCCGTGTCTTGCAGGACGACTCCGTCATCTGCCACAAATAGCACTCTGGCTGCCAGTTTGGGCGACAAAACATGGGATGTTCCCTCGGTGTTGACAACCAGCATCGTGCCATTGGAAAAGTCCCTGGCCCAGGCCGTCTTGCCACCGCGGAAGCCCCGAATGGAAAAGCCGTACTCACGTGGCGAAACAAAATACCGGCCGGTGGAGTCAATGGCTGGATCATCCACTTCCAGATCGTCATGCACAAAGGTGTAGCGCGTGACGCCCGGCGCAATCTGGCGTTTGATGGCTTCTGGTAAACCCGCAGGCTTGACGCGCGATGTCAACTCACTCCAATTGGTCACAGTCCTCTCCCGGGTCATACTATTGCAGCCATCATACTAACTTCCCTTGGCGGCCAACCAGGCCTCAGCCAGACGGACCCAGTAGGTGGCACCCAAGGGTATGAGGGTGTCGTTAAAGTCATAGCTCGGGTTGTGCAGCATGCAGGGCCCACCACCGTGCCCCATGTCCCGGTGTGTGCCATCACCATTGGCAATAAAGCAGTAGCAGCCCGGTTTTGCCATCAGCATGTAGGCAAAGTCCTCCGCACCCATGGTTGGCTCCTGAGTCTGGACATTGGCCTCGCCCACAATGCTTTCCATCACCCGGCGTGCAAATTCGGCTTCATGCGCGGAATTGATCGTTGGCGGGTAATTGCGCACGAACTCAAAATTGCACTCCATGCCGAAAGCGGCAGCCGTGTGGGATGCAATGTCGCGCATGCGTTGCTCGATGAGGTCCAGCACTTCGATGGAGAAGGTGCGCACCGTGCCCTGCAACTCACAATGATCGGGTATGACGTTGGTAGCCTCGCCGGCGTGGATCATTGTGACCGAGATGACGCCGGCGTCGATGGGTTTCTTGTTTCGGCTGATGATGGTTTGAAACGCCTGCACCATCTGGCAGGCAACCGGAACCGGGTCCAGCGCGTTGTGCGGCAATGCTGCGTGGCCGCCTTTGCCCTGAATCGTGATTTTGAATTCATTGCTGGACGCCATCACCGGACCCGGGCTGACTGCGAATTTGCCCACATCCGAGCCAGGCCAGTTGTGCATGCCAAACACCGCTTCGACCGGGAATTTGTCAAATAGTCCATCCTTGATCATTTCGCGCGCACCGCCACCGCCCTCTTCAGCCGGTTGGAAAATCAAGTACACGGTGCCATCAAAATTGCGGTGCCGTGAAAAGTGCTGCGCTGCCGCGAGCAGCATGGCAGTATGGCCGTCGTGACCGCAGGCATGCATCTTGCCGGCGTGGCGGCTGGTGTGGGCAAACGTATTGAATTCCTGCATTGGCAATGCATCCATGTCGGCGCGCAACGCTATCGCGCGTTTTGACGTGCCAGAGCGGACGATGCCAACCACGCCCGTGGTGCCCATCCCCCGGTGTACCTCAATACCCCATTGCGTGAGTTGGGTTGCCACGACATCCGCTGTGCGCACCTCGTGAAAGCACAGCTCGGGGTGGGCGTGCAGGTCGCGCCGAATAGCGGCAATCGCCGGTGCAGCAGATACCAGATCATCAATCAAGTTCATGGCAGAAGGTGTCCGTCAGTGTGGGCAATGCCACATTATTACGCCGCAGGCTTTACCATGGTGGTCATGCCCAACCCAACTAATTCTATTCCGGTGATTCACTTAGAGGAAGTCATCGGCGCCTGCCCCCACGACTGTCCTGACACCTGTTCTCTGCGAACCACGGTGCAAGGCGGGGTGGCGGTCAGGGTCCATGGCAATCCGGCGCATCCGCACACCGACGGCGTACTGTGCGCCAAAGTCTCGCGTTATACCGAGCGCACCTACCACCCGCAGCGCATCCTGCATCCCCTCAAACGCTGTGGACCCAAAGGTAACGGACAGTTTGAGCGCGTGAGCTGGGACAGTGCGCTGGCCGACATAGCATCCAGACTGGCAGCAATTGCGTTGCGAGGTCCCGATGCGGCGCAGGCCATTCAGCCCTACAGCTATGCGGGAACCATGGGTCTGGTTCAAGGCGAGAGTATGTCCGGTCGATTTTTCCATCAGTTGGGTGCCTCCTTTCTGGATCGCACAATTTGCGCCGCTGCCGGCGGAGAGGGCCTTGTCCATACGCTGGGGAGCAAGGTTGGCATGCGGGTGGAGTTTTTTGCCGAGGCCAGACTGATCATCATTTGGGGCAGTAATTCGATTGCCAGCAACCTTCACTTTTGGCGCTATGCGCAAGTCGCCAAGCGCAATGGCGCCAAGCTGATTTGCATTGACCCGCGCAAGAGCGAGACAGCGGAAAAGTGCCACGAACACATCGCCTTGCTTCCCGGCACCGACTCCGCCCTGGCGCTGGCATTGATGCACGAACTGATCACCAATGACTGGCTGGACCACGACTACATCGCCCACCACACCCTGGGTTGGGAAGCACTGCGCGAACGCGCCCTGCAGTGGCCCCCCGATCGTGCTGCTGGCGTGTGTGGCATTGCGGTTGAGCAAATCACCGCTCTGGCGCGGGACTACGGTGGTTGCTTGCAGCGGGGCGAGCCCGCCGCGATCCGCATGAACTATGGCTTGCAGCGGGTCAAGGGTGGCGGCAATGCCGTGCGCGCCATTGCCTGCCTGCCCGCGCTGATTGGCGCGTGGCGGCACCGCGGCGGCGGCGTGTTACTGTCGAGCTCCGGCCAGTTTCCGGTCAACAAGCAAGCACTGCAGCGCCCGGATTTGCTGGCCGGGCGTGCGCCGCGCACCATCAATATGGTGACCATCGGCGATGACTTGCTGCGTGCGGCATCCGCAGAGTTCGGTCCGGCCATCGAAGCGCTGGTGGTTTACAACAGCAACCCCGTTGCCGTGGCACCTGACTCCAGCAAGGTGGTTGCGGGCTTTGCGCGTGAAGACCTGTTCACCGTGGTGCTGGAGCATTTTCAGACCGACACTGCCGACTATGCCGACTACATCCTGCCCGCCACCACGCAGCTGGAG
The DNA here is from genome assembly GCA_903870065.1 of uncultured beta proteobacterium. Taxonomy (GTDB): domain Bacteria; phylum Pseudomonadota; class Gammaproteobacteria; order Burkholderiales; family Burkholderiaceae_C; genus Allorhodoferax. Next base: position 771 of record CAIQBN010000165.1, on the reverse strand, counting down.
CACTGGGACGTGCACCTGAGCTACGGCCACACCGATGTGCTGCTCAACCGACCTGCCATCGCGCCTGTCGGTGAGGCCAAGCCGAACACCCAGATTTTTCGCGAATTGGCGGCCCACATGGGCCAACACGACGCTGATTTTCTCAAGCCGTGTTTTACCGAGACCGATGAAAGCCTGTGCCGCGCGGCCTATGGCCAGGCCGTCGATTTTGATCTGCTGCTGCGCCAGGGTTTTGCCACGCTGCCCCTGGCGGATGCGCCGTTCGCCCGTGGCGGCTTCCCGACCCCGTCGGGTCGCTGCGAGTTTTTCAGCGAACGTCTACAGGCCAGGGGGCTGGACGGGCTGCCCGACCATGTACCCAACTACGAGGTGGCAGGCGACTCTCCAGCCTTTCCACTGGCCATGATTTCGCCGCCGGCGCGCAACTTTTTGAACTCGACCTTTGTGAACGTAAAGAGCCTGCGCGACATCGAGGGAGAGCCCATCGTCGAGATGCACGCCAGCGATGCGCAGGCCCGCGCCATTGGGTCGGGTGATGTGGTGCGCGTGTTCAACCTGCGCGGAACGTATGTCTGCAAGGCGCTAATCTCCAAGCGCGCCCGCCCGGGGGTGGTCAACGGCCTGGGTGTGTGGTGGCGCAAGCTGGGGCTGGCCGGCACCAATGTCAACGAGCTGACCAGTCAAAAGCTGACGGACATGGGCGCGGGACCGACTTTCTACGACTGTGCAGTTGAAATTGCCAGGGAGGGAGGTGTTGAGTCAAAAGCGCTA
>CAIQBN010000164.1 GCA_903870065.1 uncultured beta proteobacterium | reverse complement strand
CCCAATACGATGGTGGGGAGAATAAGATGGGTAGCAGCGGACCAGAATGCAGCGGTGTCGTTGGACAAAAGGGTATCAATGAGCAAGAAGCCAGTCACTGGTTCGATGAAATGCTGTACCGCAATGCGACCTGACACCGGTGTCAGATCCAGTTGGACAGAAAACAGCAATATCAGCAACAGACCCCACCAGAAAATGGGCATCGAGTAGCCGGTCAGAGAAATCCCCATTACACCGTGGTCAAGCAGGGAGTTGCGTTTGACAGCGGCAACGATTCCAGCTGGAACGCCAACGAACAGCGCAAAAAGAATGGCACACACAGCGAGTTCAATGGTGGCGGGAAACAGCGCGGTAAATTCAGTCAGGACCGACGCCTGTGTAATGATCGATTTGCCCAAATCGCCTTGCAACACTTTGGCAATATAGACGCCATACTGCACCATGACAGGTCGATCCAGCCCATATTCCTTGAGCAGGACTGCGTGCCGTTGCGCGTCAATGCCGCGTTCGCCGGCAAGAGTCTCAATCGGGTCGCCAGGAACCAGGCGAATCAAAAAGAACGCGAGCAAGGTCATTCCAAAAAAAGTTGGAATGATCAGGCTCAATCGCGTGAGCAGGAAGCGCAGCATGGTGGACTAAGTTCAGGGTGGAAAAAAAGGCCGGGTTAGCCGGCCTTTGTGAATTGGGTCGTTGCCGATTATTTCAGGTGTTTCCCAATCAGACCAGCCATTTCAAACATGGAAACTTGCATCTTGCCGAAGATCTCTTTCAGCTTGGCGTCTGCATTGATCATGCGCTTGTTCACTGCGTCTTGTAGCTTGTTTTTCTTGATATAGGCCCACAGTTTGCTCACGACTTCAGTGCGTGGCAATGGAGTGGCTCCGACGATAGCAGCTAAAGCAGCGCTAGGAGTCAAAGCTTTCATGAATGCTGCATTCACGGTGCGCTTCTTGGCTGGTGCTTTGGGAGCAGCTGCCTTTTTGGCTGGAGCCGCTTTTTTGGCGGGCGCTGCTACTGCCTTTTTCGCAGGAGCAACCTTTTTGGCTGGCGTCTTGGCAGCTACTTTTTTGGCGGGTGCTGCTGCTGCCTTTTTCGCAGGAGCGGCCTTTTTAGCTGGCGCAGCGGCCTTTGCAGGTGCCGCCTTTTTTGCTGGAGCTTTCTTCGCAGTTGCCATGATTGATTGTCCTTTTTTGAAGTTGATTAATCACCAGTAAAAACTGTGTCTTCACTGGTAACCCGGATGCTACTGGAGAAAAAGGCGGTGATCCAGCGGAAAAATGCATTTTTCATTGGGAAATGTTGTTTTTTCCATTGGAGAATAGGTCATTCAACCAAAAGGAGTGACTGCAGATGCTGATTGACTTTGCTACATGTGATCTTTGCGACGCGTACAAGAATGATTCGTCTGGCGATTTCCGGGTGCTTCCGCCCGTATTCAAAGACTTTGGTCAAGTTAGAAAGTTTGCTGGTCCCGTTGAAACTGTGAAGTGTTTTGAGGACAATTCACTGGTGAAGGCTGCTGTTGATGCGTCGGGTGTTGCCGATGGCCCGTACGGCCCTGTTGGCAAAGTACTGGTGGTGGACGGTGGTGGATCTTTGCGACGTGCATTGTTGGGAGGTAATTTGGGCGCGGCGGCAGCTCGCAATGGATGGTCCGGCATCATTGTTGATGGCTGCGTGCGTGATACGGCGGAGCTCGCCGGTCACAGCGTTGGCATCAGAGCCTTGGGCGCAATGCCTTTGCCAACCGAAAAGCGCAACCAGGGGCTGGCCAATGTAGCGGTTCAAATACAGGGAATTTGGGTGCGCCCTGGCGACTGGTTGTATGCCGACCAAGACGGAATCGTTGTGTCGACTAGACCATTGGTGTAACGGATTTTCCTGAGGGCAGGGTGGCCAATAAAACGCCTAGCAGCGCAATAATGAATGCCACCGCCTGCACGCCGCTAAGCGATTCACCCAGGGCAAGTACGCCAACCAGTGCTGCTGAAATTGGCAGCATGACGGTAAAGACGCCGGCTTGTGCCGCTGGTACTCCTTTGAGTCCCGTCATCCAAAGCCAAACCGTCCAGACACTGGCAGCCAGCGCATAGAACAGCAGCAATAGCCATGATGACGGTGTCACGCCCGCGAAATTGAATTGCAGCGCCATGTAAAGCCCAATCGGCGTCATCAGCACGAAGCCCCATAAGTTGATCAGAGCAGTGATGCGTTTGGGGGACAAAGTACCGGTCAATTTCTTCCCGATGACGGCATAGGCGGCTTCGCATAAAACAGAGACAAATACCAGCAAATTGCCGAGCATTGGACTGTTCTGAGCTAAATTGGCGTCCGGCCCTCCAGAATGCATATTGGAGTGCTCACCTTTTGATAGCGCCAACAAGCCAATGCCAAGTGCCCCGCATCCGACAGCGGCCCATACTCGCATCCCGATGCGTTCTTTCAGAAAAAACCAACTCATTATCGCCACTACCGCTGGAATGGAGGCCATGATCACCCCAGCGGAGACTGCACTGGTCATGCTGACCCCAAAAAGCATGGAAATGGAAAACAGGAAATTTCCAAGAAATGACTCTAAAAAGATGAGGACTTGGGTGCGGCCACTTAAGGGTGGTTCATTTGCCGGTCGTTTTAGCCAGTGGGCGATTGCCAGTGCACCAATACCAAAACGCAGCCACGCCAAAAGGAATACCCCGAGCGCAGCGACCAGTGGTTTGGACAAAGCCACGTAGCTGCCGACCAAAGTCATGCTCAGCGCCAGAAAACCGTAGGAGGTCCAGCGGTTGGGCGTTTGAATTCTTGAAACAGGATGGGAACGCATGGCAGTTGCAGTGATGTTTGAGAGCTAAGTCAATAACGTGAATCATGCCCTAACTAAAATGTGGCGTTTCACCCCTTACGATAACGAAAAATCTTGCAGCAAGGCCAATTGGTGATGACACATTTAGACTTAGGCCCAGCGTCTGCTGCTGCGGTCGAAACTCCGTTTTTGCAGATGCAGCACATCGTGAAAAAGTTTGATGATGTAGTTGCGGTAAATGATGTGACTCTGGATGTCCACCAAGGTGAAATCTTTGCGTTGCTGGGGTCGTCGGGTTGCGGCAAGTCAACCCTATTGCGGATGCTGGCCGGATTTGAGGCGCCAACGGCGGGGCATATTCGACTTGCAGGGCAAGACATTGTGGCCCTGGCGCCGTATGAGCGTCCGATTAACATGATGTTTCAGAGTTATGCATTGTTTCCCCACCTGACGGTTTGGGACAACATCGCATTTGGCTTGCGGCGCGATGGGTTACCAAGGTCTGAAATTGAAGTCAGGGTTGGCCAAATGCTGGACTTGGTTCAGCTCCAACCCTATGCGAAACGCAAGCCTCACCAGTTGTCAGGCGGACAGCAGCAACGGGTTGCGCTCGCGCGCAGTTTGGCCAAACGACCCAAACTGTTGCTGCTTGACGAGCCATTGGGCGCACTTGATGCCAAACTGCGGCAGCGAACCCAGTTGGAACTCGTTGACATCATTCATCAGGTAGGAGTGACTTGTGTGATGGTGACCCATGATCAGGAAGAGGCGATGACAATGGCTAGTCGCATCGGCGTCATGAATGAAGGCAAGATTTTGCAGGTCGGTGCGCCACATGAAATTTATGAAACCCCCGACTGCCGATTTGTTGCCGACTTTATTGGCAGTGTCAATTTGTTTCATGGAACGGTTGAAGTAGATGCGCCCGACCATGTTGTGATTTCCGGGACGGAATGTCGGCACTACGTCAGCCACGGCATAACCGGTACGCCGGGGATGGATGTGTACGTGGCCGTTCGTCCCGAAAAAATGGTTATTCAGCATTCCGCGCCGCTAGATTCCGAACGCGAATCGCCGGCTGAGGTTGGATTCAACCTGGTGCGCGGGGTAATTGCGAATTTGGCCTATCTCGGACAACTGACGACGTACCACGTAAAACTCGACACGGGTGCTGAGGTCAAGGTGACAAATACCAACGCCGCGCGGCATACCGTGTCGGTCTTGGCCGTGGGTGACCCCGTGTATGTCTGGTGGTATGGCAGCGATGTCGTAATCTTGACACGGTGAGGGCGTTGTGACGGATTTTTTGAGCAAGAACCATCAGATGCGCGATCGATTGGCCGGGCTATGGGGGAGTAGCATCGTGATTGGCGTACCCATGGTGTTTCTGTTACTCGTGTTCTTGATGCCATTCTTGGTGGTTTTCAAGATCAGTATTTCAGAAATGGACGGTGTAGCGTTTAAGGATGTGGTCAATTGGTCGGACGGCGTGATCCATTTTCAGTTAAAGCTGGACAATTACTTGAGCTTGGCACAGGACACGCTGTACATACAGACCTACTTGAGTTCATTGAAATTCGCCGCAATGACGACCTTGATTTGTCTACTGCTGGCTTACCCGTTTGCCTATTTTCTGGCGCGCAGTCGTGCTGACCGCCGTCCCGCCCTGTTAATGCTGGTGATGTTGCCATTTTGGACGTCTTTTTTGTTGCGCGTCTACGCGTGGAAAATGCTGCTTGCGGATGCCGGGGTCTTCAATGGTCTGGCTATCGCAGCAGGGTTGATCACAGAGCCGGTAAAGATGATGAATACGCCGTTCTCCATGGTCCTGGGAATGGTCTACACATACCTGCCGTTCATGGTGTTGCCGTTGTACGCGAATTTGGTCAAGATGGATTTACGCCTGATCGAAGCTGCCATGGATTTGGGTGCAACGCCCTGGCAGACCTTCTGGCGAATTACCGTGCCGTTGTCGCGCAGTGGCATTGCTGCTGGGTCCATGTTGGTATTTATTCCGTGTGTAGGTGAATTTGTCATTCCTGAACTGCTGGGAGGACCACAGACGCTAATGATTGGGCGGGTACTGTGGGATGAGTTCTTTAGCAACAACGATTGGCCTATGGCGGCTACCGTGGCCGTGGTGATGGTTTTGCTCATCATTGTGCCGGTTGCATTGTTCAGCAAGTCGCGCGCGGAGGCACACACGTCATGACTTCAAATGCAGGCCGCGTGACATCCAGGATTTGGCTTGTGGCCATTTTTGCTTTTTTGTATTTGCCGATACTCACACTGGTGGTGCTGAGTTTCAATGCCAGTCCAATCGTTACGCAATGGGGTGGCTGGTCACTGCGCTGGTATTCGGAGTTGTCACACGATACAGAAATCATTAGTGGCTTCGTGCTTTCAATGGAAATCGCGTTCTTGACAGCCTGTTCATCGGTGTTGCTTGGCACACTGGCGGCGATGTCGTTGCATCGCTTCAAGCGCTTTCCTGGACGCACCTTGTTTGCAGGCATGGTGAACTCTCCGCTTGTGATGCCAGAAGTGATCATTGGACTGTCTCTGCTCTTAATGCTGGTTTCTGTGCAGCGTATGTTTGGAATTCCCGAGCGTGGTTTTCTGACGATCTGGTTGGGTCATACATTGTTGGGCATGGCGTACGCCACAGTTGTGATTCTGTCGCGCTTGCAGGAGATGAATCCGCAATTGGAAGAAGCGGCGCAAAACTTGGGTTGTAGGCCATGGCAGGTTTTTTTTCTGGTGACGCTGCCTCTTATTCTTCAGGCCATTGGCTCGGCTTGGCTGCTGACTTTCACTTTGTCGCTGGACGATGTTGTGCTTTCTGCATTTTTGTCAGGTCCCGGTTCTACAACCATGCCCATCACGATCTTCAGTCGAGCGCGTCTTGGCTTGAGCCCCAGCGTCAATACGGTTGCCACGTTGACCGTTGCTGTCGTCAGCGTCGGGGTCTTTGCCGCAAGTGTGTTTATGGCACGCGCTGAGCGCAGGCGTGTACGGGAAATGTCAACGGCCAACCGTGCGCTTTGATCAAACTTCTGTCGCAAAGAGGCACTTTTTTCATGATGCTTCATGTCGTTTCACGATGTGAATTCCCGGTGGATTTCTCGTAAAATTTTTGATAAAAATATGTCTTATATAAGACATAAGAGCAAAAACATGTCTTATATAAGACTAGAATTGATCCGTAGCCTGCAACACCGGAACCGTTCAGGCACCGTTTTTTTTACTACGGAGTGACTTTATGACTACACAAACCCGTGAACAGCAAATCGCAGCCCTCGAAAAGGATTGGGCAACCAACCCCCGCTGGAAGGGAATCAAACGCGGCTACACCGCTGCCGATGTCGTGCGCCTGCGGGGCTCATTGCAGGTCGAGCACACATTGGCACGTCGTGGCGCGGAAAAGTTGTGGGACCTTGTTAACAACACGCCCTACGTCAACTGCCTGGGTGCTTTGACCGGTGGTCAGGCCATGCAGCAGGTTAAAGCGGGTGTGAAAGCCATTTATTTGTCGGGTTGGCAGGTTGCTGCGGACAACAATGAGTATTCCGCGATGTACCCCGACCAATCGTTGTACCCAGTGGACTCGGTTCCGAAGGTCGTCGAACGTATCAACAACTCGTTCACCCGTGCTGATGAAATCCAGTGGTCCAAGGGCGTCGGACCCGGCGATAAGGGCTACATCGACTATTTTGCACCCATTGTTGCGGATGCTGAAGCTGGTTTTGGTGGCGTTTTAAATGCCTACGAATTGATGAAAGCCATGATTCGTGCGGGGGCTGGTGGTGTTCACTTTGAAGATCAATTGGCATCGGTCAAGAAGTGTGGACATATGGGTGGCAAGGTACTCGTTCCTACAACCGAGGCCTGCCAGAAGTTGATTGCTGCCCGAATGGCTGCCGATGTATACGGAGTGCCCACGCTAGTCATTGCCCGCACCGACGCCGAGGCTGCCGACTTGTTGACCAGTGATTACGATGCAAACGACCAGCCATTCTTGACAGGCGAGAGAACCGCAGAAGGGTTCTACAAAACTAAGAAGGGCCTTGACCAGGCGATCTCGCGCGCGGTCGCTTATGCGGAGTATGCTGATTTGGTATGGTGTGAAACCGGCACCCCTGATCTTGAATTCGCCAAGAAATTTGCGGATGCGGTGCATGCCAAGCACCCTGGCAAATTGCTGGCTTACAACTGCTCGCCTTCATTCAACTGGAAAAAGAATCTGGATGATGCCACCATTGCCAAGTTCCAGAAGGAATTGGGTGCAATGGGCTATAAGTACCAGTTCATCACGTTGGCTGGCATTCACAACATGTGGTTCCACATGTTTGACTTGGCGCAGGACTATATGGCGCGGGGAATGACAGCATATGTCGAGAAGGTGCAGGAGCCGGAATTTGCAGCCCGTGATCGTGGGTACAGTTTTGTATCGCATCAACAGGAAGTAGGAACCGGTTACTTTGACGAAGTCACTACCGTGATTCAGGGCGGAAAGTCCAGTGTTACCGCGCTGACAGGTTCCACTGAAGAAGAGCAGTTTCACTGAGCATTCGTTGCGTGCCTAGACTGAAATGAGAAGCCGGGGCCCCCAAGAGTCCCGGCTTTTTTATTGGCAGTGACGGTGTTGCGAGCCTTGATCATTGGCAGCGCTGTGACAGTGACAGAGGTTAAAATAGTTCATCAAATTCTGTTCAAGGGCGTGAAAGGCAATTTTGTAATGACATTGCGAACTTCTGCGGCGAAATTTGCAAGAAATTGAGACTGTCGACGGCGTGCGATGCGCGCTGTCAGCTACTATTCTGATAGTAAAGCGCGGAGTGTCCCGCGCTTTTTCATTTCGTCTACCCCTGCTTGATCCCATACCATGATTCAAATTACTCTTCCCGACGGTTCTACACGCGAATTTTCTGGTCCTGTATCGGTTGCCGACGTTGCTGCGTCAATTGGTGCAGGCCTGGCGAAGGCGGCATTGGGCGGTCGAGTAGACGCTAAAGTCGTCGACACCAGCTTTCAAATTACTACTAGCTGCGCGGTGTCCATCGTCACAGCCAAAGACCCTGAAGGTCTGGAGTTGATTCGCCATTCCACCGCCCACTTGTTGGCCTACGCAGTCAAGGAATTGTTTCCAGATGCACAAGTCACAATTGGCCCAGTTATTGAGAATGGTTTCTTTTATGACTTTTCCTATAAACGGCCATTCACTCCAGACGACTTGATTGCCATCGAGAAGAAGATGACGCAACTTGCGACTTTGGACGAGCCAGTAGTGCGCCGGGTATTGCCGCGTGACGAGGCTGTCGCCTATTTCAAGAACCTGGGTGAACACTACAAAGCAGAGATCATTGAGGCAATACCGGTAGATCAGGATGTTTCGCTGTACCGTGAAGGAAAGTTTGAAGACCTTTGTCGCGGGCCGCACGTGCCCAGCACAGGCAAACTCAAACATTTCAAATTGATGAAACTAGCTGGCGCCTATTGGCGTGGTGACCACAAAAACGAAATGCTGCAACGTGTTTATGGCACGGCATGGGCTACAAAGGATGAACTTCAACAGCACTTGACCATGCTGGAAGAGGCAGAAAAGAGGGATCATCGCAAGTTGGGACGTGAGCTGGACTTCTTTCACATCGATGAACACGCCCCCGGCCTGGTATTTTGGCATCCCAAGGGTTGGACGTTGTGGCAAGGCGTTGAGCAGTACATGCGCCAGGTCTATCGCGAAAACGGCTACCTTGAAGTTAAGGGCCCACAAATAATTGACAAGAGTCTTTGGGAGAAGACTGGGCACTGGGATAAGTATCGTGAGAACATGTTTATCACCGAGTCGGAAAAGCGCGAATACGCTCTGAAACCGATGAATTGCCCGGGCCACATTCTTATTTTCAAGCAAGGTATTAAAAGCTACCGCGATTTGCCGTTGCGTTACGGTGAGTTTGGCAACTGCCATCGCAATGAGCCTTCTGGGGGGCTACACGGCATCATGCGAGTGAGAGGGTTCACCCAGGATGACGGACACATTTTTTGTACCGAAGATCAGATTCTGGCGGAGTGCTCTAGTTACACATCGTTATTGCAGAAGGTGTATGCCGATTTTGGTTTTAAGAAAATCATTTACAAAATCGCCACTCGTCCTGAAAAGCGTATTGGGTCAGATGAAAGTTGGGACAAGGCTGAACATGCATTGATGGAGAGTCTGCGCGCTTCAGGATGTGATTTTGAAATAACGCCGGGGGAAGGCGCGTTTTATGGTCCAAAGATCGAGTACACCTTGAAAGACGCAATCGGGCGTCAGTGGCAATGCGGGACCATACAGGTTGATTTCTTCATGACTGAGAGATTGGACGCTGAATATGTAGGTGAGGACGGTGCTCGCCATCGTCCTGTCATGCTGCATCGTGCGATTGTTGGCAGTCTCGAGCGCTTCATTGGAATTTTGATTGAAGAAAGCGCGGGTGCACTGCCCGCATGGCTGGCGCCTGTTCAAGTTGTCGTGCTCAATATCACGGATGCGCAGGTTGAATATGCCCGGTCCGTGGCTAAAACGCTGCAAAATCAAGGGCTTAGGGTTGATTTGGACCTACGAAACGAAAAAATTACGTATAAAATACGTGAGCATTCAATGCAAAAGCTGCCGTATCTACTGGTCGTTGGTGACAAAGAGATGGCGGCAGGTGCTGTCTCAGTGCGCGCCCGGGGTGGTCAAGACCTCGGAGCAATGTCCCTGGATGCATTCGTGCAGAAAATTGTCGGGGATGTTGCGAACAAGTCCCTTGTCTAAGGTTTTCTCCAAAGATGTAGGTTTGTTAGGCGTGCCGTGCGGCTGTAGCTACT
>CAIQBN010000163.1 GCA_903870065.1 uncultured beta proteobacterium | reverse complement strand
TTCGCTGGACGGATTGGCGGCGCAGATGGTGCATGCCTTTTGCAGCTGGTTGGCGGTCAGTTTCTTTTTTATGGGCGCCCTGTTTGTTGCCAATGCAGCGTTCAACAATCTGGGGCGCCCGCTTTGGTCCACCGGCTTCAACTGGGCGCGGGCCACCCTGGGAACGATCCCGTTTGTCTGGTGGGGTGCGCGTTATGGACCGGTGGAAGTGCTGGCCGGCCAAGCTGTCGGCGCTGCCATTTTTGGCTCGCTAGCGCTGGCCAGCGCGTTCTGGCTGACCCGCACGCTGGGCGAATCCGGCCGTTAGATCATGCAGCAGGCCATGCACTTCCCACCCGGCGCTCCCATGCTCGACCACCTGGTGGTGATGGCGGCCAGCTTGGTGGAGGGCGTGGCCTGGTGCGAAGCCACATTGGGAGTGACACCTGGCCCTGGTGGCGAACACCCTCTAATGGGCACGCACAACCGCCTGCTAAAGATTGCCACATCCGATTTTCCCACTGCCTACCTGGAAATAATTGCTATTAATTCAGCAGCAATAAAACCAACGTTGACGAGGGCTAGACGCTGGTTTGACATGGATGGCCCGGCGCTGCGGGCGCATGTCGCACAACACGGGCCAACGCTGGTGCATGCGGTGGTCAGCGTGACTGACATCTACGCCGCAGTGGCCGCACTGGCTGCGCAGGGCCTGGACCGGGGTGACGTGCTGCAGGCCTCGCGCCCGACCGAACAGGGCTTGCTGCAATGGCACATTACGGTGCGCCCGGACGGCCAGCGCCTGTTTGACGGCTGCCTGCCCACACTGATCCAGTGGGGTGACACGCACCCGACCGACCGCATGCCCACCAGCGGCGTGACCCTGCAAGCCCTGCACATTCAACATCCCCAGGCCGTGACACTGTGCGCGGCATACCAGGCCATCGGCTGGACCACGCAGGTGCTCAAGTCTGACACACCCCGGCTGGCAGCGACCCTCCAAACCCCCAACGGCCTGATAACGATATGCACATGAACCTGCCCACCCTGAAGGACATCGAAGACAGCGCCCAAGTGGTTTACCGAGAATTTTCCGCCACGCCCCAATACGCCTGGGCGCTGCTGGGCCAAAAACTGGGCTCCACATGCTGGGTCAAGCATGAAAACCACACGCCGGTGGGGGCCTTCAAGATCCGCGGCGGCCTGACCTACTTCGACCAGTTGGCCAAGTCCGGCAGCCTGCCCAGGGAGGTCATTAGCGCCACACGGGGCAACCACGGGCAGAGCATTGGCTGGGCGGCGCGGGCATATGGTGTGGCCTGCACCATCGTCGCGCCGCACGGTAACTCGTCTGAGAAGAACGCCGCCATGCGCGCCCTGGGCATAACGCTGGTTGAGCACGGCAGCGACTTCCAGGAAAGCCGCGAGCACGCCATCAAACTGGCAGAACAGCGCAGTGCCCACATGGTGCCCAGTTTCCATGTCAACTTGTTGCGCGGGGTAGCCACCTACTGGTGGGAGCTCTTCAAAGCCGTGCCGGACCTGGATGTGGTGTACGTGCCCATTGGACAGGGCTCGGGAGCCTGTTCAGCGATCATTGCCAAACACGCGCTGGGTCACAAGGCGCGCATCGTCGGCGTTGTCAGCGCGCACGCCACGACGTATGCCGACTCGCTGGCCGCAGGCCGCGTGGTGGAAGCCCCGGTGACCACCCTGCTGGCCGACGGCATGGCCTGCCGTATTGCGGATGCGCAGGCGCTGGCCATCCTGCAAGGCCAGATCGACCACATTGTCAAAGTGACCGACTTCGAGGTGGCGCAAGCCATGCGCGACATCTTTGCCTGCACCCACAACGTGGCAGAAGGCGCTGGTGCCGCGGCCTTTGCGGCAGCGATGCAGGAGCGCGCGCAGTTGGCGGGTCAAATCGTGGGGGTGACGATCTCGGGTGGCAATGTAGACAGCGCCGTGTTCGCCCAAACGCTGCAAGCCGGTTAGTCCATCGGCATCACACAAATTTCCGCAGACCAAAACGGCGATGCACTGCCAATGGGGACAACAATCGGGCAACGATGAAGCCGCTATCTGCCGTTGGGCATCAGGTCCAGTAAAGCGCGCACGGTACCCACATTGACAACGGCGGCGCCTGGTGTTCGGCTGTCAAAAAACCAGATATTCCCGTCCTTGGACGCAAGATAGACTCCCGTGGCAGGATAGAAACGATAGGTATAGCTAAGCAGTTGTCCGGTTGGCTGCTTGCTCGGCGTGAGTAATTCCGGAACCAGTTCTTCGGCCCAGTCCAACAGTCTGTCGGTGTCGTTGGCGTTAGGCAGCCCCAGGTAGGATGCGATGTCATTAATGGTTCTGGAACCCAATGCCAGATTCCCGCTCATCTGTAAAATGCCTTGAAAAGCGGACGTCAGCGCGGCTGCATTAAACCGATACGGGTCAAACCTAGCTGCCGTGGGCGGGTCAGAGTGGCAGCTTAGACACAACGGGAAAGCCGCACGACCGGCGTCAACACTGCCAGCGCCCATGGCAGGCTGTGCCAGTACTACAGAAAACAGCAGCGCAACAGGGCCAGCTTTCAACAGGTAGTGCCGGAAAAAACAGTGGCTGGGTGCTTGCTTCATCAATCACTCCTTGATTGCACGAACGATCAGGATGCAGTGCCAACGCGTGATGAACCAGTAACTGGCACACCGACGATTAGAAATTAAACCGCATTTTCTGGATACTTGCATGGTCGGACGGATTCGAAGATCTCGGACGCAGGCCCATGCGCACAACGGTCCCCGGCTTGGCCGACACAGCCAAAGGCCAAATTGGTATGGGAAAAGACCGCACGTTCGTGGCTGGTCGCAATCCCTGGCGCGACAGGACACTTACACCACAGCCGGCAGAGTGAGTGCTGCGCGCAACCCGCCCATCGGGGAGTCCAGCAGTTCCAGCCGACCGGCATAGAGTTGCACCAGGTCATTGACAATGGCCAAGCCCAAACCCGAGCCTGGAACCCGCTCATCGGCGCGCACACCGCGCTGCATCACGGCGTCGCGCTGTGGTGCGCCCAGTCCGGAGCCATCATCATCGACCATGATGGTCACCGTGGTGCCATCCCTGCAGGCGTTCAGTTCCACCCGGTGGGATGCCCATTTGCAGGCGTTGTCCAGCA
>CAIQBN010000162.1 GCA_903870065.1 uncultured beta proteobacterium | reverse complement strand
TGGTCCAGGCGGCGCAGTGGCAGCAGATCCCATTGACAACGGTGCACTTCACCAGGCAGGGCTGCCAATGCGGCCTGCAGATCACGCCAATGCGACGCGCCGGCAAGGTGTTCGGCTGTCCAGCGCCCCAACAAGCGCACACACACGCCATCGGGCAGTTGCTCGATGACGATGCGGGGCTGGGTGTCCTCCATATCGGGGCGCGGTTGATTGGATGTTGGATGACTAGGGTTGACGCATAGTACAGGCAGGCGCCGGTCGGATGATCGGGCGATCGGATGGCTTGACTGATGCACTAGCATAATAATGCTCCAGCCCTCGTATTCATTGAATATGAAGCTATTATTTGTATAGCATATCGTTAAACCGGTTAAAACGGAGTACCACCATGACCCAAACCCCTGCAGTCTTTGAATCGTCGAGCGAACTGTCGGTTGAGCAACGCGGCCCCGTGCTGTGGCTCACCATCACCCGTGAAGAGCGGCGCAACGCCATGAGCCACGGCGTGCTGGCCGGCATGGCGCAGGCCATGGCTGCCGCGCAGACCGACCGTGCGATTCGCGCCATCGTGATCACTGGCGCCGGCAGCAAAGCCTTTTGCGCCGGCGCCGATTTGCAATCCGCCAAAGCCTTCACCACCGACTACTCCGAACCCCACGGCCATCTTGCGCAGCTGCTGCGCGTGGCCAAGGCCAGCACAATGCCACTGGTTGCCCGGGTCAACGGCGCCTGCATGGCCGGTGGCATGGGGCTGATGAGCATGTGCGACATGGCAGTGGCAGCGAGCCATGCGGTTTTTGGCCTGCCCGAGGTCAAGGTGGGTGTATTCCCGGCTCAGGTGCTCAGTGTCTTGCAGCACCTGATTCCACGGCGCAAGTTGACCGAGATGTGCCTCACCGGTGAGCCCATCACAGCGGCCCAGGCACTGGAGTACAACTTGGTTAACTACGTGAGCGAAGAGGGCAGCGATGTGGACGCCAAGCTGCAGTGGCTGCTGGAGCGGTTGCTGGACAAGTCCCCGGCCGCGATTCGCCGCGGCCTCTACACCATGAAGAAAATCGAGGCGATGGCTTTTGAAGAGAGCATGTCGTTTACCGAAAGTCAAATCGCATTGTTCACCCTGACCGAGGACGCCAAGGAGGGGCAAAAGGCGTTTCAGGAAAAGCGCAAGCCGGTGTGGGCCGGGCAGTAAGCCGATTCGACAGCACCGCAACCTGAGGCACTTAGAAGCCCTTGAGTTTGACTTTCCGCATGGCTCAATAACAGGATTGACGCCAATGTGTGGATGGGTCATGACCATTGGTGTGTCTAACCTGTTGCACTTTTTGAACATCGAAGGCAATATGGAAACTCTTCTGCGTCCGCTCCATTGAAAGGCTGCCATGACTATTCCCACCGCAAACCCACCGCAACCGGACGTTGCCGGTCTGGTCACCGCCATTGCACGTAACACTGACCCCGGTGGTCTGGGAAAGACCCTGGAGTCATACCGCTGGAAAGTACTTGGCGATTATGTTCAACCCGCCACGCACAAGCGGGGCGAGTTGCTCATCGGTCAGGGCGAGCTGGATCGCAGGCTTTTTTTTGTGGAATCCGGGGACCTCAAAGTCAATATGCAATCTGACAAAGGGAGCGTGCACCTGGCCATTGTCGGGCCGGGTAGCGTGGTGGGAGAGGGCTGCTTCTTTTCGCATATGGCGCGCCTGGCATCCGTTTCGGCCTACAGTGATTGCAAAGTCTGGGTCATGAGTCCTGCAGACGTCGAGCGCCTTTCGCGCGCCAATGCCAACGTCGCTCTGGCCCTGTGCATGGCCCTGGGTACCGTGATGGCCACTCGCATGTTGGATTTGGGTAAACGCCTGGCGGTGATCTAGGTTTACGGGTGCTGCCTGCGGCGCCAGGTCTTTTCGAGCTCCACCACGACCCAGACTATGGCGGCAGCCCCCAGGCACACCGCCAACTCTGCCATGCTGAGCGGTTCTGTCTTGAATATCGGGTTCAACCAGGGAACATAAATCGTGGCCATTTGCAGCACAAAGGTCAGCACGACTGCACCGAGCAAGGGGCGGTTACTTGCCACACCGATGCGCCACAGCGGGTCCTGCTCTGACCGTATTCCCATCACGTGCGCCATCTGGCCGAGTGTCAGCACCGTGAACACCATGGTTTGCCAGTGTGCATGTCCAGTGGAAATGGCCCAGGCCTGCACCCCCAGGCAAAGGCCACCCAGCAACAAACCAATACCCAGAATGTGCTGCCACATCCCGTGGGCAAAGATACTCTCGGTGGGCGGGCGCGGTGGACGTTGCATGATGCCGCGCTCGGCCGGTTCGCTTGCCAGCGCCAGCCCGGGCAAACCATCTGTGACCAGGTTGACCCACAAGATGTGAATTGGCAGCAGCGGTATGGGCAGCATTAACAGGGGTGCGAGAAAAATGGTCCAGATTTCGCCGGAGTTACCGGTCATGGCATACCGCACAAACTTGCGAATGTTGTCGTAAATACGGCGCCCTTCACGCACTGCCGCTACGATGGTGGCAAAGTTGTCATCCAGCAGGATCAGGCTTGCGGCCTCACGCGCCACATCCGTTCCCCCTCTTCCCATGGCCACGCCAATGTCGGCACTCTTGAGGGCAGGCGCGTCGTTCACACCGTCTCCGGTCATGGCAACAAATTCGCCGCGCGCCTGCAAGGCCTGGACAATCCGAATTTTTTGCGCCGGGTCAACCCGCGCGTACACCCGCACATGCAGCACCCGTTCATTGAGAGCCTCATCATTGAGCTGACTCAGATCCGCGCCCGTAAGAACCGTGGCACTGGTATCCGCAACGATGCCCATGCGGTGCGCAATGGCCAGCGCCGTGGCGGGATGGTCTCCTGTGATCATCACCGGCGTAATACCCGCATCCATGCACTCCCGCACGGCAGCAGCAGCCTCGGGGCGCGGCGGATCGATCAAGCCGACCAGGCCGATAAAACACAAATCACGCTCCAGCGTCTGCGGGTCGGTCTGCGGTGACGGCAAATCGGCATAGCTGCGCCTGGCCAGTGCCAGCACCCGCAAACCCTGCACCGCCATGTTGTGCGCACGTTCCAGCCACGCGGCTACATCCAGCTCCGAAGAGCCCTGCGCGCCCGTGCAAATGGTCTGGCACTGGGCCAATACGGATTCAGGTGCGCCCTTGGTGTAAGCCAGCCAACCAGTGGGCGCACGATGAAACGTCGTCATCCGTTTGCGGCTGGCATCAAATGGCAACTCGTATTCGCGCGGCCACTGTGCGTCAAGCTGCGCCTTGTTTTGACCCGCTTTGTCCGCCATCTGCGCCAAGGCGGTCTCGGTCGGATCGCCTGCCCATTCGCCGCCGGTCGAACGGATGGCGTCATTGCACAGTGCCGAAGCGCGCAAAAGCTCGGTGTGCTGCGCATTGGACAG
The DNA here is from genome assembly GCA_903870065.1 of uncultured beta proteobacterium. GTDB lineage: Bacteria > Pseudomonadota > Gammaproteobacteria > Burkholderiales > Burkholderiaceae_C > Allorhodoferax. The sequence continues at coordinate 2,519 of CAIQBN010000162.1, read as the reverse complement.
GTCGGCTGAGAGCAGGCACTCTGCTTGCATCCGGTTCTGGGTCAATGTGCCCGTCTTGTCGGAGCAAATAAAGGTAACCGAACCCAGGGTTTCGACTGACGGAAGTCGCCGGATCAAGGCATTAAACGCCACCATTTTGCGAGCGCCCAGGGCCAGCAGGACGCTCACTACCGCGGGTAGCGCCTCAGGTATGGCAGCCACCGCCAAACTAACTGCGACCAGCACCATTTGCAAAGGGGACTCGCCGCGCAAAACACCAACGGCAAAAATTACTCCGCATATCCCGATCACCGCCAGCGCCACCCGTTTACCAAACGCTGCCAGACGCAATTGCAGTGGCGTGCTGCGTCCGTCGTCCTGGCCCAGCAAACCCGCGATCTTGCCAATTTCGGTCGATGCACCGGTAGCCACCACCAGACCACGCCCGCGCCCATGGGTGGCTGTCGTGCCTTTAAAAGCCATATTCAACCGGTCACCCAGCGCATGTGCCGCGTCCTGCAATACCCCGGCATGCTTGTCGACCGTGACCGACTCACCTGTGAGTGCGGACTCATCGACCCTGAGCTGTGCAATATGCAGCAGGCGCAGGTCAGCGGGCACCTGATTACCGGCCTCCAGCAGCACAATATCACCCGGCACCAGCCCGTGCGCCGGCACCTGGATGATCTGTCCACCACGCAGTACCGTTGCCTGCGTGGTGGCCAGGCGCTGCAGGGCCGCGAGTGCCTTATCGGCACGCCAGGCCTGGGCCAGACCAATGCCGGCATTGAGCAGCACGATGGCCAGTATCACCAGCGTATCAACCAAATCGCCCACCACACCCGACACCACGGCGGCGGCCAAAAGAACCAGAATCATGAAGTCGCTGAACTGCTCCAGCAGCATGGCACGAATCGAGCGGCCCGTTGTACCTGGCAGCTCATTGGGGCCGTGCGTCAGCGCACGTTGGGCGACTTCGTGCGCATGCAAACCGTGCTCCGGGTTGACACCCTGTTCGCGCGCAAGCGCCAGGGCATCGCGCTGATGCCACTGTTGGCCGGGCGCTGGATTGGCGGGCTGGTTGTTGGCTTCGGTAGGGTTTTCAGTTGACATGACAGACTCCAACCAGTCTACGCCTGCAACCGGCATCCCTGCAGATTAATATCAACAACATGCCGGCCAACGCGGCACCGGGCGCGGGATGGTGGTGCCGGTGGTTTACGATGCGGCATGAGCGAAACCACGTTTGACTACATCATCATCGGCGCAGGCACGGCAGGTTGTCTGTTGGCCAACCGACTGAGCACCGACGCCTCCAAGCGTGTCCTGCTGATTGAAGCGGGCCGCAAGGACGACTACCACTGGATTCATATTCCGGTCGGGTACTTGCACTGCATTGGCAACCCGCGCACCGATTGGCTTTACAACACCGAGCCCGACGTAGGTCTGAACGGGCGCACGCTGCGCTACCCGCGCGGCAAAACACTGGGCGGCTGCAGCAGCATCAACGGCATGATCTATATGCGGGGACAGGCTCGCGATTACGACCGATGGGCCGAGCTGGTGGGCGACGCCAACTGGCGCTGGGAACACAGCCTGCCCTATTTCATGCTGCATGAGGACCACTACAAGGGCGCCAATGCCGCACACGGCGCACGCGGCACCGCGCCGACGCTGATGCAAAAGAACGGCAGCCTCTACCGCAACTTGCTGCGCCACCACAACGCCGGCGGCGAGTGGCGGGTTGAGAAGCAACGCCTGCGTTGGGATGTGCTGGACGCCTTTGCCCAGGCCGCCGTGCAGGCAGGCATTGCGGCAACCGACGACTTCAACCGCGGCGACAACACGGGCGTGGGCTATTTCGAGGTGAACCAGAAAGCGGGCTGGCGCTGGAACACAGCCAAGGCATTTTTGCGGCCCACTTGCTACGCCAGGCCCAACTTCGAACTATGGAACAGCGCCCAGGTGGCCAAGCTGATACTGGAGCCCGCGTCCGAATCACACGCACTGCGCTGCACGGGAGTCCAAGTATGGGATGGCCACAGCATGGTCAATGCCACGGCACGCAAGGAAGTCATCCTGTGCGCCGGCGCGATTGGCTCGCCGCAGATCCTGCAACTCTCAGGCCTCGGACCGGGCAGCCGCTTGCAGGCACTGGGTGTGCGCGTTGAGAAGGACCTGCCAGGCGTTGGCGAGAACCTGCAGGACCATCTTCAAATACGCGCCGTCTTCAAGGTCAGCAATACCACGACGCTCAACACCCAGGCCAACTCCTTGTGGGGCAAGGCCAAAATCGGTCTGGAATATGCGTTTAAGCGAACCGGGCCCATGAGCATGGCACCCAGCCAGCTTGGAGCGTTTACCCGCAGCGATCCGGAACAACCCCACGCAAACCTGGAATACCACGTGCAGCCACTCAGCCTGGATGCGTTTGGCCAGCCACTGCACAACTTTGATGCCATCACGGCCAGTGTGTGCAACCTCAACCCGACCAGCCGCGGCACGGTGCACATCCGCAGCCCGCAGTTTGAGCAAGCGCC
>CAIQBN010000161.1 GCA_903870065.1 uncultured beta proteobacterium | reverse complement strand
GGCAGGCAACTCCATGTCATTGCTGTCGCCCGTGTTGCCGATATTTTTGGCTTTGGTGGCGGCTGAAATAGCGGTCGCCGTGTCCAAAGTATTTCTATTGGGCGACCCGACCTACAACGCTTTGGGTTTGGCCGGGTTGTTGTACATCTTCATTTTGATGGCGCAGGCGCATAACAGCTCGCGTGCTGCGCGTGCCGCTATTGTTCTGGGCCTTGAAAATATTGAGCTGCTGGAAAAGCTCCGACAGGAGTCCTCAATCGCCCAGCAGGCAAGGCAGCTTGCCGAGCAAGCCAACACCGCCAAGTCCAAATTTCTTGCCGCCGCCAGCCATGACTTGCGCCAGCCGATTCATGCCCAAGGCTTGTTTTTGGACATTCTTTCGCGCTCCGGGTTAAACCCGCTGCAGCAGCAATCGCTGGACTGCGCCATTGCGGCCGGCCACGCATCGGCCGAGATGCTCAACACCATGCTCGACTTCTCACGCATCGAAGCGGGTGTGGTGCAGCCGCAGGTGGTGTCTTTTCGCTTGCAACCGCTGCTAAACAAGATAGAGCGCGAGTTTGCCCAGCAGGCCGATGCCAAAGGCCTGGCATACCGCTCGCGCGAGACCGAGCTGGCGGCCGATTCGGACCCGGCCCTGATTGAGTTGGTCTTGCGCAACCTGGTCTCCAATGCCATTCGCTACACCGACAGCGGGGGCCTTTTGGTGGCTTGTCGCCAGCGTGAAGGCCATGTGGTGCTGGAGGTCTGGGACACCGGCATTGGCATTGAGCCCGCGCACCAGCGCGAAGTGTTTCGTGAGTTTCACCAACTAGGCAACCCCGAGCGCGATCGGCGCAAGGGTCTGGGTCTGGGGCTGTCGATTGTCGAAGGGCTTGCCCGCACGCTGAATCACCCGTTGGTGCTGGAGTCAACTCCAGGGCGTGGCAGTGTGTTCAGATTGACCTTGCCGCTGTCCACCGGTGTCTGCGTTGACAACTCCGTGGTGCCTACGCAGAGCAAAGAGCAGTTGCGCCACGTGCGTGAGTTCGTGGTCGATGATGACGAGGCGGTGCGCATCGGTACTTTGCACCTGTTGCGCGATTGGGGGTGCGTGGGTGAGGCCGCCGAGTCAATAGAAGAAGCACTGGTTTTGGCAGGTCTTCAAGCGCCGGATGTTGTCATCAGTGATTACCGTCTTCGGGATCAACGAACGGGCCTGGAGGCCATCGCCGCCTTGCGCAGTGTATTGGGGCAGGGTTTACCGGCCTTGCTGATTACCGGTGACACGGCACCTGACCGGTTGCGCGAGGCACTCAGCAGCAACATTCCGTTACTGCATAAGCCTGTGTCGCCTGATCAGTTGTACCGGGGGCTGGAGGCTGTTTTGCTGAAGTAGGCTGAAACGCCAGCGCTACACGCTCCCGTTGGGTTGAAAAAATGTGGACCACCTTAACGTCCACCTTATCGGTAAAGATCCGCTTTTACCCGGTACAAGATACCGCGTATGCACTGACCGTGCGTAGTCAGCGTGAACGGGATTACAAGCGCCCGGTTTAGAATTTGTTTTTGAAAAGCATATGCTTTGTATAAATAGATTTCACTACCAAAGGTTTCCACATGATCGAAAGAACGCTTTTCTCACCTGACCATGAATCCTTTCGCGACAGTTTTCGCCGCTTTGTGGACAAGGAAATTGCTCCATTTCACGCGGAGTGGGAAGAGCAGGGCTATGTGGACCGAGCCGTATGGAACAAGGCCGGTGAAAACGGATTCCTGTGCATGACGATGCCCGAGGAGTACGGTGGTTCTGAGGCAGACAAGTTGTATTCGGTGATCCAGTTTGAAGAGGTGGCGCGCGCCGGGGTGAGCGGCATTGGATTCAGCCTGCACAGCGAAATTGTGGCCCCATACATCCTGCATTACGGTACGCCCGAGCAGAAGGCCAGGTACCTGCCCAAGTTGGCCAGTGGCGAGATGATCGGTGCCATCGCCATGAGCGAACCAGCAGCGGGCTCAGATCTGCAGGGTATCAAGACGACGGCCATTCAACAGCCCGACGGTAGCTATTTGCTCAATGGCAGCAAGACATTCATTACCAACGGCTGGCATGCCGACCTGGTGGTGGTGGTGGCCAAGACCAACCCCGCTGCCGGCGGCAAAGGCACCAGTCTGGTGCTGGTAGAGCGTGGCATGCCGGGCTTTTCGGTTGGCAAGCGACTCAAAAAGCTGGGTATGAAGGCGCAAGACACTTCAGAGCTGTTTTTCGATAATGTGCGCATTCCGGCAGAAAACCTGCTGGGTGGTTCTGCCTATGAAAACAAGGGATTCATCTGCTTGATGGAGCAGCTGCCTTGGGAGCGACTGCAAATCGCCATCAGCGCTGTTGCGTCAGCGCAAGCCGCTATTGACTGGACGGTGGACTACGTGAAGCAGCGCAAGGTGTTCGGCGCACCGGTGGCAGCGTTTCAAAACACGCGCTTCAAACTGGCGGAGTTGCAAACCGAAGTGCAGGTAGCACAGGTGTTCGTGGACAAATGTTGTGAATTGATTTGCCAGAATAAGCTGGATACCGCAACTGCCAGCATGGCGAAGTACTGGACCACAGACCTGCAGTGCAAGGTCATGGATGAATGCGTGCAGCTATTTGGCGGCTATGGTTACATGTGGGAATACCCCATCACCCGTGGCTTTGCCGATGCCCGCGTGGCCCGTATCTACGGCGGAACCAACGAGATCATGAAGGAAGTAATTACCAGGGCAATGGGACTGGGCGCCAAGTAGGCGCGCTGATTTTTAGTGGGAGCGGAGCGTGCCACGCTTGGCGCGCTTGTCGGCGATGGCGAAGTCCAGCAATTCCAGCAGTGGCACATAAGCGCGTTCGGTCCAGTCGCTGTACCTGCCCGCTTTCATCAGTACCGACCGCGCGGACTCCAAGGAGTCAACACGCATGTGTTCTTTCCCTGCCTCGAGCTCGGCGCGTTTGATCACAACGCTGAGTTTCAGGGTCGGGCGCGTGGGATGGGCCATTTCCTCGAAGGGAAAGGCCACCGCCCAGATGGCATCCAGGTTGCCCCTGCGGGACAGGGCATCCACAAAGGGCGCTACCAGACCTGCCACCTGAATGTGCTGGTAGCGGTCGCGACTGTCCTCAGTGGTGGAGGGAATGGCCTTTGACAGATTTTGAGTGTTCATAGCCTGCATAACGAAGCGAGGCCGTTCTGCGATGACAAGCGCTATCGATCGCGAAATGGTTAGCGGCGTCACAGAAGACAAGAATTCACGCATACGCATTGGGTTGCCCGTTCTCTACGGACAGTTTTTGGCCTAAAAACGGCTCATCCGCAGTCAAAACAAACCGACCACCCGCCCATCCACCAGGTCAATATGGTGCGCCGCTGGTTGCCGCGGCAGGCCGGGCATGGTCATGATGTCGCCGCAGACCATGACGACGAATTCGGCACCTGCGGCCAGGCGGACCTCGCGGATATCCAGGGTGTGGCCCTCGGGTGCACCCAATAGCTGCGCGTCGGTTGAGAAAGAGTAGGGCGTTTTGGCCACGCAGACCGGGTAGTGCCCGTAGCCGTCCGTTTGCAGTTGTTCAATCTGCTTGCGCACCTTGGCGCTGGCGGTGACCGATGCGGCGCGGTAGACGTGGGTGGCGATCTTGTTGACCTTATCCCACAGCGTGTCATCATCCCGGTAGACCCATTGCAGCGCGGATTCCTGTTCGCACAGTTCCACCACGGCATGTGCCAATTCGGTTGCACCGTGGCCACCGTCGGCCCAGTGCGTGGTCAGGATGACCCGCACGCCCAACTCCGCCATGCGCGCGATCAGCAATGCAATTTCCGCCGGCGTATCGGTGGCAAAGTGGTTGATGGCTACCACGCACGGCATGCCGTAGACATGGCGCACGTTGTCGACATGGCGTTCCAGGTTGACCAGCCCTTTCTCCAGCGCACCCAGGTCTTCCTCGGTGATGGTTTTCAGTTCGGCCCCACCCTGGTACTTGAGGGCGCGCAGTGTGGCCACCACCACGCAGGCGGACGGCTGCAGAGCGCTCTTGCGGCACTTGATGTTGACAAACTTCTCGGCACCCAGGTCGGCGCCAAACCCGGCCTCGGTGACCACGTAGTCGGCCAGCTTCAATGCTGATCGCGTCGCAATGACGGAGTTGCAGCCGTGGGCAATATTGGCAAACGGCCCGCCGTGGATGAACACAGGGTTGTTTTCCAGCGTTTGCACCAAATTCGGCGCAAATGCCTTGTACAGCAGAACGGTCATGGCCCCGTGGGCCTGCAGGTCGCGTGCGGTTACGGGCTTCTGGTCCCGCGTGTAGGCCACTACGATGTTGCCTAGCCGCTCTTTCAATTCGTCCAACGACTGTGCCAGGCAGAAGATGGCCATCACCTCGGAGGCGACCACGATGTCAAAACCGTCCTGGCGTGGGCAGCCGTTGAGCGGCCCGCCCAGGGATACGACGATGTCGCGCAGCGCACGGTCGTTCATGTTCATCACCCGTTTCCAGGTGATGCGGCGCAGGTCAATGCCCAATGCGTTGCCGTGGTGGATGTGGTTGTCCAATAGCGCGGCCAGCAGGTTGTTGGCCAGCGCAATGGCCGAAAAGTCGCCAGTGAAGTGCAGGTTGATGTCCTCCATCGGCACCACCTGCGCATAGCCACCTCCAGCCGCGCCACCCTTCACACCAAAGACCGGGCCTAGCGATGGCTCGCGCAGGCACATGACGGCCTTTTTACCGATGTGGTTCAGTGCGTCGCCCAGGCCGATGACGGTGGTGGTTTTACCTTCGCCGGCCGGCGTTGGGCTGATGGCGGTGACCAGAATCAGCTTGCCGTCGGGCCGGTCGTGCAGTGTGTCGATGTAGTCGATCGAGAGTTTGGCCTTGAAGTGCCCATAGGGTTCCAGGTGCGCGTCTGCGATGCCCAGGCGGTCGCGGGCCAGGGTGGCGATACGCTGCATCGACGCCGCCTGTGCGATGGTGATGTCGGCAGGGATGCTGGACCTGGCAAGGGGGGTGCGTGAGGGCATAGGGTGGGGGCTCTAGGTGATGCCATGGTACCCAAATCAATGCTGCGCGCTGCGCCGCCCGCTATTTTGGCGTGTCGCGCTAGGCCAACTTGGTCCACGCGCCCACGTTGTGCACGTCGCTGAATCCATTCTTGCGCAGCAGAAGCTTCGCCATGCCGCTTCGGGTTCCGCTGGCACAGCACACCACCACTGGCACATTGCGCGAAATTTCGTGCAGCCGTGAACCCAGTTCGGACAACGGGATATTGATCGTGCCGTGGGCCTGCCCAGTCGCAAACTCTTGTGCCGACCGCACGTCCACCATGACAGCCCCCTTGGCCTTGAGTGCGGGTAGCAAACGCACCACGCGTCGGGAATTCCACCATTTGTAGCCAAACCAGGCGAACAGTGCGAGTAGTGGCCATTGCTCTTTAAGGGTGGTGACGACGTCCATGAGACTCCTTGAAACGATAGGGAAGAGTGGTGAGGTTGCGGGCGGGTCGAGCGACTTTTAGACGACAGCCTTCTGAAACTGCTGCGCTACGCTGTGCAAGGAAAACCCGTTCTTCGCGTTAACGTAGCCTTGCCGCGAAAGATACTGAACGGCCTGACCGGAACGTGCTCCCGAGGCGCAATACACCACCACCTGCTGGGTTTTGTCAGGCAGCACCCTGGCGTAATGGTCGACAAAGCGATCCAGCGGCAAGCTAACGGCCCCGGCAACATGGCCAGATGCAAATTCCATGGGCGAGCGGACATCGATGATGACGGCGTCGCTGCCGAGTGTTGTGTCGGCTGCCTTGGGCGCGTTTGAAAACATACTGTTTGTCCAGGTCATCGTTGGGTTCCTTTCTTGTGTTTTAGACGGGTTTTCTATATACCCATGGGAGTATTATATTTGAAATCGAAGATGGCGCGTGCCAGGCTCGACACCGCCATGGCCAGCATGGCCAAGAACTGGACCACCGACCTGCAGTGCAAGGTCATGGACGAGTGTGTTCAGCTATTCGGCGGCTATGGCTATATGTGGGAATATCCCATCACCCGCGGCTTTGCCGATGCCCGGGTGACCCGCATCTATGGCGGTACCAACGAGATCATGAAAGAAGTGATCACCCGGTCGTTGGGATTGGGGGCCAAATAAGCAAACCGGGCGCAAATTGCGCCGCGTTGCAATCGTCGTGATTTTCATCAAGCGTTGACGGAGTGGCTGCCGGGACACTGCGCAGCTGAATGCCAATTGCCGGACGCGTTCGAACGAACGCCCGTAATTTTTTGGCATTGACACCCGGGAGTGCCTCATGTTTGCTGGTGACCACGATATCGAGCGCGCTGTTGCGGAGTTGGAGGCTCTTCTTCCGGAGCCTTTGCGGCCGCTGGCGCGCATTGCCTATAACTACCATTGGTCCTGGACTACCGATGGCGCTAGCGTGTTTGAGGAAATTGACAGGGAACGATGGACGCGTGTGGGGCATAACCCACGGCGTCTGTTGACAGAGGTGCACCCCTCCGTCTTGCAACGGGCCGCCGCCAATGCCGGTTTTGTAAACCGGATCACGGGCTTGGCAACCGCGCTCAAGGCAGACCAGCTTCCACTCAGTGGCTACGGCACGATTGAGCCGGCGCATCCGGTTGCCTTCTGCTGCTCCGAGTTTGGTGTGCATGGCTCGCTTCCTATTTACTCTGGGGGCCTGGGAGTGCTGGCGGGAGACATTTTGAAAGGTGCCAGTGATCTTGGGCTGCCGATGGTCGGAGTCGGGCTCATGTACCGGTCAGGCTATTTTCACCAACGGGTTGATGTCACTGGTTATCAGCACGAGTATTGGGTCGATTCGGACCCGGAACGCTTGCCATGCGTCAAGGTGACCTCAGCGCAGGGCCGACCGGTTTCGGTGAGCATCCCGATTAGCGATGAGTGGGTGGAGGCCCAAATTTGGCGCGTTGACATTGGTCGGGTGCCGTTGTACTTGCTCGACACCGATCTTCCCTGGAATAGCCCGGTTGGCAGGTGGGTCACATCGCGTTTGTATGAGGGTAACCGGTCGATCCGGTTAGCGCAGTATGCTGTGCTCCGTATGGGTGGTGTGCGTGCCTTGAAGGCACTGGGTATTGTGCCTACGGTGTATCACTTTAACGAGGGGCACCCGGCGCTGGGGGTGTTTGAGTTGCTCAATCAGATCCAGTCTCAGGCGATGCCTGCTGCACAAACTGACTCCCTTTTTGAGACCCAATGGCAGCAGGTCCGAAGGCAGTTTGTGTTCACCACGCACACACCGGTTCCCGCTGGCAACGAGAGTTACCATCGTTCAGAGGTTTTGCACATGTTGGGTCGCATTGCAGACTTGACCGGCGATCGCGAGAGATTTCTATCCCTTGGGCGTTTGGACCCGGGGCAGCCCGAGCAGCCGATGAGTATGACAGCGATCGCATTGCGATCGAGCCGGCAGGCCAATGGCGTCAGCCGCCGCCACGGGGCGGTGGCCAGAGCCATGTGGCAACCGCTTTTTGCCGGCTATGCGCAGGACGATGTTCCGATTACTCACGTAACCAACGGCGTGCATATTGCGACCTGGCTGCATGGTCCGATGCGTCGCTTGCTTGACCGCCATTTGGGTGCGGACTGGCTGCAACGTGCAGATCAGTCGGCGACGTGGGAACCTGTACGGGACATTGCGCCTGCGGAACTGTGGGCAGCGCGCTGTGCGGCACGCCGTCAATTGGTCGACCTGGTGGTGTCGCGTAGTGTGGCAGACCGGCTGCGGCGCGGTGAGCTGCTCGACTATGCAGCGGCGGTCGGTACCGGTTTTGATGCTGAGCGGCTCACCATTGGATTTGCGCGCCGGTTAGCCACCTACAAGCGACTGCATCTGGTTGCACTGTTGCCCGCACGCGCCGTTGCGCTGGTGGGCGGCGACCGCCCGGTGCAATTCATATTTGCAGGTAAGGCCCATCCCGACGATACGGCTGCCAAGGAGGTGGTGCGTCAGGTCTTTTCTCTGAAAAGCTCTGCTGACGTGGCTGGAAGAACTGCCTTTCTGGAAGACTACGATATTCCGTTGGCGGGCCAACTGGTAGCCGGATGCGATGTATGGATCAACGTGCCGCGACCGCCGAACGAGGCTAGTGGCACCAGCGGAATGAAGTCATGCCTGGGCGGTGGATTGCAGGTGTCGGTTCTTGACGGATGGTGGGCAGAGGCCTTTGACGGCTCAAATGGCTGGGCCATCAACGGCGACGTTGATGCAGACCATGCGGCTCAGGACCAGCGGGATGCCCATGCCTTGTTTGATATTTTGGAAAACCAGGTTGTGCCCATGTTCCATGAGCGCGATGCAGACGGTGTTCCACTGCGGTGGGTAGATATGATTAAACGCAGTCTCATGTCGAACGGACCGCGCTTTTCCGCCACTCGCATGGTGCGTGAGTATGCAGAGCGCGTGTATTTGGCAGGGAGATCTTGAATGCGAATTGCTCCTTCATTGCCATGCCCATGGCGTTGGTCAAATCGAGGGTCACGCAAATCAAGAGGGCTTTTCTGACAATATTTTCAAGGCCTTCAACGAGAAATCAATCCACAGCGTTTCTTGAAGAATACCGGCGCTCAGCACTAGGTGTTGCAGCCTGGCTTTGCGTGAGCCGGTTTTTAATGCCTGGTCGCGCGCCTCGATATTTTGGTACAGCGCCAATTTTTGCTTGTGCAGTTCCAGGCGGCGTTGAATGTCTTTGTGCAACCCGGTAGGTCCCACTACGGCCTCGGCCCGCAGACGCACCATCAATTCATCACGTTGGGGCTTGGGGTCCTGCGGTTCGGCTACCCAGTGCTTCAGTTCGTTACGTCCGGCGGGCAATACCTGGTAGACGCGTTTGCGGCCACGGCCGCTTTCTGGCGGGAGCGATTCCACCCAGCCTGCTTCTTCAAGCCTGGCGAGTTCGCGGTAAATCTGCTGGTGCGTCGCATGCCAGAAGTAGCCAATGGAGCGGTCAAAGCGGCCGGCCAGTTCGGAGCCGGAGCAAGGTTGCTCAATCAGGGCAGTGAGGAGGGCATGCGGCAGCGACATAGGCTTTTTAGACGAAAGCTCTATTTTATGCAACCAGTTGCATGAACACTCAAATTTTGCTTAGAATTGTGCAACCAGTTGCATAAAGGCGTCCCATGAACACGTACCCCCATATGTTGAAGCCGCTTGATCTGGGCTTTACCACACTGAAAAACCGCGTCCTGATGGGCTCCATGCATGTGGGGCTTGAGGAGGTGCCCAACGGTTTTGCCCGCATGGCGGCGTTTTATGCCGAGCGCGCGCGAGGCGGCGTGGGCCTGATCGTGACCGGTGGCATTGCGCCCAACGAGCGCGCCCGCCCGATGAAAGGCGGCGCCATGCTGACCACCGAGGCCGAGGCTGAACACCATCGCCTGGTGACTGACACCGTTCATCGCGAAGGTGGGAAGATTGCCATGCAAATCCTGCACTTCGGGCGTTATTCATACCAAAAGGACCTGGTTGCACCCAGTGCGTTGCAGGCGCCGATCAATCCGTTTACGCCCCATGAGTTGACCACTGAAGAGGTGGAGCAGACAGTGCAGGACTTTGTGCGCTGCGCCGGTCTGGCAAAGTTTGCCGGTTATGACGGCGTTGAGATCATGGGATCCGAGGGTTATTTGATCAACGAATTCATTGCCGCGCGCACCAATCAACGACAGGACGAGTGGGGTGGTAGCTACGAGAACCGGATCCGCTTCCCCGTAGAAATTGTGCGTCGCGTGCGCGAAAAGCTTGGTTCCAACTTCATCATCATTTACCGCCTATCCGCATTGGATCTGGTTGAGGGCGGCTCAACTCTGGAAGAGGTGATACAGCTCGCCAAGGCGATCGAAGGCGCCGGCGCCACCATCATCAACACCGGCATTGGCTGGCACGAGGCGCGCATTCCCACCATTGCCACCAAGGTGCCGCGTGCTGCGTTTGCCTGGGTTACGCAGCGGCTCAAAGGGCAGGTTGGCATTCCGCTGGTTGCTACCAACCGCATCAACACGCCTGAGGTGGCCGAGCAATTGCTGGCCGATGGCTTTTGCGACATGGTTTCCATGGCACGGCCATTTTTGGCCGATCCCGACTTTGTGCGCAAGGCAGCTGCCGGGCGCGCTGATGAGATAAACACCTGTATTGGCTGCAATCAGGCTTGTCTGGATCACACTTTTGCCGGCAAGATCACCTCCTGCATGGTTAACCCACGAGCCTGCAATGAGACCGAACTGGTCGTTACACCAACTACCAAGCCCAAACGCATCGCCGTGGTGGGTGCCGGGCCAGCTGGCCTGAGTTTTGCGATCACCGCCGCCGAGCGCGGGCACACGGTGGAGTTGTTTGATGCGGCAGCCGAAATCGGCGGGCAGTTCAACGTCGCAAAAAAAGTGCCGGGTAAGGAAGAGTTTTATGAGACGCTGCGCTACTACAGCCGCCAGCTCAGCTTGCGCGGGGTCAAAGTTTCGCTCAGTACCCGGGTGAGCGCCGAGAGTTTGCAGTCCGGCGGTTACGACGAGATTGTGTTGGCGACCGGCGTTACGCCGCGCGTGCCCCCCATTGAGGGCATCCACCATCCCAAGGCTCTGGGCTATTTGGATGTGCTGCGTGACGGCAAGCCGGTGGGCAAGACCGTGGCGGTGATTGGAGCAGGTGGCATTGGCTTTGACGTATCCGAGTACCTGACTCATAGTGGCACAAGTGCGAGC
>CAIQBN010000160.1 GCA_903870065.1 uncultured beta proteobacterium | reverse complement strand
GGTCGATGGCGCGGTGGCCTTTGAACGCACGGACTTTCGCTGGCGGCGCCACCCTGAAATGGGCATCCAGGGCTTTTGGCTGAACTGGTACCACGGTGGCACGGCAGCGGCACCACGCGATATGCACTTCAGAATGGATTCGGTGGTGATAGCGCGCAGTTACATCGGTCCGCGCAACGAGGCTGAAGCAGTGACGGTTGACGATGATGCCGATCAGGTATTTGGGTGGGCTGAACGCACCTATTCGCAGGTCTTTGCGCCAATGGGAACGCTCTCGCTGGTTACTGCCGACTACCGTTATCGCCCTTACGACGGAGGGCACTACCTGGCAGTCGGTCTCATTGGTTCGCCCCATTTGTACTACGTGGGTCCATTTAGCAACAACGTGGTGCTTGACTTGGGCTTGCTGGGCGATTGGCTGGTTCAGGCTAAGACCGTGGGTCCTTGATCACCTCCTCAGCAGCGCACCAAACTACAGGGCGTCAATACGCCAAACAACCACCTGCAACCGGTTTTGCCGCGTCGGCGCGCAGCCAAAGTACGGTTTGGGCTCACCAAAGACGCGTGCCCTCCTGCTCGACATGCGTCAGGTACATGCGCAACTCGAACTCCAATTGGTGGTAGTTGGGCTCCATATAGGAACAGAGCTGGTAAAAGGCTTTGTCGTGGTTGCGCTCGCGCAGGTGAGCGAGTTCGTGGACCACAATCATTTTCAGGAACTCTGGCGGGCAGTCCTTGAACAGGGACGCAACGCGGATCTCGCGTTTGGCCTTGAGCTTGCTCCCCTGCACCCGTGACACCGTCGTGTGGGTGCCTAAGGCGTGCTGGACAATTCGCAATTTGCTGTCAAAAGCTACCTTGGCCAATGGATCAGCGCCCCGCAGATGCTCGGACTTGAGAGCTTGCACATAGTCGAAAAGCCCGCGATCGGTTCGCACACTGTGCGCCTGGGGATATTTTTCCAACAGCCAGGGACCAATCCGACCCCGGTCGAGCATTTCCTGCACCTGCAATACCGTACCAGGCGGGTAGCCGGCCAAAAATTTCAGAGCCTTAAATGCTACTGAATTCATAGCGTGCCAAGCATATTTTATGAGGGCTAGTGGCTAGTCTGTCTTAATTTTCCCGGCGCAGGGCAGGGAACAGGATGATGTCGCGGATGCTGGGGCTGTCGGTCAAAAGCATCATCAAACGATCAATTCCGATGCCACAACCACCTGTGGGAGGCATTCCGAGTTCCAGCGCATGGACAAAGTCATGGTCGTAGTACATCGCCTCATCATCGCCGTTGTCCTTGGCCGCCACTTGTGCGTGGAAACGCGCCGCCTGGTCTTGCGCATCGTTCAGTTCGCTAAAGCCATTGCCGAACTCGCGACCCGTAATATAAAGCTCAAAACGTTCGGTGACGCCCGGATTGGTGTCGCTGGCGCGGGCCAAGGGGGAGATTTCGACCGGATGCTCGCAAATGAAGGTGGGCTGCCACAGCTTCTCTTCCACACATTCTTCAAAGTACATCACCTGCAGGCTGGCCAGGCTGCGCGTGGACAGGTGGTGCTTGGCCTCAGTCAGCCCCAGTTTGCGCAGGGCATTGAGCAGCCAGTTGGCGTCAAGCACGTTGTCGCCTGCGTCGGTGTATTTGGCAATGGCCTCCATGATTGTCAGGCGTTCAAATGGTTTGGCCAAGTCCACGGGCTTGCCACCATAGCTCAGGTGCAAGCTGTCTCCGGCCTTGATGGCTGCGTCCCGGATCAGACTTTCAGTGAAGTTCATCAGGTCCCGGTAGTCCCAGTAGGCTGCATAAAACTCCATCATGGTGAACTCGGGGTTGTGCCGCACCGAGATGCCTTCATTGCGGAAATTGCGGTTGATCTCGAACACGCGGTCAAAGCCGCCGACTATTAGCCGCTTCAGGTACAACTCGGGAGCAATGCGCAGAAACATTTGCTGGTCCAGCGCATTGTGGTGGGTGGTAAAAGGCTTGGCATTGGCGCCGCCCGGGATCGGGTGGAGCATGGGCGTTTCCACTTCCAGGAAGCCATGTTGCACCATGAAATCACGCAGGCCGCTGACTGCCTTGCTGCGGGCCACAAAGCGCTTGCGTGCACTCTCGTCCGTCATCAGGTCGATGTAACGCTGGCGGTATTTCACTTCCTGGTCGTTAATGCCGTGGAATTTGTCGGGCATGGGGCGCAGGCTCTTGGTGAGCAGACGGATGGAGGTGGCGTGGATCGACAACTCACCGGTCTTGGTCTTGAAGACCGTACCTTCGGCGGCCACAATGTCGCCCAGATCCCAGTGCTTGAAGTCGGCGTACACCTCCTGGCCCACATCGTCGCCCTTGACATAAATTTGAATCCGGCCACCGGTGGGGCCAAAGGATGCGTCCTGCACGGTGCAGAAACTGGCTTTGCCCATGACGCGCTTGAGCATCATGCGACCGGCTACCTTGGCAGTGACGCCCATGGAGGCGAGAATTTCGGTGGCATGTGAGTCATATTGCGCGAACAATTGCTCCGCCTTATGGGTCGGCTTGAAATCGTTTGGAAATGCGACGCCATGGCCATCGGCCTGACGCTGGCGAATGACATTGAGCTTCTCCCGGCGTTCAAGAATCAGTTGGTTTTCGTCCTGTGGAACGGCGGCAGGAGCAGAGGTGTTGGAATCAGACATGGGGTGCACACAAGTGGGGGGGCAATTTGGGGCCGAACGTGCCGACCATAACCCTTGATTCTAAGTGGGGTGGTGCGTATATGATGCAAACGCACATTTCATTGGACACCATGCTCTACCAAATTACCTCGCTATTGTTGGAAGTGGCCGCCGGACTGATTGCCGGAACCTGTTTATTGCGCTTGTATATGCAGTACCAGCGCATTCCGATGTCCGTACGTTCGGGTAACCCGCTGGCAAAATTTATTTTTGCCTTGACCGATTGGCTGGTTCTGCCGCTTCGCAAGGTGATACCTGCCGCCGGGCGTTGGGATATGGCCAGCCTGGCGGGAGCCTTCCTGATTCAATTGGCGCAGTTTGCCATTTTGTGGGTGATCAGTGGAATGGCCGCAGGGTTGTTGCACGTTGTCGTGCTAGCCGCCTTTGGTCTGGTGCGCATGGCAATTTCGGGTCTGACTGGCCTGGTCATCATTTACGCAATTTTGTCGTGGGTTCAGACTCAATCACTGGCGGCTGACTTTCTGGAACGCCTGGTGTTGCCGGTGTTGATTCCGATCCGGCGTGTGGTGCCGCTGGTCGGCGGAATCGATCTCTCGCCGTTGGTCTTGTTGTTAATTTTGCAGGTTGGAGGGATCGTGCTCGGATCAATCCAGGCAGCCGTATTGTTTGCAATCTAACGCGTTAGCGCATTCGCTGAGGCAAGCGCACTGGCGATGGACACTGCCAGGCGCACCCTCAAATAACAGCATCTGCCGGTTGCCGCTGCAACATCGCCAGGGCACTTGCCACTGTCTTTCGCAGCTCCCGGCGGTCACAAATGAGGTCTATCGCACCCTTGGTCTGCAAGAACTCCGAGCGCTGGAAGCCCTCGGGCAATGTCACACGCACTGTGGATTCAATGACGCGTGGACCTGCAAAACCGATCAGTGCCTTCGGCTCTGCGATCACCATATCACCCAGAAACGCAAAACCAGCGCTCACACCGCCCATGGTCGGATCGGTCAGCACACTGATATAAGGTAGCCCCTTTTTGGCCAATCGGGT
>CAIQBN010000159.1 GCA_903870065.1 uncultured beta proteobacterium | reverse complement strand
GCGCACGACGCGTGGTCCACGTCGGGTCGATGTGATTTATCGCCGGGTTGATGATGACTTTCTGGATCCAACAGTTTTTCGACCAACTTCCACCCTGGGTTGCGCCGGCCTGCTAGGAGCCTACCGTGCGGGCAACGTGACCGTCTGCAATGCCGTGGGTACCGGTGTGGCCGATGACAAGTCGATCTACCCCTACGTGCCCCAGATGATCGAGTTCTATTTAGGCGAAAAGCCAATTTTGAACAATGTCCCGACCTACATGTGCAGAAACAAAGAGGATTTGGCCTACACCCTTGCCAACCTGAAAGATCTGGTGGTGAAAGAGGTGCACGGCGCCGGGGGGTACGGCATGCTGGTTGGGCCTGCATCGACCAAAGCCGAGATCGAAGACTTCCGCAAAGCTATTTTGGCCAACCCCAGCGGCTATATTGCCCAGCCCACGCTGAGTCTGTCGAGCTGCCCCACTTTTGTGGAAAGCGGCATAGCTCCACGGCACATCGATCTACGTCCTTATGTGCTAAGCGGAAAGACTGTCCAGATGGTTCCTGGCGGATTGACCCGCGTGGCCTTGAAAGACGGCTCGCTGGTGGTTAACAGCAGCCAGGGCGGCGGCACCAAAGACACCTGGATTCTTGAAGCCGATGCGCATCTTGCACCTGTTGGTGCCAGCACTTCAACGCAATCCCAATCTTGAAGGAGAATTTTCATGCTGTCACGTACCGCAGACCACCTTTTTTGGATGTCCCGTTATACCGAGCGGGCCGAAAACACCGCACGCATGCTGGATGTGAATTACCAGACTGCGCTGTTGCCGCAATCGGATGCCGTGGCCCAGGTCGGATGGCAGGGCTTGCTGTCCATCAGCGAATTGCTCCACACCTATACCGAACGTTATGGTGCCATTCAGGCCCGCGAGGTGATGGACTTCATGGTCAAGGACGAGAGTAATCCGTCCTCGATTTTGTCCTGCCTGGGTGCCGCGCGGGAAAATGCGCGCGCGGTGCGCGGGACACTGACCACCGAAGTGTGGGAGACCCAGAACCAGACCTGGCTTGAGGTGAAACGCATGCTCAAAGCTGGCGAGTTCGAGCGCGACCCGGCGCAGTTCTTTGAATGGGTGAAATTTCGCTCGCATCTTTCGCGCGGCGTAACGGTGGGCACCATGCTGATTGACGAAGCCCTTCACTTCATGCGGTTGGGCACCTTCCTGGAGCGCGCCGACAACACGGCGCGCTTGGTTGACGTGAAGTTCCACGCGGTGCAGAGCGATTTTTTTGGAACTGCCAGTGAGAAAGACCAGGAATACGACTTCTATCACTGGAGTGCCATTTTGCGCAGCGTGTCCGGCTTTGAGGTGTATCGCAAGGTGTACCGCGATGTGATCAAGCCCGAACGGGTGGGCGAGTTATTGATCCTGCGCCCAGACATGCCGCGCTCCATGCACGCCAGCCTGAACGAAGTCGTCAATAACCTCGAACTCGTGACAAATGACACTACCAGTGAGACCTTGCGTCGGGCCGGCAGGTTGCGCGCCGACCTGAAATATGGTCGTATTGACGAAATTCTGGCAACCGGCTTGCATGCCTACTTGACGCAGTTTCTGGATCGGGTGAATGACCTGGGTGCGCACATTAGCCGTGAATTTCTGGTCCCGGTCAGCGCCTGATTGACGTTCGATTGCACCACTTTGGGCAATGTGGTGATGAACGGGGCAATAATGGAGTCAAGTTAATAATTTGACCGGAATAAGGTATGCAGCCCCAGCCAACCCACGGCAATGCCAAGGCAGAAACAGACCGCGAACTCGATCGCGCGCTGGCATCAGGCCCGCTAAAGGATATTGTCATTCCGCCATGCCCGGAGTTGTTGATGGCATTGCGCGTCGAGATGGGCAAGGCGGACCCGGATCCTCAGGTCATTGCCAATATTGCCGGGCGCGATGTGGCAATGGCTGCTTCCCTTATTCGTACCGCCAATAGTCCGTATTACGCGCGTTCGCGCCCTGTGACCTCGGTGGGCGAAGCGCTGGGACTGCTGGGCATGCGCATGACAGAAAAATTGCTAACTGCGTTCCTGATGCGTAACTCCATCAAGATCAGTTCGCCGCTGCTGGAACACTTCTGGGAGACATCCACCCGGCGCGCACTGGGCATGGCGCACATCGCGCGCCAGTTGTACGGCATTGATGCTGACGTGGCCTATACCTGCGGTCTTTTTTGCCATGTTGGCATACCGATACTGATGCAAGGTGTGCGTGGCTACGCAGGCACGTTGACAGAGGCGCTTGCTCGCCAGGACCGCAGCTTTACCGAAACTGAAAATGCGGCGCACAAGACCGATCATGCAGTTGTCGGCGCGTTGGTGGCTCGAACCTGGCGACTGCCAACACCGATCTACCAGGCCGTGCGCTTGCACCACGATTTCACGAGCTTGACCGACAGTCAGGCAATTGCCGAGGTTCGTACCCTGGTTGCCATGTCACTCCTGGCAGAACATTTGGTCGCACTCCATGAAGGGGCCAAAGAACAGCGCGAGTGGGCGACGCACGGCGCTGATTGCATGGCTTTTTTGTCCGTTGAAGTGGGCGAGGTCGACAGCTGGATTGACACTTTGCATCCGGTGTTTGAAAGTGTTGTGATGGCCTGATCGGGTTCAGGGATGACGCCAGTAGTGGTATCGCCAGGCCGTTTTGAAACCGGCGCTGCGGTAGAGCGCCAGGGCCGCAGTGTTGCTTTCTTCCACCTGCAAAAAGACCCGATCCACTCCTCGCGCGGCGGCGGTATCGGCCAATCCGCCAAGAATACGTGATGCCAAACCCTGGTTACGCCAGCGCGCTACCGTGCGCATGCCATGAATGCTGCACCAGCCCCTGGAAAGAGCAGCCGTTCCAGCAGCCACTGACTGGCCGCCGAGTTCCACATATGCGTAGACCGCATGCTGACTGCGGCTAAGCGCCTGTACGCGGTGCGCACCGTCAACAGGGTCAAACCCCTTGCCGATATAGACACAAGACCATTGGGGCTCGGGGCTTGCAAGCACACATGCCGGCGCAGCCAAGCAAATTGCGCGCATGGCCTTGATGCTGCTGATCTGAACCAAGGTAGGCTGCTCTGGCTGATAGCCCAGGCCTTTCAGCGCTAAATGAAGGGGGGCCAGACTGGCGACATCGGCAACACGAAATGCTGGGCGCAATTCATGTGCTCTGTAGCACTCTTCGATCACAGAGACCTGATCGGCATGCAAGTCATGGTGACGCAACGGCACGGCACTCGTGGCACGGCCGATGGTGGAGTTATCAAATGGTAACAACCAGCCGTCAATTTCTGAAATTTCAGGCGGAGCAACCGCGTCCAGGGTGGCACGTTCGAGGCTGCTTATGTCGTTATCGGGATCGAAATCCGGAAAGGGTTGAAATGGTGCCTGCATGATTAAATGAATCGGTGGAACGCTTGTCAATTGTGCCCAACGCAGACGCCACTTCCTCTAAACTCGCCGTTTCTTGAGGGCAAACCATGTTGGTTTTGGGTATTGAGTCATCCTGCGACGAAACAGGTGTGGCGCTGGTTCATTGGGAAGGGAGCGCATTGCCTGAATTGCTGTCGCATGCGCTTTACAGCCAGATTGAGATGCACCAGGCGTTTGGCGGCGTTGTGCCCGAATTGGCCAGTCGCGACCACATTCGCCGGGTTTTGCCCTTGACGCGGGACGTATTGGGTGCTGGCGCCCGGTCTTTGTCTCAGGTAGATGTTGTTGCGTACACGCGCGGTCCAGGTTTAGCAGGGGCTTTGCTGGTTGGTGCCGGAGTCGCCTGTGCACTGGGTGCGGCTTTGGGTAAGCCCGTTCTGGGAGTGCATCACTTGGAGGGGCATTTGTTGTCGCCATTTTTAAGTGCCGACCCACCTGAATTTCCGTTTGTTGCATTGTTAGTTTCGGGCGGGCATACCCAGTTGATGCGCGTTGACGGCGTTGGTCGATATGCCATGCTCGGTGAAACGATTGACGACGCTGCTGGAGAGGCCTTTGATAAATCGGCCAAGTTAATGGGATTGGGTTACCCAGGAGGCCCTGCGTTGGCGAAATTGGCTGCGGAGGGTAAGCCGGCTGCCTACGCTCTACCGCGCCCCCTGCTCAAAAGCGGCAATTTGGATTTTTCCTTTGCTGGTCTGAAGACGGCAGTCTTGGTACAGGCTCAAAGGATGATTGCTGCTGGCCAGTCAAGCCGGACGGGTGAATTGGCCCCGGCGGGCCAGCCTACTGGCGCAAGCACAGTCGGGTTCGATAAATTACCATGGTCGCAGCGATGCGACTTGGCAGCCTCTGCGCAGGCTGCCATCGTGGATGTGTTGGTAAAAAAATCCCTGCTTGCCCTGCGGCAAACGGGTTTGCTGCGTCTGGTTGTTGCGGGAGGTGTGGGTGCCAACCGAGCCCTGCGCATGCAACTCGACGCGGCCTGCTTGAAGCGCGGTGTGCGGGTCCACTATCCCGAGTTGCATCTGTGCACCGACAACGGCGCAATGATCGCCATGGCCGCTGCGATGCGTATGCAAAACGGCCGACAAGAAGCGTCCAGCAGCTATGCTTTTGATGTCAAACCACGCTGGCCACTGGACAGCATTGACTCTTAGTGGCGGCAGTCTTGAGAGTTGTCCTGCCGCCAAAAACCGAGTCAAAGTGATTGGTTATTGGATTGTGAGTTCCGTTGCATTGCTGACAGGCAACCTCTTGACGAGCTTGAGCGTCAATACGCCATTTTCCAGTTTGGCTTCACTCATCGCAGCGTCGATGTCCTGAGGCAATTCATAGGCCGCGCCATAACGGCGGGTCGCTCCTTCTCGACTGGAAATACGCACCAACGCACCTTCAATCGCAATGGATAATTGTTCTTTGGTGATGCCCGGTACATCCAGAGTGAGGGTGAAAGCCGTCTCGTCTTGCGTATAGGCGCAAGGTTTGTTGCTGGTTGCGCGCAGCGCATCCTCCATGAAGCGCTCCAGCGTGCGTCCAGCATTTGCATATATGTGGCGGCGCAGTTGCGGTTGGTTTTGAGTGGCAAAAAACATGATGAGAACTCCTAGTACACTGCGCGGCTCTCACCGTGAGCGCCGCATGCATCCAAGCTGCGACTGCTCAAGCCGAATTCAAGAAAAGTTTCAGATGTTTATTGTTGATCGTGGGGTATTGAAAACCTGGTTGCTGGCGCTATGTTGGTCCGCTTTTGCGCTTGGCACAACCCATGCACAAACGACCCAAACGCAAGTTAAGCTGGCGGTAATTGAAGGTTTGAGCGGACCTAATGGCAATGCTGGTGAGGCGGTTTATCGAAATTTGGTTTGGGCCGTCGAGCGGGTCAATGCACGGGGTACCGTGAAGCACTCGTCCGCCACAAGAGTCCATCTGACTTTGGTCCTTGAAAGATATGACAGCAAGGGCCAAAACGAAGAGGCGTTGTCAGCCTTGCGCTCCGCTGTGGACAACGGAGCACGCATTGTTTTGCAAGGTAATTCGTCAGCCAACGCAGCGGCCCTGATTGACGCGATTAACAAGCACAATGAGCGCGATCCGGGTCGGCGGGTGCTGTTTTTGAATTACTCGGCGGTGGATCCGGCTTTGACCAATGAAAAGTGCAGCTACTGGCACTTTCGATTTGATGCGCATGCCGACATGCGGATGGCGGCGCTGATGAGCGTGATCAGGGACGACAAGGGGCTCAAAGGGGTTTACTTGATCGGGCAGGATTACAGTTTTGGTCAAGCTGTTTTACGCGAGGCACGGCGTCAATTGTCGGTCCAGCGCCCGGATGTGCAAATTGTTGGTGAAGAACTGCACCCGATGGCACGGGTGAAGGATTTTTTGCCCTATGTCGCCAAAATCAAAGCAAGTGGGGCGCAGGCCGTCATTACCGGGAATTGGGGCAATGACCTTACTTTGCTCATCAAGGCTGCGAAAGAAGTGGGCTTTGATGGCAAGTTTTATACGTTTTACGGAAACGCATTGGGTGCCCCCGCCGCCATCGGAGAGGCTGGTATCGGCAAGGTAGTGGCGGTGGCAGATTGGTTGCCCAATGTGCAATCGGCAGCAGCAGAGGCGTTTTATCGGAGTTTTCGCAGTCGTTATCCATTGCCTGCAGATGACTATGTCCATATGCGCATGCAGTTGATGATTGAAACGCTTGCGAATGCGCTTGAGGTCGACGTGCAAAAGGGCGTAGTGGGCGGCGCGGGCGGTGGGTTTGATATTGGTTCAGTTGCGGCTCGGTTGGAGCAGGCTGTTGTCGATTTTGGCGGCCAGTCGGGCCATATGCGCGCCGCGGACCATCAGTTTCAGCAACCACTGGTCGTTGGAGTCATGGACAGGCTGGGTTCGCCGGGCGTGAAATTTGATGTTGAAGGGTCGGGTTACGGATTTCGGGTCATCAAGACCATTGAGCGTCGCGCGGCTGAATTGCCCACTACATGCAAAATGCAAAGGCCATGAACGCGCGCCCATAGCAATAGAGGTCAGCTACGACTGGTAGCCTGATTTAGCTGGAGTTTCCGTCTCGCGCTATAATCGACAGGCTGTGCATTCGGCACGGCGCACGTCCTCAGCAGTTCCAGCCGCGGGCGCAAGTTGAAAAACCAGGGGCGGCCTTTAGGGCTAGTACCCGGAACATGACAGGAAATTGAAATGATTGCATCCAGCATTAAAGCCGCTGTTGTCAAGGACAACGCTCGCAGCCCATCCGATACCGGTAGTCCAGAAGTGCAGGTTGCATTGCTGACCGCTCGCATCAATGAACTCATGCCCCACTTCAAGACACACGCTAAAGACCACCATGGTCGTCGTGGTTTGGTTCGCATGGTGAACACCCGCAAGAGTCTGTTAGCCTACTTGAATCGTGTAGACCACGATCGTTATGTTGCGCTGATCGCCAAATTGGGCTTGCGCAAATAACTGCTGCACTGAACGATGGACGCCTGAGTTAGTTCACTAGCTCAGGCGTTTTTTACTTCGGAGATGGCAAGAACAGAGCGAAGCTGTGTCATTCCACAGAGACTGCGGGTTCATTGGAGCCTGAGTTCGAGTTTCTGTGGAATGGCATCGTGTTCTGCGTTGTTGCCTCCGGGCTTGGCAGGTGGCCTTTACCTGCCAGCGGATTTCCGCACTATCAGGAGATAAAACAATGAGCATTTTCAACAAAGTTACCAAGACTTTCCAATGGGGTCAGCACACCGTCACTATGGAAACTGGCGAAATCGCACGCCAATCCACCGGGGCCGTGCTGCTGGACATGGACGGCACTGTGGTACTTGCCACCGTCGTTGCCAAGACTGAAGGCAAAGCCGGCCAAGACTTCTTCCCACTGACCGTTGACTACCTGGAAAAAGCGTATGCCGCAGGCAAGATCCCCGGCAGCTTCTTCAAACGCGAAGGCCGCCCCAGCGAATTCGAGACGCTGACCAGCCGCCTGATCGACCGCCCCATTCGCCCGCTGTTCCCTGAAGGCTTTTTCAACGAAGTGCACGTGGTTGTGCACACCGTGTCGTTGAACCCCGAAGTGGATGCAGACATTGCTTCCCTGATCGCGGTTAGCGCTGCGTTATCCATCAGCGGCGTACCATTCAATGGCCCGATTGGTGCCGCTCGCGTGGGTTATGTCAACGGTGAATACGTGTTGAACCCCGGCCAAACCCAACGTAAAGACTCGATCCTTGATCTGGTCGTTGCTGGCACCGAATCCGCTGTGCTGATGGTCGAATCAGAGGCCCAACAACTGTCCGAAGAAATTATGCTGGGCGCGGTGGTGTTTGGCCATGAGCAAGGCAATATCGCAATCAACGCCATTCATGAACTCGTGCGCGATGCAGGCAAGCCTGTATGGGATTGGAAGGCGCCCGCCAAGGATGAGGTGCTGATCGCCAAGATCGACGGCCTGGCCAAAGACAAGCTGGTTGCCGCATATCAAATACGCAATAAGCAAGCGCGTACACAGGCTTGCCGCGCTGCCTACTCTGAAGTCATGGCTGCACTCAAGGCAGATGGCGCAGCATTTGACAGCGTGGCTATTGAGGGACTTTTGTTTGAAATTGAAGCCAAGATCGTTCGTGGCCAAATTCTCGCGGGTGAGCCCCGCATTGACGGGCGCGACACACGCACCGTGCGCGCGATCGAGATCCGTAACGGGGTGCTGCCGCGTACCCACGGTTCGGCCCTGTTCACCCGTGGTGAAACCCAGGCGCTGGTCGTCACCACGCTCGGTACCGAGCGCGACGCACAGCGTATTGATGCCTTGAGCGGCGACTACGAAGACCGCTTCATGCTGCACTACAACATGCCTCCCTTCGCAACCGGGGAAACCGGTCGCGTGGGTACTCCCAAGCGGCGTGAAATTGGTCACGGTCGTTTGGCTAAACGGGCTTTGGTGGCATGCCTTCCGAACAAGGAAGATTTCCCGTACACCATGCGTGTTGTGTCGGAAATCACCGAGTCCAATGGTTCGTCATCGATGGCATCGGTCTGCGGTGGCTGCCTTTCGCTGATGGATGCTGGCGTCCCAATGAAAGCGCATGTGGCTGGTATCGCGATGGGTCTGATCAAAGAGGAAAACCGTTTTGCGGTATTGACCGACATCCTGGGTGACGAAGATCACTTGGGCGACATGGACTTCAAAGTTGCGGGTACCACCAATGGCATTACCGCGCTTCAAATGGATATCAAAATTCAGGGCATCACCAAAGAAATCATGCAGGTGGCGCTGGCTCAGGCCAAGGAAGCACGCATGCATATTCTGGGCAAGATGCAAGAAGCCATGTCCGAAGCCAAGACCGATGTGTCCAATTTCGCGCCGCGCTTGTTCACGATGAAGATCAATCCGGAAAAAATCCACAATGTGATCGGTAAGGGTGGTGCGGTTATTCGTGCATTGACTGAAGAAACCGGTACACAGATCAACATTGACGAGGACGGAACCATCACGATCGCTTCTGCCGACCCTGCAAAGGCTGAAGAAGCCAAGCGCCGCATTGAGCAGATCACCGCTGAAGTGGAAATCGGAAAGGTATACGAAGGCCCGATCACTAAGTTGCTGGACTTCGGTGCGCTTGTAAACCTCTTGCCGGGCAAGGATGGGTTGCTGCACATCAGTCAGATCGCCCATGAGCGGGTCGAAAAAGTAACTGACTATTTGTCTGAAGGTCAAATAGTTAAGGTCAAGGTTTTGGAAACTGATGAAAAGGGTCGGATCAAACTGTCCATGAAGGCACTATTGGACCGTCCGACCCAAGGCAGCAACGAGCAGGCTTAAGGAGGGTTTGCTATTAGAACCGTAGCGCCTCGCCTAATATTGGCGAGGGCTTAAGATGTTTCTGACCATGAAAGTTGTTGAAATTGCTTCCGTCGGAGGTCCAGATGTTTTGCACCTGGCCGATCGACCGACCCCCGTTGTTGGGCAAGGTGAGGTACTGGTGCGCGTGACCGCCAGTGGTGTCAATCGTCCGGATGTGTTGCAGCGTGCTGGCAAGTACCCGCCACCTCCGGGCGCATCAGACATTCCCGGTTTGGAAATCGCAGGCTATGTGGCCGGAGGTGATGCAGATGCGATGTCGTCGGCAGGCCTGCAATTGGGTGACCGCGTGTGTGCATTGGTCTCCGGTGGAGGCTATGCAGAGTATTGTGTTGCGCCGGTCGGGCAATGTCTTCCGATTCCCGGAGGCTTAACCGATGTGGAGGCGGCGTCACTGCCGGAGACTGTTTTTACGGTATGGAGTAATGTTTTTGAGCGTGGTGCGCTGGTTAGAGGCGAAACGTTATTGGTGCAAGGTGGAAGCAGCGGCATTGGTGTCACTGCCATACAAATGGCCAAGGCCCGCGGTGCACACGTGATCGCAACTGCTGGTAGCGATGAGAAGTGCGACGCGTGTATTGGTTTGGGTGCCGACCACGCCATCAATTACAAATTGCACGATTTTGAAACTGAGGTTCTGCGCCTGACAGATGGGCGCGGTGTCGATGTTATTTTGGATATGGTGGCTGGTGACTATGTCAGAAAAGAAGTGAAATGCCTGGCTGAGGATGGACGGCTTGTCATCATCGCTGTTCAGGGCGGTGTAAAAAGTGAGATGGACGCAGGGCTGATTTTGCGCAAGCGACTGACCATTACCGGATCTACTTTGCGCGCACGGCCGGTCGCGTTTAAAGAGGCAATCGCGAAATCCTGTATACAGCACGTCTGGCCGCTACTTGAAACACGGCAGATCAGGCCTGTTGTGCACAGCGTATTTGCAGCAGTTGATGTGGGACAGGTTGGGGGTAGCGGGGCCGCACGGGCACATACCCTAATGGAGTCGAATATGCATGTCGGAAAAATTGTTTTGACTTGGAGTGCAGCATGAAAAAAAAGCTGATTGCAGGTAATTGGAAAATGAATGGTTCGCTCGCCGCGAACGAAGCATTGGTGACGGCATTGATCGCCGGCATGGTCAATACGAATTGCCGGGTTGCAGTGTGCGTACCCGCGCCATACCTGCAACAGGTACAGCGCCTGGTGACAGGAACGGCAATTGAATTGGGCGCGCAGGATGTGTCACAGCACGAGTCGGGAGCCTATACCGGCGAAGTTTCTGCAGCGATGCTGAGAGACTTTGGTACGCGTTATTGCTTGGTGGGTCATTCAGAACGCCGTCAATACCATGGAGAAACGGACTCAACTGTGGCCGTCAAGGCGCAGCGTGCTTTGGCCAGCGGCATTACGCCCATCGTATGTGTGGGTGAAACTCTGGAGGAGCGAGAGGCAGGCCGGACGGAAGAGGTTGTCAAGCGCCAACTGGCCGCCGTAATTCATACAAACGGCCATTGCATTAGTGAACTCATCGTGGCTTATGAGCCTGTATGGGCGATTGGCACCGGCAAGACGGCAACACCAGAAGAGGCTCAGCAGGTTCATGCTGTGTTGCGAGGGCAATTGCGCGCAGCTACCGAGCAGGCCGATCGTATGTTTATTTTGTATGGCGGCAGCATGAATGCTGCCAATGCCGCAACGTTGCTGTCCCAGTCGGATATTGACGGTGGTCTGGTCGGTGGAGCATCTCTTAAGGTGC
The DNA here is from genome assembly GCA_903870065.1 of uncultured beta proteobacterium. Lineage (GTDB taxonomy): Bacteria > Pseudomonadota > Gammaproteobacteria > Burkholderiales > Burkholderiaceae_C > Allorhodoferax. The sequence continues at coordinate 28,805 of CAIQBN010000159.1, read as the reverse complement.
CAGACTTTTTATCAATTGTTGCAGCCGCCCAATAACGATGTGCGGACTGGTCGCGAGTTTTCCTATTTGGAGTTGAGAATGAATATTGTTTTGACGATTGTTTTGACAGTCCAGATGCTGTCTGCACTGGCCATGATTGGTTTGATTCTGGTGCAGCACGGTAAGGGTGCGGACATGGGTGCCGCCTTCGGTAGTGGTGGTTCCGGCAGTCTTTTTGGTGCCAGTGGAAGCGCGAATTTTCTATCGCGCACGACCGCCGTATTGGCGACGGTATTTTTTGTTTGTACGCTCGCACTTGCCTACTTTGGTAATCTGCGCTCACCAAGCGCGGGTAGCGTGCTCGAAGGTGCCGCGGTAGTCGCTCCGACAGTCACGGAAGCGGCGCCAGCGCCTGCTGTCGCAGCTTCAGGCGTTGGGCAAATTCCTTCAAAATAATCGCTGCATTAATTGCCTTCCCCCTTCGGGATGACGGGGAAATTCAGGGTAAACTCTAGCCTTGACTGAAAAGCAAATCGCCTTCGGGTGCCTCATGCGATTCAGACATAAACAGCGGCCGTCGTGGTGAAATTGGTAGACACGCTATCTTGAGGGGGTAGTGGCGAGAGCTGTGCGAGTTCGAGTCTCGCCGACGGCACCATAAGAAAATTGCATACCCTGTTTATTTGCGGGATGCAGGTAATTGGATTTAGAGAACCCATATGAGCCTTGACCAGTATCTTCCTGTTCTTCTGTTCATGTTGGTTGGTATTTTGACTGGGGTTGCACCCCAGATCATCGGGTACGTTCTAGGCCCTAACCTTCCAAGTCAGGCAAAAAATTCGCCCTACGAATGCGGTTTCGAGGCATTCGGCGATGCGCGCATGAAATTTGATGTGCGGTACTACCTCATTGCGATTCTCTTCATTTTGTTTGATCTGGAGACTGCGTTACTGTTTCCGTGGGCAGTTTCGCTCAAGGAGTTGGGTCTGTTTGGGTTTTGGGTTGGATTGGAATTCGTGACAATTCTGACCATCGGGTTTGTGTATGCGTGGATAAAAGGCGCTCTGGACTGGGAGTAATGCAATGATTGAAGGCATTTTCAAAGAGGGCTTTGTTACTACCAGCTACGATTCTGTCGTGAATTGGGCCAAGACCGGATCGGTATGGCCCATGACTTTTGGGCTGGCGTGCTGCGCAGTAGAAATGATGCATGCCGCTGCGGCGCGATATGACATCAGTCGGTTTGGTGCAGAGGTTTTCCGCCCGAGTCCACGGCAATCCGATTTGATGATCGTTGCGGGCACGTTGACAAACAAAATGGCCCCAGCATTTCGCAAAGTGTATGAGCAAATGGCTGAGCCGCGCTGGGTGATCAGCATGGGTTCCTGTGCTAACGGTGGTGGCTATTACCACTATAGTTATGCAGTCGTTCGTGGATGTGATCGCATTGTGCCTGTGGATGTGTATGTGCCGGGTTGTCCTCCAACCGCAGAGGCTTTGATCTACGGTATCTTGCAGCTTCAGCAAAAGATACGCCGTACGCAAACCATCGCGCGAGCTTGAGGAATAACGAATGACAACAGTTTCCGTTTTACCTGAGACCACCCGTGATGCGGTTGTTGCCGCTCTTGGCGACAAAATCAAATTTATTTCCGTTGACTTTGGTGAAGTCACGGTTGTGGTTACTCAAAGTAACTATCACGCTGCCGCTATGGCGCTGCGTGACGATGTGGGCTGCCGCTTCGAACAGCTGATTGATCTCTGCGGGGTGGACTTTTCAGAGTACCCAAGTGGCACGCCAGATGGCTTGCGTTTTTGTGTGGTGACGCACTTATTGTCGGTTAACCTGAATCAGCGACTACGTTTGAAGGTATTTGCGACGGATGATTTTGCGCCGACCTTGCCAACGGTGACCGATATCTGGAGTGCTGCAAACTGGTTTGAGCGTGAAGCTTTTGATTTGTTTGGTATTGTTTTTGATGGTCACAATGACCTTCGCCGGATTTTGACTGATTACGGATTCATTGGGCATCCGTTTCGTAAAGATTTTCCTTGTACGGGACATGTTGAAATGCGCTATGACGACAAGTTAGGTCGCGTAATTTATCAACCGATCACAATTGAGGCTCGCGAGAACACTCCGCGCGTAATTCGTGAAGAAAACTATGGGGGCCTGCAGTAAGCAGTTTGATGCATGGCTGAAATAAAGAATTACACCCTCAATTTTGGACCGCAGCACCCCGCCGCCCATGGTGTGCTTCGGTTGGTACTCGAGTTAGATGGTGAAGTGATCCAGCGGGCAGACCCGCACATCGGTCTGTTGCATAGGGCCACAGAAAAGCTGGCTGAAAGCAAGACGTATTTACAAACCTTGCCTTACATGGATCGCTTGGACTACATGTCGATGATGTGCAACGAAAGCGCATATTGTCTGGTTCTTGAAAAAATGTTGGCAATAGATGTGCCGGTTCGTGCACAGTACATCCGAGTCATGTTTTCTGAAATTACTCGCCTATTGAATCACCTCTTGTGGGTTGGGGCGCATGCGATTGACTGCGGTGCGATGACTGTCATGTTGTTTGCGTTTCGTGAACGCGAAGATTTACTTGACATGTATGAAGCAGTTAGCGGTGCGCGTATGCATGCCGCCTATTTCCGGCCTGGTGGCGTTTACCGTGATCTGCCGGATGCGATGCCAAAGCATCATTCCAACAAAATTCGCAGTGCTAAGTCAACGGCAGCGCTAAACCGTAACCGGGAAGGAAGCCTGCTCGATTTCATCGATGATTTCACCCAGCGTTTCCCGACCTTTTTGGGTGAATACCATACGCTGCTGACAGACAACAGAATCTGGAAGCAACGTACCGTTGGCATTGGTGTAGTGACACCCGAGCGAGCACTTAATTTGGGATTTACTGGGCCAATGCTGCGGGGTTCGGGTATCGCGTGGGACCTTCGAAAGAAGCAACCATATGAAGTTTACGATCAATTGGACTTTGATATTCCTGTAGGTAAGACGGGGGATACTTACGACAGGTATTTGGTACGCATGGAAGAGATGAAGCAGTCCAATCGAATCATTAAACAATGTGTGGATTGGCTCAAGGTTAATCCAGGGCCGGTCATAACTGATAACCATAAGATCGCACCCCCAGATCGTGAATCCATGAAGTCGAATATGGAGGATCTCATTCACCACTTTAAGCTTTTCACAGAGGGATTTGCAGTTCCGCTAGGGGAGGCTTATTCTGCGGTGGAACATCCCAAGGGTGAGTTTGGTATTTACATTGTCAGTGACGGTGCCAATAAGCCGTATCGGATGAAAATTCGACCACCAGCGTTTGTGCATCTGGCCGCTTTGGATGAAATGGGCAAGGGCCACATGATCGCAGACGCCGTGTCGATTATTGGCACGATGGATATTGTGTTTGGGGAAGTGGATCGATGATTTCCGAAGAATCCAAAGCGCGCTTCGATCGAGAAGTTGCCAAATATCCGGCCGATCAAAGGCAGTCTGCAGTCATGGCTTGTTTGGCCATTGTCCAGCAAGAGCATGGGTACGTAAGTGCTAATAGCGAAAAGCTGGTTGCAGACTATCTGGGCATGGCCCCGATGGCCGTGCATGAAGTGACAACCTTTTACAACATGTACAACCAACGACCAGTTGGGAAGTACAAGCTTAACGTCTGTACCAATTTGCCTTGCCAACTTCGGGACGGCGTTAATACGTTGAAGTATTTGGAATCTAAGCTTGGTATAGCCTTGGGTGAGACCACACCGGATGGAATGTTTACTCTTCAACAGAGTGAGTGCCTTGGTGCTTGTGCGGACTCGCCAGTCATGTTGGTCAACGACAGGTCTATGTGCAGTTTTATGACGCCTGAAAAGCTGGACCAATTGGTAGATGGGCTGCGCGCGGTAGGAGATAAATAATGAAAGCGCAGCACATTCTTTCCCAATTTCGTGCCACCGGTATCCAAACTTGTTTGCATGATCGACACATTGATCCGCAGATTCTGGCAGGCTTGAACGGATCCAACTGGCGATTGAAGGACTATGAGGCGCGTGGTGGTTACCAGGCGTTGCGTAAGGTGCTTGGTATTGGCGGCGGTGAGGCGATGACTCAGGATCAAGTTATTGCAACAGTAAAGGAGTCTGCTTTGCGCGGCCGGGGTGGTGCGGGATTTCCAACTGGACTGAAGTGGAGCTTCATGCCACGTCAGTTTCCTGGTCAAAAGTATTTGGTTTGCAACTCCGACGAAGGTGAGCCTGGCACCTGCAAGGACCGCGACATAATGGAGTTTAATCCCCATATTGTTATTGAGGGGATGGCTATCGCCGCCTACGCGATGGGTATTTCGGTTGGGTATAACTATATTCATGGTGAAATTTTTTCTACCTATGAGCGTTTCGAGGAAGCCTTGGATGAAGCCCGTGCGGCTGGCTTGTTAGGGAATAATATTTTGGGCAGCAGTTTTACTTTTCAATTGCATGCTGCGCATGGGTTTGGTGCATATATCTGTGGTGAAGAGACAGCATTGTTGGAGTCGCTTGAGGGAAAGAAAGGGCAACCACGGTTTAAGCCCCCTTTCCCTGCAAGTTTTGGACTGTATGGCAAGCCCACAACGATTAACAATACCGAAACATTTGCTGCAGTACCATGGATTCTGAGAAACGGTGGGCAGGCCTATCTAGAGTGCGGAAAGCCCAACAACGGCGGGACGAAAATTTACTCGGTGAGTGGTGATGTCGAGTTGCCGGGTAACTTTGAAGTGCCCATGGGCACGCCCTTTGCCAAAGTTTTGGAATTAGCAGGCGGTGTGCGCAAAGGGCGAAAGCTCAAGGCCGTCATTCCGGGTGGATCCTCATCGCCTATCTTGCCCGCATCCATCATGATGGCTTGCACGATGGATTACGACTCGATTGCCAAGGCGGGGTCGATGTTGGGGTCGGGAGCTGTCATTGTTCTGGATGACAGTCGTTGCATGGTGAAGAGTCTTCAGAGACTAAGTTATTTCTACATGCATGAGTCCTGTGGGCAATGCACGCCGTGCCGTGAGGGGACAGGTTGGTTGTCACGTGTGGTCGACCGAATTGAGAATGGTCATGGTCAGGCGACCGATTTGGATTTACTTGACAGCGTTGCCGAGGACATTCAAGGAAGAACGATTTGTGCGTTAGGTGATGCAGCAGCGATGCCTGTGCGGGCAATGATTAAGCACTTCAGAAACGAATTTGAATATCACGTACAGCACAAGACCTGCATGGCTGCTGCTTACGATTGAGCGAGTCTTAAGATGATTGAAATCGAACTCGACGGCAAGAAGGTTGATATTGTTGAAGGCAGCATGATCATGCATGCGGCCGAAAAAGCAGGCACCTATATTCCGCATTTTTGTTATCACAAAAAACTCAGTATTGCTGCTAGCTGCCGCATGTGCTTAGTTGATGTAGAAAAAATGCCCAAACCGATGCCTGCTTGCGCTACGCCAGTAACGCAGGGAATGATTGTTCGTACTAAGAGCGATAAGGCGGTTAAGGCGCAAAAATCTGTTATGGAATTTTTGCTTATCAACCACCCACTTGATTGTCCTATTTGCGATCAGGGTGGTGAATGTCAACTGCAGGATCTAGCGGTCGGTTACGGTGGAACGGATTCTCGGTACAGCGAGGAAAAGCGAGTTGTATTTCACAAAGATGTCGGACCATTGATTTCCATGGAGGAAATGAGTCGCTGCATACATTGCACGCGATGCGTGCGGTTTGGTCAAGAAATTGCAGGTGTGATGGAGTTGGGGATGTCTCACCGCGGTGAGCATGCAGAAATTGAGACTTTTGTCGGGCAATCGATTGACTCCGAGCTATCCGGCAACATGATCGACATTTGTCCTGTGGGCGCGCTAACCAGTAAACCGTTTCGTTACAGCGCACGCACCTGGGAATTGTCTCGCCGAAAGTCGATAAGCCCACATGATTCCACCGGTGCGAATTTAATTGTTCAAGTTAAAAACAATCGAGTGATGCGGGTGGTTCCATTCGAAAATGAATTAGTTAACGAATGCTGGATCGCCGATCGCGATCGGTTTTCTTATGAGGCATTGAATGGACCTGATCGACTGACCGCACCGATGCTTAAGCAAGGTGGTGAGTGGAAGACGGTAGATTGGAAAACTGCATTGGAGTATGTTTCGCATGGTTTGGCAAGTATCAAGGCGAATCACGGTGCTTCGTCGCTAGGCGCGCTGGTTAGCCCGCACAGCACGCTTGAAGAGTTGTATTTGACTGGGGTGTTGGTTAGGGCGCTAGGTAGTGAAAACATTGACTACCGTCTGCGTAATGCTGAGTTCACTACTTTGCAGAACGGCGCAAGGTATTTGGGGATGCCTATTAGAGGATTGAGCACGTTACAGTGCGCGCTGGTTGTTGGGTCAAATTTGCGAAAAGATCATCCCTTGTTTGCGCTGAGAATGCGTCAGGCAACGCGTGTTGGATGTACGGTCAATAGGGTAAATGCGGAGGCTGAGGATTGGGCGATGCCGGTTCGCAATTCATGTTTGACCCCTTCCCATGGCTGGTTCCAGGCTCTTGTTGACGTTGCAGTCGCGATCGCGCTGGCCAAAAACATAGTGGCGCCCTGGGCAGGGGACGCAACGGATATCGCAAAGGCAGTAGCAAGTTCCTTACTAAGCGGCGAGCGAAAGGCCGTGTTGCTTGGTAATGCAGCAGCGCATCATCCGCAGGCCAGCAAGTTGTTGGAAGTTTCAAATTGGATAGGGACTCAAGTTGGTGCGTCGGTCGGTTATCTGACTGAGGCAGCAAATACTGTCGGCGCGCAGCTTGCCGGCGCAATGCCTGTAAAGGGTGGCCTAAATGCATCTCAGATGTTATCGGGTGCGCTAAAAGGGGCAATTTTATTGAATACGGAGCCAGAATTCGATTCTGCGGCGGGTAAATCAGCGGTCTCAGCTATGAAGAAGTGCGAAATGGTGGTGACGCTGAGCCCGTTTAAGGCGAATTTGGATATTAGTGATGTATTGTTGCCGATTGCCCCATTTACTGAGACTCCCGGAACCTTTGTAAATGCGGAGGGACGCCTTCAGAGTTTTCATGCAGTCGTTAAACCGCTGGGCGAGGCGCGCCCCGGCTGGAAAGTGTTAAGGGCAATAGCCGACGTGCTTAAGTTGCCTGGATTAGCTTACGACTCATCGCAGGAAGTTTTGGCTAAGTTGCATGTCAGTCTGGATGCCGACGCGTTAGGATGTGTCTCCGCAGCACGCCTCAGCAACGAATGTGGAGTATCTGGCGAAGCTGTGAATGTTGATTTGAAGCCCAGTGTGGCGACAATATATCAACTCGACAGTATCGTCCGCCGGGCGTCCACACTGCAAATGTCGGCGGATGCAAAGGCTTCAAGCGTGCAGGAGGTGTCAGCTTCATGATTGACCTAATATTTTCTTTTGGTCAAGGGTTAATCGCAGCACCTTGGTGGGCTGGCTACGCTTGGCCAACCATTTGGTCAATGGCTAAGGTGTCATTGGTATTGATGGTCGTTTTAACAGCTGTGACATACGCGACGTTGTGGGAACGGAAATTATTAGGTTGGGTGCAAATCCGGCTCGGACCCAACCGTGTTGGACCTTGGGGTCTTTTGCAACCCATAGCCGATGCGTTGAAATTGATGACAAAGGAAATTATTCGCCCGACGGCGTCTGATAAATTCCTCTTTTACTTAGGGCCGGTTTTAACGGTAGCACCAGCACTTGCGGCATGGGCTGTCGTCCCGTTTGGTCCTGAAATTGCTGTCGCCAATCTGAACGCAGGTTTGTTGTTTCTAATGGCGATTACCTCCATGGAAGTTTATGGAGTGATTATTTCTGGATGGTCTTCAAATTCAAAATACGCCTTTTTGGGTGCACTGCGCGCATCTGCTCAAATGGTCAGTTATGAAATTGCGATGGGATTTTGTTTTTTGGTTGTTCTCATGGTTTCCGGAAGCTTGAACCTGTCAGACATCGTGCTAGGACAGGGTAAGGGTTATTTTGCACAGATGGGCCTAACCTTCTTGTCATGGAACTGGCTTCCGTTACTCCCAATTGTCGTGGTCTATTTTGTCTCTGGTTTGGCAGAGACTAATCGGACACCTTTCGATGTTATCGAGGGAGAGTCTGAAATCGTTGCAGGTCACATGGTCGAATACTCAGGTATGTCGTGGGCCATGTTTCAGATGGCAGAGTACGCTAACATCTGGTTGGTGTCGATATTGGCGACAACGATGTTTTTTGGTGGCTGGATGTCACCGATCGACAGTGCTTTATTTAATTGGATACCTGGTTGGATATGGCTCGGCATAAAGACGTTTTGCGTAATGACGGTGTTTATCTGGGTGCGAGTGACATTCCCACGATTTCGCTTTGATCAAATCATGCGACTAGGCTGGAAGATATTTATTCCCGTTACGTTAATTTGGCTCGTGGTGATTGGCGGTTGGATGCAGACTCCGTGGAATATTTGGAAATAATTCGAGTTGTCTATGTCTACTCACACACCTACTGCATTTAATAGCACAACAAAGAGTGCGTTTTCTCTCCGTGACTTTTTTTCGAGTTTTCTGTTGACAGAACTGCTGAAGGGCATGGCGCTTACCGGCAAGTACGCTTTCAGAGGCAAGATTACATTGGAGTACCCAGAAGAGAAAACCCCGTTATCTCCACGATTTAGAGGACTGCACGCTTTGCGCCGCTACGATAACGGCGAGGAGAGGTGCATTGCTTGCAAACTCTGTGAGGCGGTCTGTCCTGCAATGGCAATTACCATCGAGTCTGAAGTCAGGGATGATGGTTCGCGTCGAACTTCACGCTACGACATCGATTTAACAAAATGTATTTTTTGCGGTTTTTGTGAAGAGAGTTGCCCAGTGGATTCCATTGTTGAAACCCACATTCTGGAATATCACGGTGAGAAACGTGGTGACCTCTATTTCACAAAAGAGATGTTACTGGCAGTTGGTGATCGGTTTGAGGCAGAAATAGCTGCCAATAAACAGGCGGATGCCAAATACCGTTGATCAGTCGTAAGAAAGAAATTGAATTATGAGTGTCACGACAGGTCTTTTTTACATATTTTCAGCTATTCTGCTGTTGTCAGCGTTCAAGGTTATCACTGCGAGAAATCCTGTGCATGCCGTTTTATTTTTGGTACTTACTTTTTTTCAGGCATCCATGATATGGATGCTGCTAAAGGCTGAATTCCTGTCACTGTCTTTAGTTCTGGTTTACGTTGGTGCAGTAATGGTGTTGTTCCTGTTTGTCGTGATGATGCTGGAAGTGAATGTCGAAAGCCTGCGGGTCGGTTTTTGGAATCATTTTCCGCTTGCGGCCATTGTTGGAGTAGTAATTGCGCTTGAGATGTCGGCTGTGCTGATGGGGGGATTTCGTGTTGTGGACAACCAGGCGGTGTCTGTCGCCGATGCGGGAGCATTAAAGATATCCAATGCGAAGGAATTGGGGAAAATGCTATATACCCAATACCTTTATCCACTTGAAGTTGCCGCAGCGATTTTGCTTGTTGCAATGATTGCAGCTATTGCGCTAACAATGCGTGAGCGTAAAGACACGAAGACGGTGAGTTCTGGCGAGCAGGTACGCGTCAAAGCGCGTGATCGATTGGTCGTGGTCCAAATGGATGCCACGATAGCTGCCACTGAGCAAACGTCTGTTGTGAACAAGGTGGAGACAAAAGCATGACATTGACACTGGGCCATTTCCTGTCATTGGGCGCAATTCTGTTTGCAATGTCAGTTGTCGGTATTTTCCTAAATCGCCGTAATTTGATCGTGTTGCTCATGGCAATTGAACTCATGTTATTGGCGGTAAATACAAATTTTGTCGCTTTCTCGCATTATCTTAACGACTTGCATGGGCAAATTTTTGTATTCTTTATCTTGACAGTTGCCGCTGCAGAATCTGCTATTGGGTTGGCAATTCTCGTGCTACTGTTTCGCAATCGGTCCAGCATTAATGCGGACGAACTCAATACGCTCAAGGGTTAATAATAGTATGAGTCAAACCCTCTCTGTTTTGCCGCTCTTAGCGGTACCATTGGCTCCGCTAGTCGGATCTATTGCTGCTGGCGTACTTGGAACTAAATTTGGCGGGAATACGATAGGTCGTCGTGCAAGTCACACCTTGACCATCGCTGGTGTGTTGATCGCATTCGTGATTTCCGTGATGACACTAAATGCGGTCGCGTTTGATGGCGCCAGATTTAATGAAACCCTGTATACATGGATGGTCGTTGGTGACCTGAAAATGGAAATCGGCTTTTTGATTGACGGTTTGTCCGCCATGATGATGTGTGTTGTGACGTTTGTTTCACTCATGGTGCATATCTATACCATCGGCTATATGCAAGAGGATGATGGCTACAACCGGTTTTTTTCTTACATTTCTCTGTTTACCTTTTCGATGTTGATGCTAGTGATGAGCAACAACATGCTGCAATTGTTTTTTGGCTGGGAGGCCGTGGGGTTAGTTTCATATTTGTTGATTGGTTTCTGGTTCAATAAACCAACGGCTATTTTTGCAAATATGAAGGCGTTTCTCGTCAACCGTGTTGGTGACTTTGGCTTCATTCTTGGTATTGGGTTGATCGCTGCTTTCGCTGGGACATTGAACTACGGCGAGGTATTTGCCCGATCATCACAATTGGCGGCCCTCATATTTCCTGGTACAGATTGGATGCTTATTACCGTAATCTGCATCTGTTTGTTTGTTGGAGCGATGGGTAAGTCTGCGCAATTTCCATTGCATGTCTGGTTACCTGATTCAATGGAAGGCCCAACGCCTATTTCTGCTTTGATTCATGCAGCGACAATGGTTACAGCAGGTATTTTTATGGTGGCTCGGATGTCGCCTTTGTTTGAGTTGAGTGATGCCGCGTTAAATTTCATATTAGTAATTGGATCGATTACCGCGCTGTTCATGGGATTTTTGGGCATCATACAAAACGATATAAAACGCGTGGTCGCCTACTCAACGTTGTCGCAGTTGGGATACATGACCGTTGCACTCGGCGCTTCTGCTTATTCTGTCGCGGTCTTTCATCTGATGACTCACGCCTTTTTCAAGGCGTTACTCTTTCTTGGTGCTGGCTCAGTCATAATGGGTGTTCACCACAATCAGGATATTCGCTGGATGGGGGGACTACGAAAGTACATGCCAATAACCTGGATGACATCGCTGTTAGGGTCACTAGCTTTGATCGGAACGCCTTTCTTCGCGGGCTTTTATTCAAAGGACAGCATTATTGAAGTCGTCCATGCTAGCCATCTTCCCGGTGCTGGATTCGCAAACTTTGCCGTACTGGCCGGCGTGTTTGTGACCGCTTTCTATTCTTTCCGTATGTACTTTTTGGTGTTTCATGGCAAAGAGCGCTTCGACCAAAACCCGGCGGCGCACCACGATGACCATGGCGGGCACGGCCATGCTCATGTACCACATGAATCACCTTGGGTGGTTTGGGTGCCGTTGGTACTCTTGGCAGTTCCGTCTGTTGTGATTGGTTACCTAACGATCGGCCCGATGCTGTTCGGTGACTTTTTTAAAGACTCTATTTTCGTGGATGCGGCCAAGCACGGTGCAATGTCTGAACTTCGGGAGATGTTCCATGGATCTTCCGCGATGGCGTTGCACTCTATAAGCACGTTACCGCTGTGGCTTGCCGTTGCCGGAGTGGTTAGTGCGTACTACATGTATATGGTTAATCCGGCTTTGCCTGCTGCCATTAAGCGGACTTTTATGCCGATCTTTAATTTGCTTGAGAACAAGTACTACCTTGACTGGATCAACGAGAATATTTTGGCGCGTGGTGCGCGTGCATTAGGTACTGGTTTGTGGAAGGGCGGTGATCAGGCGATTATTGATGGTACCTTTGTAAATGGTTCATGGAAGTTGGTAAGTTTAGTTTCAGGAGCTGTACGCAAAGTTCAGACAGGTTACCTTTACCATTATGCATTGGTGATGATTTTGGGTATTTTTGTACTCATGACGTATTTTGTGTGGCTCAAGTAGGAGAATAATAAAATGGGATTGTTGAGCCTTGCCATATGGACGCCTGTCGCGTTCGGCGTTGTGTTGCTGGCGCTGGGGCGTGATGAGCACGCGCCAATGGTTCGCTGGTTTGCCTTGATAGGTGCGCTAGTCAGCTTTTTGGTGACATTGCCGCTTTATATTCAGTTCAATAGTGCAACCGCTGCGATGCAGTTTGTTGAAGATTTCGCATGGATTGAAAGATTTAATGTAAGGTATCACCTGGGCATAGACGGAATTTCTATATGGTTTGTTTTGTTAACAGCATTTATTAATGTTGTAGTGATTATCGCCAGTTGGGAAAGTATCACGCGCCGTGTCAACCAATACATGGGTGCATTCCTGATTCTCAGTGGACTGATGGTGGGTGTTTTTTGCACTCTCGATGGTTTGCTTTTTTACGTATTTTTTGAGGCGACGTTGATTCCGATGTATCTAATTATCGGAATATGGGGGGGGCCCAACAAGATTTACGCAGCATTCAAGTTTTTCTTGTACACGTTGTTGGGCTCTTTGCTCATGCTCGTCGCGCTTATTTTCCTGTACACCAAATCCGGTGGCAGTTTTGACTTGGCAGTCTGGCACTCATTGCCGCTCGATGGACAAACCCAAACCCTGTTGTTTTTCGCTTTCTTCGCGGCTTTTGCAGTCAAAGTTCCAATGTGGCCTGTTCATACCTGGCTGCCAGATGTTCACGTTGAGGCACCTACCGGTGGGTCTGCGGTTCTTGCTGCAATTATGTTGAAGTTAGGCGCATACGGTTTTCTGCGTTTTTCACTTCCTATTGCTCCAGACGCGGCACATGAATGGGCTTGGCTGATGATTGGTTTGTCGCTGACTGCCGTTGTGTATGTCGGGCTTGTCGCGATGGTCCAAGAGGACATGAAGAAACTTGTCGCTTATTCTTCTGTTGCCCATATGGGATTCGTGACCCTTGGTTTTTTTGTATTTATCGATTTGGGAATTTCGGGCGGACTAATTCAAATGATTGCGCATGGTTTTGTCTCTGGGGCCATGTTCCTGTCGATTGGCGTGTTGTATGACCGAGTGCACTCAAGAAAAATTTCAAGTTACGGCGGGGTAGTAAACACAATGCCGAAGTTTGCTGCCTTTGCTTTGTTTTTCTCAATGGCAAATTGTGGACTGCCAGGAACCGCTGGATTTGTGGGTGAGTGGATGGTCATATTGGCCGCGGTCAAGTTCAATTTTTGGGTCGGCTTTGCTGCTGCTAGTGCGTTGATATTTGGTGCTGCCTATACATTGTGGATGTTTAAGCGGGTCTATTTGGGACCCGTAGCGAATGACGATGTTAAGAGGTTGGTCGACATTAATAGTCGGGAATTTTTGATGCTGTCGCTGCTGGCAGTTGCAGTACTGTGGATGGGTGTGTACCCCCGACCATTTACAGATGCTATGGATGTGTCGGTTGCCCAACTGCTCAAGCATGTTGCGGTTTCAAAGTTGAACTGATCAAACTGAATTAAGAGACGAATGATGATTGACAAACTCAGTTGGATCGCGGTTTATCCCGATATGGTCTTGATGGTCATGGCGTGTGTGATCGCATTGCTTGACTTGGGAATCAAGAGCGCGATGCGTGGAACCACCTATGTATTTACCTTGTTGACATTGGGTGTTGTGGCTTTTATGCAGGCCGATCTGGCGCTCAACGGAGGCACTATTTACGGTTTTGGCCACATGATTGTTAGTGACGCAATGGGCAATTGGCTCAAGTGTTTCGCTACGGTAACGGTGATGGTTACCATCGTATATGGACGACCCTACGCCGCTCACCGTGGAATGTTGCGAGGTGGAGAGTTTTTTACGCTAAGCATTTTTGCGCTTCTCGGTATGTCTGTAATGATCTCTGGAAATAACCTGCTAGTGATCTATATGGGCCTTGAGTTATTAACATTGTCCAGTTATGCGCTTGTAGCTTTGCGACGCGACAATTCAACAGCCACAGAGGCTGCGATGAAGTATTTCGTGTTGGGAGCAATGGCGTCTGGCTTTCTGCTTTACGGAATGTCAATGTTGTATGGCGCGACTGGGTCTCTGGATATTACGGCGATATTTAAGGCCATTTCCTCTGGACAAATTCGCCATCAAGTATTGGTTTTTGGGTTGGTATTCATTGTCGCTGGGTTGGGATTTAAGCTTGGAGCCGTGCCTTTTCATATGTGGGTCCCTGACGTCTATCAAGGGGCACCAACTGCCATTACGTTGATGATTGGGGGCGCTCCGAAACTTGCCGCATTTGCCATTACGATGCGACTCCTAGTTGAGGGGCTGCTTCCGCTAGCGGTAGATTGGCAACAGATGTTGTTGGTACTGGCGGTTGGCTCATTGTTGATTGGCAATTTTGCTGCAATTGCTCAAACTAATGTGAAGCGTATGCTGGCGTTTTCGACTATTTCCCAAATGGGATTTGTGTTGCTGGGTGTGCTGTCCGGAGTGGTCAATGGAGATGCTTTGTCTTTTTCAGCCAATGCATACAGTTCTGCAATGTTTTATGTGATCACTTACGTATTGACCACGTTAGCTGGGTTTGGCGTTTTATTGCTTCTTTCTCAAGAGGGCTTCGAAAGTGAGGAAATTGCGGATTTAGCTGGACTTAATCAGCGAAGTCCGCTCTATGCTGGTGTCATGGCGGTGAGCTTGCTCTCGCTTGCTGGTATTCCTCCGTTGGTCGGTTTTTATGGAAAGCTGGCGGTTTTACAGGCGTTGGTGGCCTCCGGTCAAGGTATCCACTTAGCGATTGCAGTTTTTGCGGTGATGATGTCTTTAATAGGCGCGTTTTACTATTTGCGTGTTATTAAGGTAATGTATTTTGACGAGCCGATTGCCGTCAGTAGCGTTGTCGCACCGTTGGATGTACGTTTTGTATTGTGCATTAATGGGGCGTTAGTTCTGGTGCTAGGTTTATTCCCCGGGGGATTGCTTGCATTGTGTGGTTTAGCAGTCCGCCAAATGTTGGGGACATGACGGCGATTCGTTTGTATTTATGCTTTTCTGATTTATATGGAATTGCTGCACTCGGCTTTATAGAATGCGTAGCGGTTCTTTAAATGAGGAGTTGCTTGAGAGTGAAGAACTCTTTAATGGTCGGTTTCTACATGCTTTTCGTGACAAAGTAGTGCTTCCTGATGGAAGTTTGACTGTCCGGGAGTATTTCGTACACCCTGGTGCTGTGATGGTGATTCCGATACTGCAAGACGATGGTGAACGCTGTATGGTTGTGCTGGAGCGACAGTTTCGCTATCCAGTTGGAAAAGTAATTGTGGAGTTTCCGGCAGGTAAGTTGGACAGGGGGGAGGCCGCATTTGATTGCGCTCGTCGCGAACTCAAGGAGGAAACCGGTTACGCAGCCCAACAGTGGGCACGCGCCGGAATAATACATCCGGCGGTTGCATACTCGACGGAAACCATAGAAGTATGGTTTGCGCGTGGTTTGGTTTTGGGCAGTCGCTGCCTTGATGATGGTGAATTTTTGGAGGTATTTTCCGCGACCAGCGATGAACTGTTTCAGTGGTGTTCCGATGGAACAATTACGGATGGCAAGACGATGGCTGGGGTGTTGTGGCTGCAGAATGTTAATCGGGGCGCTTGGGCACTTAACTGGCAGAACAATCTTATCGACGAAGTAGGCTGAGGCAACTACGCGAATGAAAGTCCTTGATCTAAAATGTCAGTTAGGGCATTCCTTTGAAGGTTGGTTTGGATCAGAGCAAGATTTTTTGTCTCAATGCGTTGCGTCGCAAGTATGCTGTCCAATCTGTAATGACAGTCATATTGTCAAGCAGTTGAGCGCACCGCGGTTGCTGCTTTCTTCTAGGCGTGCACAAATCGATTCCCATGGCAATAATAATGACCATGTATACATTGATTCGACAAAGCCTTTTGACCCCGCAGAGGCGTTGGCTGAAATAGTTACACTATTTGTTTCAAACTCGACAGACGTGGGCGATAAATTTGCTGTGGAGGCGCGAAAGATTTTTTACGGAGAATCTACTGAACGTGCAATTCGGGGAACCGCCACTCGGCAAGAGGCACGTGCCTTATCTGATGAAGGAATTGATATTATTATGATTCCCACGCCAATTCGCAATAAGGTTTCAATTCATTAGAATTTAGGCATTGGGCAATGTGCTAAGTATTGCTATATGACTCAGGATATAAATATAGTGCCGGTAAACAACAGACAGTAACAAAGAAATATAAAGCATTACGCACTTTGTGCGAACACCACATATTATTTGTATTCAATGTTTTTATTCGATCGACTCCTCTTTTGAATCTTTCAAATAACAGTGACTTTCTGAAAGTTATTACTGATTGGTTAGACCCGATCTAGGCATTGAACTGTAACGCAGCGAGCCCGGCATAAATGCCGCCCTGTGCAATCAATTCGCTGTGTGTTCCTTGCTCAACTAGTCGTCCATGGTCCAGAACAATGATCTTGTCAGCTTTTTGAACCGTTGCCAACCTGTGGGCGATGACCAAGGTCGTTCGGTTTCGCATGGCCGACTCAAGAGCTGCCTGCACAATTCGTTCACTCTCTGAATCTAGCGCGCTCGTCGCTTCGTCCAAAAGTAGCAGTGGTGAATTTTTAAGAATTGCACGCGCAATTGAAATGCGCTGGCGTTGTCCTCCCGAGAGGCGAACGCCGCGTTCGCCCAGAAATGTCGAGTATCCTTGCGGCAGCGCAACTATAAAGTCGTGAGCAAACGCTGCTTGTGCCGCAGCAAAAATTTCCGCATCGGACGCAACGGAATTTCCATAGCGAATGTTTTCCATCGCGGTGCTGGAGAATATTACTGCGTCCTGCGGTACGATGCCGATTCGTTGGCGCAGTGAGTCGAGTGACATTTCGCGTGAGCTCACGCCATCGATCAAAACGCGTCCATCGATTGGGTCGTAGAAGCGTAACAGTAGTTGAAATATTGTGCTTTTCCCAGCGCCGCTGGGGCCGACGATTGCCACCGTTTCACCTGACTGAACATCTAGCGAGAAATCAGTGAGTGCAGGGTGGAGCGGTCGGGATGGATAGTTGAATTTGATATTTTCAAAGTCGATGGTGCTACCTCCATGTGGCACAGGTGCAGGGGACGGCGTCGTCGGTGAGGCTATCGGCGACTTGGCTTCCAGCAATTCAATGATTCGTTCGGTTGCACCCGCAGCCCTCAGTAAATCACCATAGACCTCACCCAGAATGGCAAAAGCACCTGCCAAGATCACTACGTAAACTATCGTTTGCCCCAGATGTCCCGCGGTGATTCGCCCAGCCGCAACTGCTTGCGTTCCCTGATATAGCCCCCACAAGAGAGCAGCAGAGGTGGCGATAATAATGAATGCCACCAATGCCGAACGTGCTTTTGCACGCCGCGTGGCAGTTTCAAATGCGTCCTCTGTGGATAGGGTGAAGCGCGCAATTTCACGCTGTTCAGCTGAGTAGCTCTGCACCACTGGGACGGCGTTAAGGACTTCGGCGGCTATTGAACTTGAGTCCGCCATACGATCTTGACTAGCGCGTGAGAGTTTGCGTACGCGCCGGCCAAACCAAAGACTGGGAAGTACAACAAGAATCAACACTCCAACAACTTGAAACATAACATAGGGGTTGGTCCAAATCAGAATGCCCAGTGCGCCGACTCCCATGACCAAATTGCGAAGTCCCATGCTGAAAGAAGATCCAACCACGGTTTGTACTAGTGTTGTATCCACGTTTAGACGTGACAGCACTTCGCCTGTTTGCGCTGTCTCAAAGAACTCAGGACTTTGCGCCAGCACATGGCTATACAGGGCGTTTCGCAGATCAGTTGTAATGCGCTCACCGAGCCAACTTACCACGTAGAAACGGGCAGCCGAAAACACACCCAATGCGACGGCTACCCCAAACAGCGCAGCAAAGTGCCGTTCCAATGTCTTCACTTGATGCACCTTGTCACCGGGGCTGAATCCCGCGTCAATCAGACTGCGCAGCGCCAGGGGAAATGCCAACGTCGTAGCAGCAGCCATGATCAAAAAGAGTACTGCCGCGAATATTTGCGCACCATAAGGTCTGATGAATGGCAATAGACCAGACAGTGATTTTGGATTCGATGTTTTTTTGGCTTCTGAATTCATGTGTTGCGGTCAAAGCGGATTGACTGGTGAATGTCATTGATCCGCAGTTCCATTTGGATAGAGACTATTACTCAATAAGATTGGATCAACCTAATTTAGATTAACTCGATTATTGGCACGTTCTGCTATTCTCTGCTTGCGGCGTGGTCAACCACAGATGCTTTAGTCACGTTCTGGGATGGCGGCGCGTCCGCTAGTATTCCCCAAACAACCCGAGAGGATTAGAAATGAAACGTACCGTTCTGGCCGTATTGACAATTGCTGCCACGTTCGCTGTGTCTGGCCCCGCATTTGCCGACGAGGCTCTGGCTAAGGCCAAAAATTGCATGGCTTGCCATGCGGTTGATAAAAAAGTAGTTGGCCCGTCGTACAAAGATGTGGCGAAGAAGTACGCTGCTGATGCCAAAGCCGCAGATATTCTCGCAGCAAAGATTATCAAGGGAGGCGCGGGTGTGTGGGGCCCTGTGCCGATGCCCGCCAATGCGCAAGTTAACGAAGCTGAGAGCAAAAAACTTGTTGCGTGGGTGATGTCGTTCAAATAAGACTTACCTTTTCCCCCAACCCGCCATGCGCGGGCTTTTTTTGGTTCACAGTTCTGAAAGTTCCAGAAGACTGGCCATTTACAATCTGTCTTTGACCAAGCACCCTACCTAAAGAAATCTGCATGGACGTTGGAGAGTTCAACATACCGCGCTACTTGGCGGTTCTACCGCTCTTTAGTGATCTGTCACCGTTGGAGTTGAGTCGCGCCGCCCAAGGGTGCCAAGTCAGGCGATTGGCGCGAGGCGATACGATTTTTCGCTTTGGCGAACCGTGCGAAGAGTTTCATGTTGTGATTTCAGGTCAGATAAAGCTATTTGCGATTTCACCTGCCGGACATGAAAAAGTGATTGAACTGGTGGGACCTGGCCAAAGCTTCGCGGAGGCGCTCATGTTTACCGGCAAGTCCTATATTTTGAATGCGGAGGCCCTGTCAAGTTCGCTGCTATTGACTGTCAGCAAGCGCGCCATACTCGCGGAGATTGAAAGAGATCCTAGGTTTTCGATGAAGATGTTGGCAGGAATTTCCCGTCGGTTGCATGGATTAGTTCACGACATTGAGTCTGGCGCGCTGCATAGTGGTATGCAACGGGTGATTGGCTACTTGCTGCGGGAAAATGAGGTTCGTGATTGTGCAACTGGCGAAGTAATCACGGTTTCACTTCCGGTGACCAAGGCGATGATCGCATCACGATTGTCTCTCACACCAGAATATTTCTCAAAAGTATTGCGCGAATTGGAGGATGAAAACCTCATCGAAATTGACAAACGAGACATCCGAATTATTGACGCCCAGCGCCTGCTGCGCTACGGCGTTCAATAGTTACAACGTCCGTCTTGCTTCATAACTTTGGGACAACGCTTCCAACAAAATTCAGTTTGACCAGCGGCGCGGCATCCACTTGCGGCACGTGGCAGGAATTGCATTGCCAGCGGGTCATGGCAACTTTCTGACCCACGAAATGGGTATCTGCCATTTTGGGAGCGCCTTTCTCCTTGTATTTGGCCAGACCGTGGCACTCAATACACTGATTATCTTCCAGCGTAATTTCGTCAAAGTTATCCAGGGTATGGGGAATAACGGGCGGTTGTCCGTTGAAAGTTCGGGCAACCAGTTGCTGCCGTCCTGGCTTTTCCCCTCGGTAGGCTTTGGCGTCAAACGGCGCATCTGCGGCGCTGACATCCGTGCCACGCATGGAGTTGACCCTTTCAAACGCAATTTGGTCCTGCGACACGGTGCAACCCACGCTGAAAACAACGGCACTCAAGGTGGCCAGGGTCAGTCGAAAGTGTTTGCTCATCATGGTGATACTCCTCGTTAAACAGATGGTTGTGACGGCCCGAAGGCGGTGCTTTGCTCAGTACAGGTTGGCGAATTGAAACGTGTGGAAAACGAAAAAACATCTTTGGAGCAGACGTCGATGCAGCGCCCGCAATTGGTGCAGTTGGGTGATAGGACCACCGGGCTTGCTCCAGTTGGACCGCCTTTAAGTGGTACTTTCAGGATCAGGGGCTCGGGGCACACGGCGTAGCAATCTGCACAGTCGTTGCACGCGGTACGGTTTCTTGCTGATATCCGCACCGCACTCTTGAAACCGATCAGGCTATATGCAGCACCGACCGGACATACGCGTCCGCACCAGCCCCGTTGCATGACAAACAGATCGAACAAGAATATGACCAGCACGACAGCCCATACCAGTCCGCCGCCAAACAGCAGGCCGCGGTGCAGCACGGTGACCGGGTTGAGCCACTCCCAGGCAACGGTGCCCGTAACAGCGCTGACTACGAGCGTCATGCCCAGGATCCAATAGCGCGTGTCGCGCGACAAATGGGCGCCACTACGGATCCCCAGGCGAAGGCGCAACCAAGCGGCGAAGTCTGTAACCGGGTTGACCGGACAAACCCATGAACAGTAGGCCCGGCCTCCAAAGATGGCGTAGAAGCCCAAAACAATCGATGCGCCAATGAGACCCGTAGCCTGCGGCCAATGCCCAGCGGCGACAGACTGCAACAATACATAGGGGTCTGTCAGCGGCAAGACATTCAATGTCAGACTCGAACTTAAGTTGCCTTTGACGATCCAGATTCCTGCCCACGGTCCGACCAGAAAGAGCAGCAGCAGGCCTAACTGGCTGGCCCTTCGCAATGCCAGCCACTGGTTCGATTTCCACCAGCCCTTGGCATCGAGCGCCTCCTGGCCTACTGATGTGCCATTGAATAGGCTCATCGCTGCGTGTCCTTGCTGCCGGGATCGAAGTGCCCTGGTAGCTTGAGGCCATCCGGCAGCCTGTCCGGAAGATCCAGGTTGCCCTGACTCTCGATCAGCGAATGGCCGGCATTCTTTTTCTGTTCAACCCAACCCAGCCGGTAGTGGTCGCCCATTTTCCCTTTGGCGAGATCGATGGGGTATACCTTGATCGCGGCGGTTTTCAATACACAGGCTTGCTCGCACTTGCCACAGCCTGTACAGGCATCGGAATGCACGACCGGCTCGAAAATTGTGTGCTTATCGGTTCGTTCGTTGTGGCGCAAGTCCAGCGTGATCGCTTTATCGATGAGTGGGCAAACGCGGTAGCACACATCGCAGCGCAGCCCCAGGAAGTTGAGGCAGGTCTCCTTGTCAACCAATACCGCCAGTCCCATGCGGGCTTTTTTGATGTCCGTAAGCCCATGGTCCAGCGCACCGGTTGGGCAGGCTTTCACGCACGGTACGTTCTCGCACATTTCGCAGGCGCCCATGCGGGACACAAAGAACGGCGTGCCCGTCGTGACCGGTTGACCCGGAGCGGCCAGATGAAGGATGCTGGGCGGGCAGTCCCTGACACACAGACCACAGCGCACGCAGGCACCCAGGAAGGCGTTCTCGGACCCCGCCCCCGGTGGTCGCAAAGCCTGGGCTGGCAGGGCCTTGGCCTGGTTTACCGCCAACCCAAGTCCCAAACCCAACATACTGACGCCACAACCCATGCGCGCAGCGTTGAGCACGAATGCCCGCCGCTCCGCAGTGCTGACTTTTGTGGAGTCGTTCATATGGTTGCTGAGAATTGGGGTGCGGCCCACCTCTACATGTGTGCTGCGTTTGTGTCGAACTCCATCAGACTTTGATGACCTTGCATGCACACTTCTTGTAGTCAGTTTCCTTGGAGATCGGACAGGTCGCATCCAGCGTGAGCTTGTTGACCAGTCGGTTCTCGTCAAAGAAGGGTACAAATACCAGTCCCAGTGGCGGTTTATTGCGTCCACGTGTTTCGACCTTGGTGGTAATTTCACCGCGCCGTGTCGCGACCTTGACCGTATCGCCGCGCTGCAAACCGCGGCTCTTGGCATCATCGGGGTGCATATAAATCCAGGCATCCGGCATGGCGCGGTACAGCTCTGGCACGCGCCGCGTCATGGAGCCGGTATGCCAGTGCTCGAGCACGCGCCCGGTGCACAGCCACAAGTCGTAGTCCTTGTCGGGCATCTCGGCTGCTGGCTGGTAAGGCAAGGCGAAGATCACGGCTTTGCCATCGGGTTTCCCGTAGAACTTCAGCGTCTCGCCCTTTTTGATGTATGGGTCAAAACCTTCGCGGTAGCGCCACAGCGTTTCTTTGCCATTGACCACCGGCCAGCGCAAGCCGCGTGCCTTGTGGTAAACGTCGAACTCGCCCAGATCTTTACCTTTGCCCAGACCAAAGCGGCGGTACTCTTCAAAAAGGCCTTTTTGCAAATAGAAACCGAACGCGTCGGTTTCGTCATTGGTGTAGTTGGACCACGCGTGGGCATTGACACGCGCTGCTTCAGGCTTGCCGAACTGGTCAACCTGTCCATTGGCGTACAGGACGTCATACAGCGTTTTCCCCTTGTACTGAGGGTTCTTGTCGAGCGTTTCAGCTGTCCAGACTTCTTCTGTCTTGAAGCGCTTGGAAAATTCCACAAATTGCCACAAGTCGCTCTTGGCTTCACCCGGAGCCTTGACCTGTTGACGCCAGAATTGACCGCGTCGCTCAGCGTTGCCAAACGCCCCTTCCTTTTCCATCCACATGGCGGAAGGCAATATCAGGTCGGCACTGACAGCAGAAACTGTGGGGTAGCAGTCAGACACCACGATAAAGTTGTCCGGATTGCGCCAGCCGGGATAGATTTCCCCATTGATATTGGGGCCGGCCTGCATGTTGTTGGTGGTCGACGTCCAATAGAAATTCAGCTTGCTGTCCTTGAGTGCGCGGCTTTGCGCCACCGCATGCAATCCGGGTGCCGCCTGAATCGTGCCACCGGGGACTTTCCAGATTTTTTCTGCGACTTCCCGGTGCGCCGTGTTGGCAACTAGCATGTCGGCAGGCAAGCGGTGCGCAAAGGTTCCGGTTTCGCGAGCGGTTCCGCAGGCAGAGGGTTGGCCTGTCAGGGAGAAGGGACTGTTTCCCGGTTCTGAGATCTTGCCCACCAGCAAGTGGACGTTGTAAATCATGTTGTTGACCCAGGTACCACGGCTGTGCTGGTTGAAGCCCATGGTCCAGAACGATGTCACCTTGTTCTTGGGGTCGGCGTATGTCTTGGCCAAATCCAGGAGTTTGTCTTTGGCGACACCTGAGATTTCATGTGCTTTTTCAAGTGTGTATTCCGCAACAAAAGCCTTGAACTGCTCAAAGTTGATGGGCTTTGCATCCATCGGATTGCCGCGCGGCTTTCCATCCGCACCGGGGTAGCCATTGTTCATGGCGTTCTGCTCCAGCGGATGGTTGGGGCGCAAGCCATACCCGATGTCGGTCACCCCTTCGGCGAAATTGACATGCTTCTTGACGAAGTCTTCGTTCACTGAACCACTTTGAATGATGTAGTTACAGATGTAGTTCATGATCGCAAGATCAGACTGCGGCTTGAATATCAATTCGGAATCGGCCAACTCGGTCGAGCGGTGTGAAAACGTCGACAGCACCTTGATCTTTACGTGCTTGGCAGTCAGTCGACGATCCGTCATGCGGGACCACAGAATGGGGTGCATTTCAGCCATGTTGGCACCCCACAGCACAAAGGTATCTGCGTGCTCTATGTCGTCATAACACCCCATGGGTTCGTCGGCGCCGAAGGTGCGTATGAAACCGAACACGGCGGAAGCCATGCAATGGCGTGCATTGGGGTCCAGGTTGTTGGAGCGAAAACCGGCTTTGAACAATTTGTTGGCTGCATAGCCTTCCCAAATCGTCCATTGGCCAGATCCGAACATGCCGATTGCGGTCGGTCCCTTGGTCTTGAGCGTGCCTTTGACCTTTTCTTCCATGATGTCAAAGGCCTGCGTCCAGCTGATAGGGGCGAATTCGCCACTCTTGTCATACTTGCCATCCTTCATGCGCAGCAGCGGGCGCGTCAGACGATCGCTGCCGTATTGAATCTTGGAAAGGAAGTAGCCCTTTACGCAGTTGATGCCTTTGTTCACTGGGGCATCGGGGTCGCCCTGCGTGGCAACGATCCGCCCTTCCTTGACACCCACCAGCACGCCGCAGCCGGTGCCGCAGTAGCGACAAACTCCCTTGTCCCAGCGGATACCCTCGTCCGTTGCAGCGTTGGCCAACGCACCAGGAAGTGTCATTCCGGCAGTGGTTGCCGCTGCAGTGGCTGCATGGATCTTGATGAACTCCCGTCGTGTCTGTGTCATTTCATATCTCCTGGTCAGGTTCAGATTCGATTTGGTGGTAGACCATGGCAGCGGACAACACGCCGTCGGTCCTGGATATGCGCTCGTAAGCGGCAACAGTTTCCCGGTCAGATTCAGTCTCTATCGTTACGATCAACTTGCCCTCCGGAGATGCCGCATGGACTTCAATCCCTGGCATGCCCGAAAGACGTCCTTGCACTGCGACCGAATGACCGTCTCGCGCATGAACAATGAGACTGGAGACATTCATGGTTTGCTTTCGGTTATTCAGCGATTTCGGAGACGATAATCCTGCCGACCATTTCGGGGTGAGGTCCGCAGGCATAGGAGTACGTGCCAGGCCTGTCAAAGGTCCGCTGCCATGAGTCACCGGGAAAGAGACGCTCGGACTCTTGGCTGCCGTTTGTACCAAAGTAAATTGAATGGTTGGCGCGTTTCTCGTGATTGGTCCACCTAACGGTGGCGCCAGGCTTGACCTGTACGGTGGGCGGGTCGAACCGGTAGTCCCGAATCGAGACATTGACAATGTCTGCTGCGATGCAAAGCGGTGGCAAAACCATAAAGGCAAATACCAAGCCCAAACCTGCTGTCAGTCGATTCGGATGCATCGCAGCGTGCTAAGTTGTGTGCGAGTCCACGCCCCCGAAATAACGCTGTACCGGACGCTATTGTTTGGCCGCATTAATGTCCGCCTTAGCGTCGATGCCCAAGGTATATCCAAGTGAGACTTGATGGAATCGGCCGGCGGCATGGTCGTCATGAATTGCGAAACCGAAGTTGTAGGTCTTACCTGCCACCAAAGCAATGTCGCCCTCAGCGCCAGTTAGCTTGCGAGTGAAGGTCACCACCCACTCACCATTCTTTTGTTCGCCCTTCGCATCCACCAGAGCCTTGCCGCCGTCCATAACGCGTTTGTCTGCCACATAACCGTCATGCTTGCCGCCCTTCGAAGTCCACTGCAACAAGTCGTAGTACTTTCCTGATGCCAGACTTCCACCGGTCACATACTTGGTCTTTTTATCGTCCTTGCCTTCAGGCATCGTGCGGGCGTCTGTGTGGCAGGTTTCCCAGCAACCAGAGAGTGCGGCGCGGTCAACCTTGTTGTCTTCCAGCATAAAGGCGAGTTTTACGGCATTGTCCTTGTCCATCTTGTCGGCGCCACCAGCGGGTTGCTTCCAGGTAAAACGCAGATACAAATTCGCGCCATCGTTTGCGGCCTGGATACTTACTGGAATTGAGCCGGCCTTTCCTTTGATGACAGATGGCTCCAGCTTCTGGCCTGTAACCATCTTTTTGCCCATGTCGGCAGCCTCTGCGTCGTGGCAACTCGCGCATGTCTCGCCCTTCTTCAGAGCGCGCGCTCCGCCGTGCTCGGTACCGTTGATGATCCACTCAATCGGAGATACACCAGGGTAAAAGACTGTAATTTTTTTGGACGGAGTTTTAGTCCAGTCTGGTGCGGCTGCGCTGACGCCTGCAGTTGTCAAAGCCAGTGTCAGAGCCAGTCCAATGCGTTGAAAGTGTTGGAATTTCATGGTTTTCTCCTGTTGCAGTTTGATTTTTTTCCGTGCGAGCGGCTTTACGACTCGTCGGCTTCTGTCATGCCTTTTGGCTTGTGGTGGGCGATGCCTTTGTGGCAATCGATGCAGGTTTCACCGCCTTTGAGAGCCATTTCGTGCGATTTTTGGGCGCGTGGTTTTTGAACTTCTTTGTTCATGGATTGCAAAGTGTGGCAGTTGCGGCACTCAATGGAGTTGGTCGCTTTCATCCGCGCCCACTCGTGGCGGGCCAATTCAAGGCGTTTGGCTTCGAATTTCTCTTTGGTGTCGATGGTGCCCAATATTTTTCCAAGCACTTCATTGGACGCCTGGATTTTGCGAATCATCTTAGGCCCCCACTCTTTGGGGACGTGGCAATCCGGGCAGGTGGCCCGCACACCGGTGCGATTGGTGTAGTGAATGGTCTCTTTGTACTCGGCGTACACGTTGTCACGCATTTCATGGCAACTGATACAAAAAGCTTCGTTATTGGTCGCTTCAAGAGCGGCGTGGAACCCACCCCAGAACACAATGCCGGCCACAAAGCCAACAACCAGCAGTGCAAGCAAGGAGTATTTGCTGGGGGCACGCAATGATTGCCACAAGCGCTTGAGCGCGGATGGGCGAGATGTGTCAGGTGGGTTCACGTTTGATAATTCCGTTTGATTATTTTGGTTTTGCGATGCACATCAGCCCCATGAATGCCGCCTGTAAGTGGTGCTTTCCCTAGGGCTGATGATTTCTTCAATCAACTGATCAAAGGGTCAGTAAATGTCATGCTGTGTGTTGTAGACGTTGAACTTGCCCGTCGGGGTGATCATTTTTGGATCGGTGATCACTTTCTTCAGAGTCAAAGTTGCATCGTCGTACACCACAATTGCGGACTGGTCTGCCTTGCCGCCCCACAATGAAATCCAGACCTCTTTGCCGTCAGCGCTGTACTCCGGATGCACTGCGCGTTTGACCGCCTTGGTAGCTGGCAGACCGGAGTCTTTTGCCACGTTGAGAATCTTTTTCGGTTTGCTCAAATCGGCCATGTCCCAGACTGCAACTGACTCAGCCAAGTCCTTGTCAGGGTTTTGCGGCGCGTCAGCCCAAAAGTGTTTGGAAACTGGGTGGGTCTTCACGAACAAGTTGCCTGGCACGTGTTTCATTTGCTGCACAACCTTCCAGTTGTGCTGCTTGAACTGCGCGTACTTCGGATCATCCGAAGGTGTGGAAATCAGCGTCACCACATCGGCGCCAAGGTGTCCGGTAGCCCAGACGGGTCCAAATTGCGGATGGACAAAGTTTGCGCCACGACCAGGGTGCGGTAACTTGGCGGTGTCAATTAGTGCTGCCAGTTTGCCGGTTTTGGTGTCTACTGCCGCAACTTTGTTGGATGCGTTGGCGGCCACCAGGAAGTACCGCTTTGAAGCATCCCAGCCGCCGTCGTGCAAGAACTTGGCAGAGCCAATGGTGGTGGTCTTCAAGTTCTCGATGTCTGAATAGTCCACCAACAAAATTTGGCCGGTTTCCTTGATGTTGATAACCCACTCCGGCTTGATGAACGAAGCCACGATGGACGCAACACGTGGCTCGGGATGGTACTCACCGTCTACGGTCATACCACGCGTCGAAACGACCTTGCGTGGCTCTAAAGTGTCGCCATCCATGATGACGTACTGTGGCGGCCAATAGGAACCGGCTACAACGTACTTGTCTTCGTAGCCCTTGAACTTGGACGTATCAACCGAGCGGGCATCAAACCCAATTTTCACTTCTGCAACGACGGCTGGCTTTTCCATCCACAGATCGATCAGGGACAGACGACCGTCTCGGCCGATCACATAGATGTAGCGACCTGATGCCGACAGGCGGGAAATGTGCACTGCATAACCGGTCTTCACGATGCTGCGGATTTCTTTGGTGTCGCCGTCAATCAACGCCACTTCGCCGGTGTCACGCAGCGTGACCGAGAAGAAGTTCTTCAGGTTGAAGCTGTTCATCTGCTTGGTCGGCCTGTCCTTGACCGCCACGATGACTTTCCAGGATTCCTTGGTTTCCTTGAAGCTGTATTCAGGCGGCACGTCAGGTGTGGTCTGGATGTACTTGGACATCAGGGTGATTTCTTCTTTGGTGAGGATGTCATCAAAGTTGACCATGCCCCCTTCGGTTCCATAACCGATGATTTTTTCCAGACGGTTTTGGCCCAGCTTGAGGGTGCCGCCTTCCTGAGTAGAGCCATCAGGCATTTTTTTGCTCCAATGCGGCTCCAAGTTTTTACCGGTTGCGCCCTTGCGCAGGACTCCGTGACAGCCAGCGCAGCGCTCAAAGTAGATTTTCTTTGCAGCGGTTTTTTCAGTCGCAGTCAGGGTTGGTTGGTTTGCGCTGTCCTGCGCGAATGCCGACAGTCCCCAGGCGGTCAGCAACACTGCAGCAACGCCGGCCAGTTTCAAATTTTTCATTTCAATAGTTCCTTGTTGATCGAGGCTTTGGACCGAACACTCTGCCGTGCAAAGTGCGTTCGCTGCGGGCTTTTGCATGGTTGATGCGAACACAGGCATGTTCTTTCAAAGGGATTTTTGAATCCTTAACCTGCATCAATTTTTGAAACAGATGACCAGGTTTGCATTGGGCATCTACTGAATAATCTCCTATCTGATTGCTTGAGAGAAATAGCGCATGACACAAACGAACCGTTTCCGTCGCCCCGTGATCAGCCTGTCGGCATTGATCGCACTGGCATGCCTGTCGTTTGGGCAGGCGCAGGCACAAAACAGCCCTACAACATTGAATCTGGTCGTGGTTAGCGGTGCACGCAATGATCAATTTCGTGACGACTTACCTTTGTCAATGGATGTGCTCACCGACAAGGACCTCGAAGACAGACAGGTGGGTGACATTAAGGATCTCGTCAAG
>CAIQBN010000158.1 GCA_903870065.1 uncultured beta proteobacterium | reverse complement strand
CAGCTTCCTGCGTGGCCATGTTCTGGCATTTGAGGCATGGGGCGGTGTTCCCAGGGTCATTCTCTCGGACAACCTCAAGAGCGCCGTGCTGGAGCGCGTAGGGGATGCCATCCGGTTCAATCCGCAATACCTGGCCTTTGCGGCCCACTATCGGTTTGAACCACGCCCCGTGGCGGTCGCACGCGGGAACGAGAAGGAGCTGACTTCATGATGCACCTTGTTCAGTTGTTGAAACAGGAATTAGCTGGGGTGGCTTTCCGCCGTAGCGGCTACCCGCCCCCTTGACAAGGATCACGTCGCCGGGAGGCTCGTACAAGTAGCGATGGTCCATATCGTACATATGTCTCTTGAGAACACCCTGGCGTCCAAGGTGGTTCACCGTCGTAGGGCACACTCCAAAGCGGCAGGCAAGTTCGTGGCTGGTGAGCATGCCAAGTTCGCGCAGTCGTTGGAAGCGGCCCTTCAATCCATAGGTCAGACGCACCATGGTGACCTTCTTGGTCGTGAATTCGTCGCCGCGCCAGTTGCGGTGGCCGAGTTCATTCAGCCGTTTGGCAATCTCGCCGTCGGTGCAGGTTTCCAACAGTTCGTCGATTAACTGCACGACCTGCGGCAGCGTTTTGCGGACCAGGGCTATCGGCTTTGGTTTGTCGATGGTGATCGATTGCGTCTTGCCGCCGCGCCAACGAATGTGCGCGGCAATTTGGGCGCCGCTGATTAAAGTCACGTCCTCAATCATCAGTGCGAGCATCTTTTTTCGCTGCATGGCGCTGGTTCTGGCATCGCTCCACACGCTAGGGAAGTCCTGTGCGAGATCGACGATGCGTCGGCGCGCTGACTCATCGAGTAACGTCTGGTCGGTTTGATGTTGCCGTTCATGCTCACGCTGCAAGGCGTCGAGCTGACGCAATCGCTCGTTCCATTCGGCTTCCAATGCATCAGCTACCAGGCGATTGTCCGGATCAACCTTCACGTAGCGGCGGCGCGCTAGTTCGGCCTCATAGCGGCAGCGCTGTAGCTGCACCTGTCGCAATGCGGAGCTTTGCTCGATACGCTTTGCGATTTCCTGTTGTACGTCCAAGGCCACCTCGATGGCCGCAGGCGCCACCGTCTGTAGCAGCAACGCACTGATAGCCGCGTCGATCTCGGTGCCTAGCACCCACTGGCAATTCTTGCTCTCTGCGCGGCGCACCGTGCCATCGTTGCAGCAGTAGTAAGGTCGTGGCTGTCCAGCGCGAAAGTCATACCGAACGCGCATGCGCGAACCGCAGTGCCCGCACAGCACCCGACCTTGCAACAAGGCGATGCCCTCGCGCGGGGCCCCACCACGCAAGTTTGTCGAGAAGCTCACCGCGTTGCGTTGCAATGTCAGCTCGTTGCGCTCGAACTCCTCCCACGAGATGTAGCCCGGGTGGGCATCGCGGATCAGCACCTGCCAGTTCTCACGCTTGAGCATCACTTGCACCTGCTTTAGTTCGGCGTTGTAGGCAGTGCGCCGACGTCCATAAACGAAGGCGCCGGCGTAGCGGGGATTGTGCAAGACCTCCAGTACCCGAGAGTGATCCAATTCACCCCACAAGACTTCACCCTTGCCGATGCCGCGGGCAATGCGCCGTGGGAACACGATGTGCTGCGCACGCATTCGGCGCAGCACGGCACACGCCGAGCCAGTCTCGCGAAACGTGTCGAACAGCAGGCGAACGGTGTCCTGGATTTGGCGATCAGGATCCAGACACACGCGTGCGTCGGGGCCGTACACAAGCCCCACCGGCAGAGGGATCTCAAGCTCGCCACGACGAGCCTTGTTAAGGATTCCTCCCTGCAGCCTCGACTTCAGCACGTGTAGTTCGGCTTCGCTCATCGCGCCCTTGAGGCCCAGCAACAGCCGGTCATTGAAGTGCGCTGGGTCGTACACGCCATCTTCATCGCATATCAGTGTGTGAGATAGCGCCGCCAGTTCCAGTAGCCTATGCCAGTCGGCGTTGTTGCGAGCCAGTCGTGAGACTTCCAGCCCAAGCACTATGCCGGCGTGGCCCATTGCCACCTCAGTGACCAGATGCTGGAAGCCGTCGCGCCCTGCAGACTGTGCGCCCGATAGCCCCAGGTCGCTGTCAATGACGTGTATGCGTTCAATCGGCCAACCCAGTGCAACCGCGCGCTCGCGCAGCGCGTACTGGCGCTTGGTGCTTTCGGTGTTCTCGAACACCTGGCGCAGCGAGGATTGGCGCACGTATAAGAATGCGTCTCGGCGCAGATGATCTGCGCCAACCTTCATAGCAAGATCAGTAGGCATATTCTTCCTTTGACTGAGTTAGCAGCACCATGTTGGCAAGCAGGCGCACGAGCTGCGGATCGTGCGGTGCCAGACTTGGCAAGCGCTGCGCACTCACCGAAGGCGCCGGTGGTGCTGGCTGTGCCTGTAACAGCACGAGCAAGCCGCACCACAAACCATGGAACACGATGGCACCCAACCCTTCGGGCCGCGCCTGTCCTTGCACGACTTGTTCGCGCAGCGTTTCGTAGGCTTGGACGGCGTTTGTCGGCAGAGGCGACGCCGGTTGCGGTTGAGTCAGTGTTTTTTTTTGCGCGCCAACGCTCGCTCGATGCTGCGCGGGTGCACCGTAACGCCCAGCTGAGACTGCACAAGTTGAGCCAGGGTGCGCGCCTGGATCGGTTCGCCCTCCTTGTGATGCTCGTGGATTAGGGCCATCACTTGGGAGGTTAGCTTGTGCGCAGACTTCGGCCCGCGCGGCTGTGGCAGCAACCCCGCCAGGCCGGCTCGCTCGAACGCATCTTCGGCTTGGTAGAAGGTCGGTCGCGACATTCCAAACAGCTCGGCCGCTTCGGCCTTGGTAACTCCGTCCTGGCGGGCGTGTCGCAGCATCTCGTACTTCACCTGCAGCAAGTCGTTCGCATCGAAGAAGCCCGCCGCCACGAACTGCGGTGCGCGCACCCGCTGCGGATATGTATTGAGCATGCCCCTCTCGCGAAGTCGATCGATCTTGGTCGGTAGTTTGGTCATGGGTGATTTGGCAGCTAGTATGTAAATAACAATACGCCGCAAATAACAAGGTGTCAAGTAGCATTTGACGACTATTTACAGGTTGAGATGCTGGTTTTTTGCAAAATAAAGTTGCTAGTCCCAAACGATAAAAACCTGAATATGCGGCGTTATATGGTTTACACATGCGGCGTAATTTAATTAACACTTTGGCGGCGTACGACGGTCATCGGCAATCTCCTGCACAAGCACACGCAAATGCACAAGATCGTCCAAACGCAGCCACGAACGGCCATCGGCGCATTGGGTAAACGCATCGGGTTCGTCGACGTTTGTCCAAGATGTGGGAAGCGAGCGCAGCCGCCCCTGATCGTCAAAGAACATCACTCGGTCTTCCCCCCAGTTCAGCTTGCGCGTGACCAGTACAAAACGTCGGCCACGCCAGGGGTGGAATGGATGGGTGACTTCAAACTCTACGGATGTTTGATCTTCTGCACGGCGTGCAGTTCTGGGCCTATGAGAAGGGACGCGTGGAACGCTCAATCCGCTATATCCGGGACAACTTCTTTGCCGCCCGTGTGTTTGCGGATGTGGATGACCTTAACGCCCAGGCTCAAGTCTGGACGGACGGACCTGCGT
>CAIQBN010000157.1 GCA_903870065.1 uncultured beta proteobacterium | reverse complement strand
GCAGATGAGGCAGCGCAGCGCAGGGGATAATCGGCCACTCATGGCACTTATTACCTTACTTGACGCCCAGCTTGCTTTTGGGCACGTTCCCCTGCTCGACCACGCTGGCTTTTCACTCGAAACCGCGGAGCGTGTGGGCCTGATCGGGCGCAATGGCGCCGGAAAATCGTCCCTGCTAAAAATCCTGGGCGGGCTGGAGAAGCCCGACGATGGCAGTCTGCAGGTTCAAAACAACATCCGCATTGCCTATGTAGCGCAGGAACCGCAGCTCGACGCAAACGCTACAGTTTTTGTAGCTGTGAGCGAAGGATTGGCGAGGGTCAGGGCACTTATTGATGAGTATTCATTAGGCCATGGCGACCTGGATGCCATGCAGACCGAAATTGAGGCGCTGGACGGCTGGACCTGGGAGCAACGGGTGGACGAAACCCTGCACCGCTTGCACCTGGATCCCCAGGCGACGGTCAGCACGCTCTCCGGCGGCACCAAAAAACGGGTGGCGCTCGCCCAGGCACTGGTGGCTGCACCCGACGTGCTGCTGCTCGACGAGCCGACCAATCACCTCGATCTCGATTCCATCGAATGGCTGGAAGGCCTGCTCGTTGACTTCAAGGGCAGCATCATTACGATCACCCACGACCGCACTTTTCTGGACAACGTGGCCACCCGCATCGTGGAACTCGACCGCGGCAAACTGCTGTCCTACCCGGGCAACTTTGCGGCCTATCTGGTGCAAAAGGAAGAACAGGCGGCACAAGAGGCCGTGATCAACGCCCGCGCCGACAAGCTGCTGGCCCAGGAGGAAGTGTGGATTCGCAAGGGTGTGGAAGCCCGGCGCACCCGCGCGCAGGCGCGCATCATCCGGCTGCAAAACTTGCGCGCCAGGCGCGAAGCACGGCGCGAAGCCGTCGGTAGCGTCAACATGGATATCGCCAGTGGTGCAGCCAGTGGCAAACTGGTGTCGGAGCTGACCCATGTCACCAAGTCCTTTGGCGATCAATTCATCGTTCGAGATTTTTCTGCCACCATTCTGCGTGGCGACAAAATCGGGCTGCTCGGACCCAACGGGGCCGGCAAGACAACCCTGTTGAAAATGATTTTGGGAGAGCTGAAGCCCGATCCGGCCCCCGCCAACGCACCCAAGCCCGAGCCGGGGCACAGCCCCTGGGGCACCGTGCGTCTGGGCGCCAACGTCACCGTGGCCTATTTCGACCAAATGCGCAACGCGCTGAATTTGGACGCCACGCTGGAAGACTTCATCAGCCCCGGCAGCGAGTGGATAGAGATTGGCAACCAGAAGAAGCATGTCAAGAGTTACTTGAGCGACTTTCTGTTTTCGCCGGCGCGCGCCAACTCACCGGTGCGATCACTCTCCGGTGGCGAGCGCAACCGCCTGCTGCTGGCACGTTTGTTTGCCCGTCCGGCCAATGTGCTGGTGCTCGACGAGCCGACCAACGATTTGGACATTGACACGCTGGAACTGCTGGAAGACCTGCTGCAAAGCTACGACGGCACCGTGTTTCTGGTCAGCCACGACCGCACCTTCATGGACAACGTGGTCACCAGCACCATCGCCTATGAGGGCGATGCACACTGGCGCGAATACGAGGGTGGCGTGGAGGACTGGCTGACGCAGAGCAAACGCGCCATCGACATTGCCCAGAGCAAGGGTCAAAAGGGCGCAAAACCATTCCACTACGGGCGCGACCCGGTCACCAAGGACGCGCCTGCGGTCATCGCAGCGCCAGCCGCTACTGCAGTGCCAGCGCCCAAGGCGCGCAAGCTCAGCTTTAAGGAGCAGCGTGAGCTCGATGCCCTGCCCGACCAGATCGCCGCCATGGAAGCCGAGCAGCGCGACATTCATGAGGCGTTGCTCGATGGCAGTCTTTTCTCCAGCGACAACACACGGGCATTGCAGCTGTCAGCACGCAATGCACAAATAGACGATGAACTGATGGCTGCGCTGGAGCGCTGGGAAGAACTCGGTCGACCGGCTTAACGGCCCCAATCGGTCAGCCATTGACAGATTGCGGGATGAATCTCAACAATTGAGAGACCAGGGCATCGATTTCAAACGGCTTCCCGACATGGTCATTCATCCCAGCCTCAAGGCATGCTTCGCGATCGGATGCCATCGCATTGGCAGTCATGGCAATAATGGGCAACATTGACAGGCCCAGGTCTTGGCGAATGACGCGGGTGGCCGCGTAACCATCCATCACCGGCATCTGAACATCCATCAG
The DNA here is from genome assembly GCA_903870065.1 of uncultured beta proteobacterium. Classification (GTDB taxonomy): domain Bacteria; phylum Pseudomonadota; class Gammaproteobacteria; order Burkholderiales; family Burkholderiaceae_C; genus Allorhodoferax. The sequence goes on along the minus strand of CAIQBN010000157.1, from coordinate 8,727 downwards.
CACTGCGTCAAATTGTGGTTGTGCGGCGGCCACTGCAGCGACACCAAGCTGACCGTTTTCTGCTAGGGTAATCTGAGCGCCTTCCTTGGATAGTAGCCCCTTCGCGACCAACTGATTGATCTTGTTATCTTCAACCACCAGCAGCCGTAGACCGTTCAACCGCTTTGGCTTGAATGCCTTGGTTGCCGAGGCGTCCGCTGCCTCGGGCAATTTCGATTCAGGAAGCTTGCTCAGCGGGAAGCGAAGCTGAAAATAGAACGTGCTACCCTGGCCCTCGACACTGGTGAGTTTGAGCTCACCGCCCAGCAGCTTCACCAGGCGGCTCGATATCGACAAGCCCAGTCCGGTGCCACCAAATTTGCGTGTTGTGGATGCCTCGGCTTGGGAGAAACCGCTAAAGATATGCACCTGTTTATCCAGGGCGATGCCAATTCCGCTGTCGCGCATGGAAAATTCCAGCACAACCGCGTCCGGGTCGTGCTCCACCACTCGCACCCGCAGCACGACCTCGCCCTGGCTGGTGAACTTGATTGCGTTGCCCCCCAGGTTAATGAGCACCTGTTGCAGCCGCATGTCGTCTCCGACCAGACGCCGCGGCACCGCCGAATCAAGCTCCTGGCGCAGCGCGATGGACTTGCCGTCCAGTGTCGGCGCCAAAATGACTGCCAGGTCGGCCAGCATTTTGTCCAGACTGAACGGTCTCGGGTCCAGGGTCATTTTGCCCGCCTCAATTTTCGAGAAATCCAAAATGTCATTGAGCAAACCCAGCAGTGATCGCGCTGCACCCTCGGTCTTGGTCACAAAATCGAGTTGGTGTGCCGTCAGTCGGGTGTCCTGCAATAACTTGAGCAAGCCCAGTATTGCATTCATCGGGGTGCGAATCTCGTGACTCATATTGGCCAGAAACTGGCCCTTGGCAATACTGGCCTGCTCCGCTCGGGCCAGCGCCTGCACATACCCGGTCACATCCGTGAAAGTGCGCACAAAGCCGCCAGCCGGCAAGGCACTGGACTTGATTTCCAGCGTTCGCCCGGACAAGGTGCGCCGCGAATAGACGGGCGGGGGCGCGATATGGTGTTTGCCCGCGGCGCGCAAGTACGGCCGGGCGGCCTCATCAACGAGATCAAAGTCAACACCAAAATCCCCGCGGGCGGTCTGAAATGCCACCATTTGCTCCAAACCGGCATCATGCAAATGGTCTGGAATTTCAAGCAGATCAAGCACCCGCCGACTCTGAAACACGACGGCATTGTCGGGCCCGACCATCAAAACGCCCTGCGAAATGGTGTCCAAGGTGGCCTGCAACTCCGCCGTGCGTTCGGTCAGTACCTCGTTGGCTGTCTGGCGTTCCTGTTCGGCCTGCTTGCGTGCGGTAATGTCGGTGCGGATCGTGATGAACTGATTGGAGCGTCCGTCCTCTGACTGGATCGGGACAATGGTGGCATCCACCCAATACAGTTCTTCATTGCGTTTGCTGCTGCACACTTCACCGTGCCAGACTTTCCCTTGGGACAGCGACTGCCAGATCTGGTCGTAAAACGATTGCGGGTGCACATGCGAGCGGATTTCTCGCTGGTTGCGCCCCAATACTTCTGTGCGGCTGTAACCACTGATTTCGCAAAACCGGTCATTGGCATACAAAATAGTGCCGTCCTCATCCGTGACGCTGACAATGGCGTGCTGGTCCAATGCAAACTTCTGCTGATCCAGCGCCCGTCGGGTTGCCTCGCGCTCGCGCACCAGAGCGGCCGTTTGATTGACCATGTCCACAAGACTCTGAATTTCAATCGGCGCGCCTTCAATCACCAGCTCGCGGGCATTGGCAGCGCCGGTGCCCATCGACTCGACCGTCGCGCGCAGCCGTGCCAGGCCGCCCAGCCAGCGCCCCAGCGCCCATCGAATCAGGACCAGGCCCGCCGCCAGGCTGGACGCTCCACCACCCAGAGCCAATAGCGACAGTGACCACAAACCGGCCGCGACCGCCGGCACATCAAACTGCAAACGCAAGATTCCATAGTCCTTGCCGCCAACCGATACGGTGCGGTTCACATCATCGAGCGACTGTTTCACCCACCGCACCAGCCAGGGCGGCGCCGTGTCGTTGGCCCGGGCCTTGTTCTCGGCTCGCAACTTTCCACCACCGGTGTCAATAAACATCGCCGACGCAAATTGAGATCCCTGCACCCCTTTGTTCAGAATCTTCTGTACGGCGTCGAAGTCACCAATGACGACACTGTCCTGTACCGCCTGCGCCACCACCTCAATGAGCATGACCGACGCCAATTCCGTTTGTTCGACTTGTTGCTGGAACTGGTACGTCAGGAAAACGCCCAATCCACCGCCCACAAATACCAGCAGCGTGAAGGCGTACAGGCCAAACACCCGATTGGTCAGCGAGGACGGCAGGCAACGCGCCAAAAAATTCATTTGCAAATGGACTTTGTGTCTATGCCGGAATCATCGCAGGCTCGCCGGTGCAGTTTGATAAAAATTGCGATAGGCCGTGTAGTCTGCTCCGGTGGACGGCACAAAAGCGGTTGCCGCTGGCAACTTGACCAACTCTGAGGCGCTGGTCAGCACCTTTTGGCCCACGGGGTCTTTGGCCATCTCGAGAAACGCCTTGCTGACAGCTGCCAGATCCTTGGGCGCCACATTTTTTGCGGCCATCAAGGCCAGGTCATTGAGCGGCTCCGACTCCCACAGCGCCCGAACTGCCTTGCCTTCACGCTTGGACCACCCTGCGCTCAACTGGCTGTGGGTGCCTACCGCCTTGACCTTGCCGCTGGCCAATTGGGCAAACGCTCCGTCCATGTTGCCCGCAAAAACCACCTGCACAGGAATCTTCTGGGTCAACAAGTTGGCATACGAAAACTTGTAGGCGACCGTCGCCTCGGGGCCGGGAAAGGCCACTGCCTCATTGACCAACTGCTCCAGTCTGGTTACCGGTGACTCCGCCAGCACCACGATCTGGCTGCGAATGGGTGGCGTTGCCCGTCGGCCAAACACTTTCCAGCCCAGATGATCCCGCTCGGGGCTGAACAGGTGATTGGAAAAAACAAATTCCACTTCATTGGCCAGCACATAGGCCGTGGTGTCGGCTGAGGTGCGGCCGATTTTGAGCTGCAGCTTGACACCACTTTTGGTCGACACATAGTCGATGATCGGATTCCAGTAACTCGCCGTCAGTTCAATGCCATATTGATTCACTGGCGAGAAGCTGTACACGGCGTTGTCCTGCGCCCGTACCGTGGTCACACAAGTCAGCACCCCAGCCAAACCCGCCACGCTGGCGACCCATTTAATGCGTTGAATGGGTGTCTTCACGCGTTTCATACCCTTACCCTCCATGCCAAATGTCATATGACTCCCTCTTCCCCTAAATGGTGTTTCGCTCCTGCAAACCACGGCACGCCTGCACTGCGGTGGCAAAGTCCAGGGTTGTCATGGCCAGATCCAAGGGCACCAAAGTCGAACCCAGCGCAGAACGCCAGGTATTGCGCAGGCGCGCATGCGCGCTCAGCGCAAGCATGTCAGAGGCTTGCAGCAGACCGATCAATTCAGACAGGTCCTTTGCCAACCGCCCCCGGTCCGCCGCTAAGGCCGTGTTGTTGCCGGCTACTGCTGCTTCGTCTGGCTCGGTGCCAGGAGCACTTTCCTGCACGATCCGGTTGACCGCCACCGCTGTGGCGTCCACGGCGACTTGCAGGATCTGAATCAATGCGCGTGCATCGGCTTGCTCCAAACCGGCCTTAAGACGCGCCTCCAGCTGCGCGGCAGTGGTGGCCAATGCGCTGGCACCGACGGTTGCGGCCAGACCTTTGAGTGTGTGCATCGCGCGAACGGCAGTGGGGCCATCACCGTCGGCCAGGCTGGCCTGCAATTGCGACGGTGCCAATGCCATGTCTTGCGCAAACGAACGCAGCACGGTGGCGTACATCGCCCTGTCGCCGCCCATGCGATCCAGGGCGGCATCCGCATCAAACCCGGGTTGCGTACTGGATGATGCTGAAGCCGCGTCGTCCAATTTTGGGGCGGCCACGCCAGTGGCACCAGCCCGACCGGTAAATTCAAGCACCCTGGCGACCAGGTGGTCAATTTCGAAGGGTTTGCCCACATGGTCATTCATACCGGCGGCCAGGCATGCCGCGCGGTCCGAAGCCATTGCATTGGCCGTCATGGCGATCACCGGCAGCGTTGTCAGCCCCAGGTCCTGTCGGATGGCGCGGGTGGCCGCGTAGCCGTCCATTACGGGCATCTGCACATCCATCAACACCAGGTCAAACGGAACCGGTTGCTGGTTCAGTGCTGCCACACCAAGCGCACCGTTGTCGGCCAATGTAACTTCGGCGCCTTCTTGCGTCAGCAGTCCCTTGGCCACCAGTTGATTGATCTTGTTGTCTTCCACAACCAACAGCTTCAAGCCTTGCAGTCGCTTTGGTTTGACCTTGGCCTGGGGCGCCGCAGGGTTCTCACCCCTGGCCGCAGCGGCCTGCGCGCCCTTGGCGTCCATCACTGCATCGAACAACATCGACGCCGTCACCGGCTTGACCAGAAAGCCGTTGATCATGGCGTGCTCCTGGGCGCTGCGCTGTGACAGCATTTCACGCCCATGCGCGGTCACCATGACAACAATGGGTGCGACCTCCCCACCGGCCAGTGTGCGAATACGCTGACTGGCCTGCCAGCCGTCGACTTCAGGCATTTGCCAGTCCATAAAAATAATCTCGAAAGGCGGCTCACCGGCGTTGCTGCGTGCGGTGATCCGCGCCATGGCCTGGGCTGCGCTGTCGGCTACTTCGGCCCGCCAGCCAAGGGATTGAACCATGCGGGACATCACATCACGCGTCGTGGCGTTGTCATCAACAATCAAGGTCCGCAGCGCCCCCGGCGCAGCCGGTGCCGACACCGCTGGCGTAGCGTTTTTCGCGTCGGGCATGTCGGCCCGGGGCAGGCGAAGCTGAAAATGAAATGAACTGCCCTCACCGAGCTGGCTGTCCACCGCCAACGTGCCACCCAGCAAAGTGACCATCCGGGCAGAGATGGCAAGCCCCAGACCGGTGCCACCGAAACGCCGCGTGGTAGATGCTTCAGCTTGTGAAAAACCGGAGAATATGTGCAACAGATTCTCCGGCGCAATGCCGATGCCGCTATCCAGCATGGCAAATTCAACCACCACATCGGCAGGCGTCTGCTCCACCATGCGCAAGCGCAATACCACCTCACCTGCGCTTGTGAACTTGATGGCATTGCCCCCCAAATTGATCAACACCTGCTGCAGTCGCATGTCATCGCCGAGCAGGCACTTTGGCAGGGCAGGATCCAGATCAAACAGGACTTCGATGTTGCGGGTGCCAACGTTGGCCGACAGGATGACCGACAGGTCACGCATGAGGCGATCGACACGGAACGGGCGCGGATCCAAAGTCATCTTGCCCGCCTCGACCTTGGAGAAATCCAGAATATCGTTCAACAGCCCGAGCAACGATCGGGCTGCGCCCTCGGTCTTTGCCGCGTAGTCCAGTTGGCGGGTCGTCAGATCCGTGTTTTGCAGCAGTTTGAGCATGCCCAAAATAGCGTTCATGGGGGTGCGGATTTCGTGGCTCATGTTGGCCACGAACTGACTCTTGGCGACACTGGCCTGCTCGGCCCGGGTGACCGCGTGCTTGAGTTGCATTTCCGCCAATTTGCGATCATGCACGTCCTGAGACGATCCCGCCATGCGCACGGCCTGTCCTCCCGCGTTGCGATAGACCTTGGCTCTGGAGCGAAACCAGCGGTAACCTCGCGACTTGGTGCGCACCAGATGTTCCTCGTCGTAGTCACGTTCACCCGCCAACGCCTGGGCCGAGGCCTGGCGGCACACCTCCAGGTGATCGGGGTGCACGATGGAGTTAAAACTCTCAATACTGGCGGGCAGCTCTTCAGGTGAATAGCCCAAGAGTGTGTAATAACTTGGCGACCACCACTGGGCGCTTTCGTTGACATTCATCCAGTCCCACAGGCCATCACTGCCGCCCTCGATGGCCAGCGCCATCCGGTCTGCCATGGCGGCCATGGTTTGCTCGTCACGCTTGCGCGCGGTAATGTCGGTGCGCATGGAGACATATTTTTCAACCAGCCCGTCGTCCCCGATAAAAGGGGCAATCATGCTGTCGACCCAGTACAGGGCGCCGTTTTTGGCGCGATTGCAGATATCTCCGCGCCAGGATGCGCCGGTGGCAATGTGCCCCCACATCTCCTGCCAGAACTGGGCCGATTGCACGCCCGAGCTGACCATGCGGTGATTCTGTCCGATAAGTTCCTCACGGGTATAGCCGGAAATGTCGCAGAACGCCTCGTTGACTTCAATGATGTTGCCGGCCCGGTCCGCCACCGACACAATGGTGTGCATTTCCACCGTACTGAGCATGGCGCTGGAGGCCCGAACGGCCGCTTCCAGTCGCTTTTGGGTCTGCTTTTGCACCGACACATCCGTGCCAATTTCCATGAAACCAGTCAAAACGCCCCGGGCATTGCGCGTGGGCTGTACTTCGGTATCCACCCAGTATTCGTGACCATCCCGGGCGCGATTGAGGACCTCGACCCGGCAGGCCTGCCCCGTCTCGACAGACCACTTCAACTTTTGGATGATGGCCGGGTCCGTTTTGCCGCTGCCCAGCAACTCACCGGGCGTCTTGCCACGTGCTTCATCCAGGCTATATCCGGTAAGCCGCGTGAAGCCTTCATTGACCCAGGTAATACGCATCTCGGTGTCGGCAATCGTCACGGCATTGTTGGTGTGCTGCACCACCCGGGCCAACCGGTCGAGGTCATCGGTCATGCGCTCCGCCAAACGCTGGGCCCGCAAGCGCCCCACCGACAGCAACCAGACGGTGAGCGCACCCAGCAGACTCGCCAAGGCGCCGGCAACACTGGCCAAGGCCAGGCTGGAGCGATCCTGGGCTGCCAGCAAGGACTGGGTCGAGGTCAAGCGCAATGCCAGATCACGCCCGCCAATGGCTATTTTGCGCACCGAAGCAAAACCGGAAGCGGCTGCAGCCGCAGGGCCACCGGAGTCATACAGAAGACTCTCCACCGAAGCACTACCACCGTCAAACAACTCGACTCGCAAGTTAGTGTCCACCACGGCGGCAATTTGGTTGAGCAGTTCAGACACAACAATTGGAGCGCTCAGCAGGCCTACCAAGGCGGCCTGGTGCTGCGCCAGCGTCACCGGATCGGAGCCACGGCGGTAAACCGGCAGGAAGTAAATAAAGCCCGGGGAATGCTTTCCGTCCTGCAGCAACGCAATGTGGCCGGTCAAGGTGGGCTGACCTGTATTCATGGCGTGTTCGGCTCCGGCTCGACGCACAGGTTCCTGGCCGATGTCGTAGCCCAGTGCCGACCGGTTGTCGATCAATGGCTCGATGTGCTGGACGATAAACAGATCAGGTGCGTCACCCTGGCTGCTCACCTCAAAATCACCCCCATTCAGGGCGCGTTCCTGGTCCACGAAGGACTGCAAGTCGCTACGCCGCACCCGCGCAACAAATCCAAAACCGCGAATACCCGGGAATTCAATGTGCAAGTTTTGCGACTCGACAAAGGCTGCAAATTCGTGACGGGTTATCCGGTCACTGGCGGCGTAGGCACCGCGCGCCCCTTTGAGGCCAATCAGCGGCTGATTGAAGCGGCGCCGGACCTCCGACTCGATACGATCGGACGCCCGCTCAAAGTTGACACGTGCATCGCGATCGAGATCGTGCTTGAGCCACATGACAACCACGGCGGTGGCAAGCAGGCCAAGAATTTGAGAGGCCATGGTCAACCCCACCGCCATCCGGATATTGAACGCCGGTATACCGCGGTGCGGTGCAGATGTCGCGGTCGGTGCGCCGCGGCGCAAGGCAGCCATGCAGCGCCAATACAAGGCCGGTCCGGAGAGCAGGACCAGCAGCACCACATCGAACAGGCCCTCGGTTAGGCCGCTGAAGCCCGGCGCGAGCACTGGATGCGCGACCATGACCAACGTTTCGGCCAGCGCGACAATCAGTACGATTTCGGCAAAAAGATGAACCGGGTTGAAGTTGGGCTTCATACGGTCGGGTGAATAGTGTCACTCCATGCGGCAATGATGCGTCAGGATAGCAGACGCAATCGGGCAGTTTAGATCACGCCCTGTTCACGCAGCGCCGCAATGCCGGCCGCATCCAATCCCAGTTCACCCATCACTTCGGCGGTATGTTCGCCCAGAGCGGGGGGCGCTCGGCGCAGAACCGCCGGTGTCGTCGTCATACGCATGGGGCTTGCGACAGTTGCTATTGACTCAATAGCAGTCTGCGCACTTATTTCGAGGGCTAGAGGCTGATTGACCACTAAACCACGGGCCTGGACCTGGGCGTCCGCAAAGGCCTGATCGAGTCGATTGATGGGGCCGCACGGTACCGCCTTGTCCTCAAGCAATGCAATCCACTGCGCTGTGGTGCGCGTGCGCGTTACGGCTTCGATGCCGGCAGTGAGTGCGTGCCGGTTTTCCACCCGCAAGGTGTTGCTCGCAAACCGGGGGTCTGTGGCCCACTGTGGCTCGCCGGCCGCTTCGCTGAATCGGGCAAACTGTCCGTCATTGCCGATTGCCAACAGCATGGAACCGTCCAGCGTTGGCACGTCCTGATAAGGAGCCAGACTGGGGTGACTATTGCCCTGGCGCTCAGGCACCCGCCCGGTGTTGAGGTAGCCGGTAGCCTGGTT
>CAIQBN010000156.1 GCA_903870065.1 uncultured beta proteobacterium | reverse complement strand
GTGAATCCCGGCTCCGAAATTCTCTCTGCTGAGATGATGTTGCGGCACATGGGGTGGTTGGAGGCTGCAGATTTGATCATTAGTTCCATGAAGAAGTCGATTAACAGCAAGAAAGTAACCTATGATTTCGCACGCCTAATGGACGGTGCGACGCAAGTGAGTTGCTCAGGATTTGGTCAAGTCATGATTGACAATATGTAATCAACCGCGATGGTCGGCAGCGGTGCCGGTTTAGCGACGGTTCGTTATGAGCCGCCAGACCGAACAAGGTGTCTGGCGGTTTTTTTTCGTCTGCGGCTTGAATCCGTTGACATAGCCACCAATTCAGTCAAGCGGCACAAAACCATTGGGTGGCCGATAGAATCCTTTTCATGGCTACAAATAACCCGTTCAAACCACCCGAAACTCCCATAACGCTACCAGAACGCGATGAGAGTGGTTCGGTGGTCTTGGAACGTCGTACTGAACGTGTAAAGCCGCCTCAGATGTATCAGGTGGTCATGCTGAATGACGATTACACCCCGATGGAGTTTGTCGTGGTGGTGATTCAGGAATTTTTCGGTAAGGACTTGGAATCGGCGACCCGCATCATGTTGAAGATACATTTGGACGGCAAGGCGGTTTGCGGGGTGTACTCGAGAGATGTCGCGGTAACCAAGGTAGATCAGGTGCTTGACGCGGCACACAAGGCCGGGCATCCGTTGAAATGTGTGTGCGAACCCGTGGAAATTTAGTGTGATTTTGAATCAGATGCACAGCCAATCGGGATTCAGATTACAGTTGTTCATCATCGTAAGGCAGAAGGAAATCATATGATCGCCCAGGAATTGGAAGTCAGCCTCCATATGGCGTTTGTCGAAGCGCGTCAACAGCGACATGAGTTCATCACAGTGGAGCACTTGTTGTTGGCGTTACTAGACAACCCGAGTGCTGCGGAGGTACTGCGAGCCTGTTCCGCCAATATCGACGATTTACGCAAATCGCTGTCAAATTTCATCAAGGACAATACCCCTCAGGTGGCGGGTGCTGATGATGTTGACACCCAACCAACCCTTGGATTTCAGCGAGTGATTCAACGGGCGATCATGCACGTTCAGTCGACGGGCAGCGGACAGAAGGAAGTCACTGGTGCTAACGTGCTGGTAGCAATTTTCGGAGAGAAAGATTCGCATGCAGTTTATTACTTGCACCAACAAGGTGTAACGCGGCTCGATGTGGTGAACTTCATCGCTCACGGCATCAAAAAGAGCGATCCACCGGAGTCCGCAAAGGCCAGTGAAAATCCGGTTGAAAGTGAAGAGGGAGCCAATGACAAGAGCGAAAAGGCTTCACCACTCGAGCAATTTACTCAAAATCTCAACCAACTTGCCAAAGATGGCAAGATCGATCCATTGATTGGACGCGAGTATGAGGTCGAGCGCGTTATTCAAATTTTATGCCGTCGGCGCAAGAACAATCCGCTGTTGGTCGGAGAAGCCGGTGTAGGAAAGACGGCCATTGCGGAAGGCCTTGCCTGGCGAATCACACAGGGTGACGTTCCTGAAATCCTGTCTGAAGCGATAGTGTATTCACTGGATATGGGCGCGCTGCTCGCCGGTACCAAGTACAGGGGTGACTTTGAACAGCGGTTAAAGGGAGTCCTGAAGTCACTCAAGGATAAGCCCAACGCGGTTTTGTTCATTGATGAGATCCATACCCTCATTGGGGCGGGGGCTGCGTCGGGTGGAACCTTGGATGCTTCCAATCTGCTGAAGCCCGGATTAAGTTCGGGCCAACTCAAGTGCATTGGAGCAACAACCTTTACCGAGTACCGCGGAATTTTTGAGAAAGATGCAGCTCTTTCCCGTCGGTTTCAAAAAGTAGATGTCGTAGAGCCAACTATTGAGCAGACTGTTGAAATTCTGAAGGGTCTGAAATCGCGTTTTGAAGAGCATCACAACGTAAAGTATGCGGTTGCCGCTTTGCAGGCGGCTGCCGAGTTGAGTGCGAAGTACATCAATGATCGACATTTGCCTGATAAGGCGATTGACGTAATTGATGAGGCTGGGGCGGCACAACGCATATTGGCTCCCAGCAAGCGCAAAAAGACAATCAGCAAGACTGAGGTTGAGGAGATCGTGGCGAAGATCGCGCGCATTCCACCGGCCAATGTGTCTAACGACGACCGGAGTAAGTTGAAGACTTTGGAGCGTGATCTGAAGAATGTCGTGTTTGGACAGGACAAGGCCTTGGATGTCTTGGCCTCTGCGGTGAAGATGGCACGATCTGGTCTGGGTAAGGGCGATAAGCCCATCGGCTCATTCCTATTCAGTGGCCCGACCGGGGTGGGAAAAACTGAGGCGGCCAAACAATTGGCCTACATCATGGGTATTGACCTGATTCGCTTCGACATGAGCGAATACATGGAGCAACACGCCGTGAGTCGGTTGATTGGCGCGCCACCAGGCTATGTTGGTTTCGATCAAGGTGGGTTGCTGACGGAAGCGATTACTAAAAAGCCTCACTGTGTGCTGCTGCTGGATGAAATTGAGAAGGCGCATCCAGCCATATTCAATGTGCTGCTTCAGGTCATGGATCACGGAACATTGACGGATAACAATGGACGTAAGGCAGATTTTCGCAATGTCATCATCGTCATGACGACCAATGCTGGTGCTGAAACGATGAACAAGGCCAGCATCGGATTTACTAATCCGCGCGAAGCGGGTGACGAGGCGGCCGACATCAAGCGGCTCTTTACGCCGGAGTTCCGGAATCGACTGGACGCAACGGTTAGTTTTAAGGCGCTGGACGAAAACGTAATTTTGCGTGTCGTAGACAAGTTTCTGTTGCAGCTTGAGACTCAGCTGGCGGATAAGAAGGTCGACGTCACCTTCACAGACAAGTTGCGTAAGCACCTGGCCAAGAAAGGCTTCGACCCGCTTATGGGTGCACGCCCTATGCAGCGTCTCATTCAGGACACTATTCGACGCGCACTGGCTGATGAGTTGCTGTTTGGCAGATTGACAGAAGGAGGTCGGTTGACAGTAGACCTTGACGATCAGGATGAAAGCAAAACCGAAGTGCTGCTGGATATCCAGCCTTTGCCTGAGAAAAAGGGTAAGTCAAAACCTGAAGAAGCAACCGCTGGCTGATTACGCTTCAACTTCAACAAACTCAAGAACTGACTCGTAAGAGTCAGTTCTTTTTTGTGGGTATGCTTATTTGAAGCCCACGCGGTCTAGCATTTGCTGCACTTTGATTTGGTTCATTCCCACGACACTGATTGGAATGGTTTCGCTTTTGAAACCGCTAGCGGTCATTGCCTGTAGTGCAGCGTTATCAATTTTTACGCCTTTTGCGGCGGGCCACTCATTGTTGCCGTTTGCAAAGTGGTGCTGTGCGCCAGGGCTGGCCAAATATTCTAGGAACCGTATAGCGTGGGTCACGTTTTTGGCATTGCGGGCGACGGCGCCACCTGCAATATTGATGTGTGTTCCCCAACTGGCCTGGTTCGGAAAAACGACACCGATGCGATCCACAATGGCTTGGTCATCAGCCGCGTTGGAACGCATGATGCGGGCGAGGTAATAGGTGTTGGTCACAGCGATGCCACATTCACCAGATGCAACTCCTTTGATCTGATCGGTGTCGCCCCCCTTTGGCGAGCGGGCCATATTGGCAACCATCCCTTTGAGCCATTGCTCCGCCTGGACTTCGCCCAAATGCTCCGTGACAGATCCAAAGAGCGAAAGGTTGTAGGGGTGAGAGCCGGATCGAATGCAAAGTTTTCCTTTGTTCTTGGGGTCGCCGAGTTCTTCATACGTATCAACATCCTCGCGCTTTATCCGTGCTTTGTCGTAGACGATCACGCGTGCGCGGGTGGACAGGCCAAACCAGGGCGTTTCACCTGTGGGAGTCGCTTTGCCGCGAAGTTGAAGTGGAATGGCGTCTTCCAGCAACTTCGAGCGGATCGGCAGGAATAGGCCCTCAATCTCACCGCGCCACAGTCGGGTGGCATCAACGAGCAAGATAATGTCGGCTGGTGAGGAGGAACCCTCAGCCTTCAACCGCGCCACAATGCCTGCGTCGTCCGCGTCGACCCGGTTGATTTTTATGCCGGTTGTTCGGGTGAAGTTGGAGTAAAGCGCTTCGTCAGTCGGATAGTGGCGCGCAGAATAGATGTTCAGGATTTGTTCTTGCGCAAATACGGGAACAACGGCTGCAAGGCAAAGGGTGGCTATGACAATTTGTTTTTTCATGGTGATCAATTCGAACGATGTTAGGTTGAACACGTTCAATCATATTACAAACGCGAATGATTCTCAATAAGTAAATAATTATGATTGCTTTTTTTGGAACGCCGATACGTCTCATTGGTACGCTGGCACTGGCATTGGTTTTGGCGGGATGTGAGACGGCACCAAAAGATGCCGCATTGCCCGATGCGCGTCCGTCCGATTTGCCGCGACCGGAAGTGTCACAGCCTCAACCCCAGCCTCAGCCACCTTTAGTCATCGCGCCAAAAATTCCCGCCCGGATCGGATTGGCGCTTGGTGGAGGTGCTGCGCGTGGATTTGCACATGTGGGCGTTATCCAGGTACTGGAGGAGGCGGGAATTCGGCCCGTTTTGGTGTCGGGCACGTCTGCAGGTAGTTTAGTTGCCGCAATTTATGCCAGCGGCAAGAATGGGAAGCAACTGCAGCGCGTCGCCGAGGTCATGGAGGAAGCAACATTTGCGGATTGGACGCTGCCTCTTTTCAATCGGGGAATGTTGCGCGGCGACGCGCTGGCACGTTATGTCAATGGTCAGGTGGGGTCGCGCCTTATAGAAGATATGCCACTGCCACTTGGCATTGTCGCGACCGACCTCAATAGCGGCCAGAGTATGCTGTTCCAGCGTGGCGACACAGGCACCGCTGTGCGGGCGTCCAGCGCCGTACCCGCGGTCTTCCAGCCGGTTCGGATTTCCGGTCGCGATTACGTTGACGGTGGATTGGTCTCACCAGTGCCCGTGCGGGCGGCGCGGCAAATGGGCGCTGAGATAGTGATTGCCGTCGATATTTCCAGCCCGCCTGAGAGTAATCTTGGTAGCGGCTCGCTGGACGTGTTGCTGCAGACTTTTTCAATCATGAGTAAAAGCATCAATTACTTTGAACTCAGGGAGGCCGATGTGGTGGTCAGACCTGCATTGTCCGGAATAGGAAGCTCAGACTTTAGTGCGCGCAAGCGCTCCATTGAGGCGGGGAGGCAAGCCATGCTGCAATTGGTTCCCCAGTTGCGGGCGGTGATGGCAGCCAAAATGCGCTGATAAAAAAAGGCCTCGTTTTGCAACGAGGCCTTGAAGGGATCCCTGAACCTGATGGTTTCGAAAGGACCCGAGGAGACAACCGGGTTGGGCACTTTTGCACCCTACGATTAAATGGATTATGTCAGGGTATTCCCTTGTTTGCTAGAGATGGCACTCCAATCCTTGGAATGGCGCATTTCCCAACATTTCTAAAATTAACGCTTCTTGGCGGCTTGTTTGGTCGCGCTGGTTGCAGTTGCAGCTACGGCATTGAAATTGGCTTCGGCCATTTCAGTTGCTTGCTTAACTGCTTTCTGTACTGATTCCAGTGCATTGTTGGCGGCAGAAACAGAACTTTTCATGATCGCAACCGCAGACTCAGAACCAGCGGGAGCATTTTTAGCAGCGCTATCAACCAAACCCATGAACTTCTTTTGTGCGTCAGCTGCCTGGCTCTCCAAGTTCTTGCTGAACTCGGCGGTGCTGCTGGTCGCGATGTCATAGAGATGACGGCTGTAAGCGGCGGTCTTTTCGGCCAAAGGCTGAAATAGGCCTGACTGCAAAGCCAGCAATTCTTGCGCGTCCTTCACGCTTAACAGCGATTGAGTGTGTGTGTTGGCTTCTGACAGAGCAGCTTTGGAAGCGGTCAGGTTGAGTTCTACAATCTTCTCTACGCCTTCGAAGGCCTTGCTGGTCAAACCAAACAGGGTTTCGAGGTTAGCCTTGTGGGAAGCCATCACTTGATCAACAGTCATCATTTCAAAATCTCCAAGAGTTAAGGTAATAAATTTACTATCTGCCCTGTGACTTGCTATGTCAGCCTGTCTATGTTGCAGTGCAGCATGGTTCAATTATAGGGTTCCGCTGGGGGTGTGCAAGTGTTTTTTGTTGCATTGCAACAATTTAGAGCAAAATTTCTAAAACGAACCGGATTTCAACAGCGCGTCACACCGCATTTTGATTTTGCGTGGGTCTGATGACGGTTTTGGGACCATGCGCGGCGGTACTGGCAAAATGAAGTCATGTCAGAGCGAACAACCAACAAACCCATGCCTGAATCGCGCGGTGCATACCGCGCATTTCGTCCGATTGCCACCCGCTGGATGGACAACGATGCCTATGGGCATGTCAACAATGTGGTGTACTACAGTTGGTTTGACACTGCTGTCAACGCTTACCTGATTGAGCGCGGCGTATTGGACATTGATGCGGGGGAGACGATTGGTCTAGTAATCGAAACCCAGTGCAATTACTTCGCTTCACTGACCTTCCCGCAAACGGTTGATGTGGGCATACGTGTGGCACGTTTAGGAACATCAAGTGTTCGTTATGAGGTGGGAATTTTTGGCAACTCGGACCTCACGGCGGCAAAGGGCCATTTTGTACATGTTTATGTAGACCGGGTGACTCGGCGACCGGTATCCTTACCAGTGAATTTGCGATCCGTATTGGAGACTTTAATATGACGTTGTCAGCAATTGACGAGGCTATTACTTCCCGCATGTCAGTGCGGGCATTCACATCCCGTCCTGTCGATCGGGAAGTCTTGATGCAAATTCTGCAGGTTGCAAGTCGAGCACCATCTGGTACCAATTGCCAGCCGTGGCGCGTCTATGTGTTACAGAGCGCGAGCCGTGACGCGCTGGTTGAGCGGGTCTGTGCGGCCCACGACGCGATGCGAACTGACCCGGCGCTGGCCGCAACGTACGCTGAAGAGTACGACTATTACCCTCAAAAGTGGGTCAGCCCTTATGTCGACCGGCGTCGTGAGAACGGTTGGGGGCTCTATGGATTGCTGGGCATCGGCAAGGGCGATAAAGACAAAATGCACCTGCAGCATCAGCGCAACTACCGCTTTTTCGATGCGCCGGTGGGGTTGATGTTCACTATTGACCGCGTGATGGGGCGTGGCTCGCTCGTGGACTACGGAGCTTTTTTACAAAACATCATGGTTGCAGCGCGGGGGCACGGGCTACATACCTGTCCGCAGGCAGCCTGGAATGGGTTTTCCAAAATTATCATGCCGCATATTGGTGCGGGTGCGGACGAAATGCTGGTATGCGGTATGGCATTGGGGTATGCCGATGAGACCGCCATAGTCAATTCGTTTCATACGCCCCGCGTACCGGTACAAGACTTCACAACCTGGCTGGACTGATGGGACCGCGGCGTGCGTGACGGTGTGTAAGCGCTTGGCACATTCTGTTCAAGTGCTGTTGGCATGAGTTTTTACGCTATTCAGTTTCTCAACGGTTTGAGCTACGCCACCACGCTGTTCATCATGGCGGCCGGGCTGACGCTGATTTTTGGCGTGACCCGGATCGTCAATTTCGCACATGGCAGTTTCTTCATGTTGGGTGCACTATTCAGTGCGCACTGGTTGGTTGACTGGTTTCCCTCCTGGAGCGAGAGTCCCCTGCTGTATGCGCTGGCTATGTTTTTAGGAGCGCTGAGTGCTGCCGTGACGGGGGTGATCGCTGAGTTTCTTTTGTTACGCCGCTTGTACGCAGTGCCCCAGCTTTATCAACTCGTGGCCACCTTTGGACTCAGTTTGTTCTTGCATGATGCGATGCGCTGGGTGTTCGGCCCAAACGAGGTATTTGCGCCACGGTTTGCCGGCCTGAAAGGATCATTCGAAATTGGTGGCGAATACTTTCCTCAGTACCAGGTGTTGACTATTGCATTGGGGCCGCTGGTTTGGCTAGGGTTACACCTGTTGCTCACCCGGACATCGTTTGGAACGCGCATTCGGGCTGCAACCCAGGATAGGGCGATGTTGGCGGCACTGGGTATCAACCCAGCGCCGCTGATGCTGCTCACGGTGGGCCTGGGCTGTGCTCTGGCCGGGCTGGGTGGCGCACTGCAGTTGCCGCGTGAGCCAGCCCACTTGCAGATGGACCTGAATGTAGTGGTCGAGACTTTTGTTGTGGTTGTCACCGGTGGTTTGGGCAGCATAGGCGGCGCTTTTATTGCCGCCGTATTAATTGGGTTGGTACACGCGTTTGGCATTAGTCTCTTTCCGCAGGCCACACTCGTGTTAGTGTTTGTGACGATGGCGATCGTGCTGGGCGTGCGCCCCCAAGGTTTGCTTGGTCAGGCGCTGGACGCCGGGCCCCCGGAGGTGGCGCATCAGTTCCATCACACGCCGGCAACCCGTCTTGGGGCTTGGCTGGTTAGCGGCTTGCTGGTGGCGGTTGCCATGCTGGCGTGGATAAAGGGTGGCTACTGGCAGTCGCTGGTCAGCGATGGATTGATTCTGGTCATTCTGGGTGTCAGCCTTCAGTCCATGATGGCCTTGGGCGGGCTGGTGAGTTTTGGGCATGCCGCATTTTTTGGATTGGGCGCCTATGGAGCTGCCTTGGCGCATTCCCATTTGGCTTGGGGTCTACCTGGTGCCTTGGCAGCAGGTTGTCTGGCCGCATTGGGTGTGGCGGCGCTGCTGGGTTGGGTTCTGGTGCGCAGCGCGGGAGTGTATTTGGCGATGCTCTCACTGGCGCTGGCGCAAATTGTCTGGGCCCTGGCCAGTCAATCGGTGGCGTTGACAGGTGGAGACAACGGAATGATTGGTTTGCAGCTGGTTTCGCCCGACACCCGTTCGCTGTTTTTTGCTCTACTCGTGGGTTTGGCGCTGCTCAGTGTCGGCGCACTGGCGCGCTTAAGTCGGTCCACCCTGGGGGCAGCGCTTCAGGCGGTGCGTGACGCGCCCGAGCGCGCCGCAGCCAGCGGCTTACCTTTGCACTGGATCAAGTACCGAATATATGTGGAGAGTGCCACGCTGGCGGGGCTGGCGGGCGGTTTGTTTGCGGCCCATCAAGGCGCTGTTTTTCCATCGGTGGCAGCCGTTTCAACATCGGTGGATGCGTTACTGGTGATCCTGCTTGGAGGCGTACATCAATTATGGGGTGCCTGCGCCGGCGCACTCATTTTGGTGTTTGCCGCCGCAGAGCTGGGGCGCGGATTTGAATATTGGCGGGGTGCGCTGGGCGTGCTGGTGATGGTCATCATGGTCTTTGCGCCTTCCGGGCTGCTCGGCGTACGGTGGTTTGCGCTGACGCGCCGCCGCTCCGGCGCGACGGGGACCTGAACATGGCATTGCAAGTCACCGGACTGGTCAAGCACTTTGCAGGTGTGCGCGCAGTCAATGGCGTCACCATGACGGTGCAACCGGGGGAGTGTGTGGCGCTTATCGGTCCCAACGGGGCCGGCAAGTCGACCTTGTTTGCTTGCATTGCAGGGCAGCAGAAACTGACCACCGGTACGGTGTGGTGGAACGGTCAACGGGTGGACCCCTTGCAGCCGGCCCAGCGATTGAAGCACGGTATTGCCCGCACGTTTCAGGTGGCGCGTACCTTCGAGGCGCTCACTGTGCTACAAAATGTGCAGCTACTGACGCAGTATTCACGAGGGCTAGCGGCCTATAACATCCTCGAAGATGGAAACACAGCGCGCGCCAGGATGCTGCTGGAGCGGGTCGGTTTGCTTGAGTTGGCTCTGACGCAGGCCAAAGTCCTGCCCTACGGAGCAAAGAAACGGCTTGAATTGGCCATGGCGCTTGCCGGACTGCATGGCATTGGCGAAACGAACGCGCGGTCAATTCCGGCAGGTCCGCAGATGTTGCTGCTTGATGAACCGGCTGCCGGTTTGGCTGCAACTGAACGGACGCAGTTGATGGACCTGGTGAAGTCCCTGACCCGACCCCAGGCCGATCGCCGAGGTATTGCTGTGCTCTATACCGAACACAACATGGACGCCGTGTTCGGATACGCCGACCGGGTATTGGTGCTGATAGATGGATTGGTGGCGGCCCAGGGTAGTCCGCAGGACATTGCGGCTGACTCCAATGTGCGAGAACGCTACTTGGGCCATTGGTGGGAGCCTGGCCGCGCGGCGGAGCAATGCCATGCTTGAACTGCGTGACGTGTGTGCCTGGTACGGCTCGGCACAGTCCCTTTTTGGCGTGTCGCTGCATGTCGCGGCGGGAGAGTTGGTGGTGTTGCAGGGTTTGAATGGCGCTGGCAAGTCAACGCTGCTGCAAGCAATTATGGGCCTTGGCCCTCGTGTAGAGGGCTCGATGCACTATCAATTTGAGAGCATATTGGCGCTCCAGCCGCACGTGCGTGCGTTGCGTGGCCTGGGTTATGTTCCTGAAGACCGGCGGTTGTTTACTGCGTTGACGGTCGAGCAAAACTTGTTGATTGGCGCGCGCAACCCCGTGCCTGCCGCCGCGGTTGCCTCCCCAGATGGCGAGTTCGAAGGATGGAGTCAGGTGCCGGTCGTTGAGCGGCGCCGGCGGGTGCTGCATTTGTTCCCCGCGCTGTCGACCATGCTTGGCCGAAGTGCCGCGCATATGAGCGGCGGCGAGCAGCAAATGCTGAGCATTGCCCGCACCTTGATGACCGGACCATCCTTGCTTTTGCTTGATGAGCCCTGCGAAGGCATATCGCCGGTATTGGCGGAGTCTATACGCGATGCATTGTTGCGCTTGAAGCAGCAGGGCATGGCGATGCTGGTGGCGGAGCAAAACGGAATTCTTGCCGAACGGGCGGACCGCGTGATTACACTGACCGCACAGACTGCGCTTGTCGCCTAGACCATGATCATTACTAGCCTACTGGATACCGACCTCTATAAGTTCACCATGATGCAGGCGGTCTTGCATCAATTTCCCGGTGCACAGGTGGAGTACCGCTTCAAATGCCGTACGCAGGGCGTGAACCTGGCCGCGCATGCCAGCGATATTCGCGAAGAAATCCGCTCCTTGTGCAGCCTGCACTTTCAGGACAGTGAACTGGCCTACTTGCGGTCCATGCGCTTTATAAAAAGTGATTTTGTCGACTTTTTGGGTCTGTTTCGGCTCAACGAAAAGTACATCACGGTCACTGCTTTGGCCAATGGCGAAATCGACATCGCGATTGTTGGCCCCTGGCTGCACACCATATTGTTTGAAATTCCGGTGTTGGCGATTGTCAACGAGGTGTACTTTCGCAACACCCAGTCGGTCCCTGACTTTCAGGAAGGTCGGCGACGGCTGGACCTCAAAATCAGCCAGTTGCGGGCCGATGGGCTATCCGAGCTGAAAATCGCCGACTACGGTACCCGTAGGCGGTTTTCACGCGCCTGGCATGATGAAGTATTGCGGGTGCTGGTGGCGCGCCTGGGAACGGTGCAAAGCCCTGGCAAGGGCAGTGGGGCGCCCGGCCAGTTGGCCGGCACCAGCAACACCCTCGCAGCCATGCGTCTGGGCCTCACACCGCTGGGCACCATGGCGCATGAGTATTTGCAGGCGACGCAGGCACGTGGTCCGCGCCTGCGAGACAGCCAGATATTTGCCTTTGAGTCGTGGGCGCGTGAGTACCGTGGTGACCTGGGCATCGCCCTGTCCGATGTGTACGGTATGAGCGCCTTTTTGCGCGACTTTGATCTGTATTTTTGCAAACTGTTTGACGGTGCGCGCCACGACAGCGGCGATCCGTTCGACTGGGGCGAGCGCATGCTGGCGCATTACACCCGCAACCGGGTGGACCCGCGTACCAAGACGTTGATTTTTAGCGACAGTCTGACCGTGCCGCGCACCATCGGCCTGTACCAACAGTTCAAGGGGCGCTGCCAACTTGCCTTTGGCATCGGTACCAATTTGACCAATGATCTCGGCTATGAGCCGCTGCAAATTGTGATCAAGATGGTGCACTGCAACGGGCAGCCGGTGGCCAAACTCTCCGACACGCCGTCCAAGAACATGTGCGAAGATGAAAAGTACTTGGCCTATTTGCGTCAAGTCTTTGAAATTGAATCAACGCCCTGACCTTTGCCCATGACTTCAACTGCTGCCCGCCCGCGCATCCTGATTACCCGTGCCATCTTTGCGGAAGTGGCGCACCGATTGTCCGAACACTTCGAAGTCGAGTCCAACCCTGACGATGCCGACTGGGGCCGTGAAGAAATCGCGCGCCGCTTGCGCGACAAGGCTGGTGCTCTGACTTTCGGTCTGGAGCGTATAGATGCGCCTCTGTTGGCACAATGCCCGGCGCTCAAGATTTGCGCCAACATGACCGTGGGCTACAACAACTTTGATCTCGATGCCATGACTGCCGCTGGTGTGCTGGGTACCAACGCGCCCGACGTGCTGACCGAAACCACAGCCGACTTTGGCTTTGCGCTCTTGATGGCCACCGCGCGGCGCGTCACCGAGAGCGAGCATTACCTGCGCGCTGGCAAGTGGACGCGCTGGAATTACCAGATGTTCTCCGGTGCCGAAGTGCATGGCAGCACGCTGGGCATCATCGGTATGGGCCGCATCGGGCAGGCCATTGCCCGGCGCGCCGCCTGGGGGTTCGGGATGCAGGTTGTCTACCATAATCGCAGCCCGCTTGATGCCGCAACAGAGGCCGATTGCCGCGCCAGCTACCTGGGCAAACATGAACTGCTCAAAGCCGCGGACCACGTGATGCTGGTAGTGCCCTATTCGGCAAGCTCGCACCATACCATCGGCGCGGCTGAACTGGCACTGATGAAGCCAAGCGCCACCCTGATCAACATTGCGCGTGGCGGGGTTGTGGACGATGCAGCCCTTGCACTCGCTCTGCGCGAGAAGCGTATTGCCGCTGCCGGTCTCGACGTTTTTGAAGGTGAGCCCAGGGTACACCCGGACCTTTTGACCGTTCCCAACGTCGTACTGACCCCGCACATTGCGAGCGCGACTGCCGGCACGCGCCGAGCCATGGCGATGCTGGCGGTCGACAATTTGATCGGATATTTGGTGCACGGCAAGGCGGTGACGCCGCTTAACGCAACCGGGTTGGCTGTACGGTCATAGCGACGAACGCTATAAAAAATATAGCTGTAAGCGTATATTTAACGAGGGCTAGAGGCGAATTTTACATATGACTCTTTGCGTGTTTGGACGGATTCAATGTGACTGATGGTCTGGCGTGGGCGCAGCTGGCATTGGGCTTTCTGACACTGGGTCTGGTAGCCTGGGGCGGGCTTGCGCTGGCGCGCGTGCGCAGCAGTGCGTTAGATGCCGAGTTGCAGCGCAAGGAGCTGCTGGAACTGCGTGCGCAGGTTCAGTCGGGCAATGAACGGCTGGAGCGGGAGTTGCGCCGGGAAATCGCTGAATCCAGCCAGCGCGCCCGCCTGGATCTCAGCCAGAACCTGGCCACTTTCCAGCAGACCCTGATTCAACAGGGCGCAGAAGCAACCCGAACCCAAAACACACAGATCGATGCCTTTGGTCAGCAATTGGCCCTGTTGCAAAAGACGCTGTCGGACACGTTGACCTTGCAGTTGTCCGGTCTGGGCGAATCGAACGCGCGGCGCATGGGCGAAGTGCGTCAGACGCTGGAGGCACAGCTGGCGCAGTTGCAAGCCAGCAACGCTGCCAAACTTGACGAAATGCGGGCCACCGTCGACGAAAAGCTTCAGACTACCTTGCAGGCACGCCTGGGCGAGAGCTTCAAGCAGGTGGCGGACCGGCTGGAGCAAGTGCACAAGGGCCTGGGCGAAATGCAGACCTTGGCCCAGGGTGTGGGTGACCTCAAGCACCTGCTGACCAACGTGAAGACCCGCGGCATTTTTGGCGAGGCGCAACTGGCCAGCCTGCTGGAACAGGTGTTTGTACCCGATCAATATGCGGTGCAGGTCGCAACCCGGCCCGGCAGCAAGAACATGGTGGACTTCGCCATCAAGCTGCCCGGCAAGTCCGACAGCGGTGCGCCGCTTTGGCTGCCCATCGACGCCAAATTCCCTAACGAGGACTATGAGCGTTTGCTCGACGCCCAGGGCAGGGCCGACAGCGACGGTGCCGAGAGCGCCGGCAGAGCGCTGGAATTGCGGATTCGACTGGAGGCCAAGTCGATTGTCGAAAAATATGTGGAGCCGCCGCACACCACCGACTTCGCAATTTTATTTCTGCCCACCGAGGGGCTCTATGCCGAGGTGCTGCGCCGCCCCGGGCTGATGGAAAGCCTGCAGCGCGATCACCGCGTCACGCTGGCGGGCCCAACAACCCTGTTGGCCATGCTGAGCTCGTTGCAGATGGGCTTTCGAACACTGGCGTTGGAAAAACGCTCCAGTGAGGTGTGGCAGGTGCTGGGGGCGGTCAAGACCGAGTTTGAAAAATTTGGTGGCGTTCTGGCCAAGGTCAAGTCGCAGACACAAACGGTGCTGAACACGCTGGACAACGCCGAGACGCGCAGCCGTGCGATGGGCCGGGCGCTGAAGAAAGTGGAGGGACTGTCCGAACTTCAGGCACAGACACTGATTCCCATGGACAAGGATTTCGATTCTGCAGCCGACGTGGGCGATGCGCTCGACACACAAGTCGGGCCAGCATGAGCGCGGTTGACGTCGATCAGCGCAGCCACTCCTGGGCCTTATTTCAGCTCATTTGCGGACATGTCTGCCTGCACGCGAGCATGGCCGGTCTGCGCATGGCGGCACCTCTGTTGGCCCTGCGCCAGGGCAATAGTCCGCTGGTTGTAGGTGTGCTTTTGGCCTTGTTTTCCCTGACGCAGGTGTTTTTGGCACTGCCTGCAGGGCGTTATGCCGATCGCCATGGGTTAAGACGTCCCATGGGTCTGGCTGTGATTGCTGCGTCTCTGGGCGCGGCGCTGGCTGTGGTGTGGCCGCAGTTTTGGGTGTTGTGCCTGGGTGCCTTACTGATGGGTGGCGCCACCGGGGCAGCGTCAATTGCCATGCAGCGCCATGTGGGACGTGCCGCACGGAATTCGACCGAACTCAAAAAAGTGTTTAGCTGGTTGGCTATCGGGCCTGCGGTGTCCAATTTTCTAGGCCCAGTCGCGGGCGGCTTGTTAATTGACCACGCCGGCGTATGGCTGGGGGGCGCTGTCGCAGACGACAACGGATTTCGGGCCGCTTTTCTGTTGATGGCGACCTTGCCCCTGCTGACCTGGTTGTGGGTGCGAAACGCCGTTGAACTGCCACCGGTGCATCAACCCGAGGGCAGCATGCCACCCAATGTCTGGCACCTGCTGCGAGACCCACGGATGCGCAACCTGCTGTCAGTGAACCTGCTGCTATCGAGCTGTTGGGACGTGCACACTTTTGTGGTCCCGGTTTTGGGGCATGAACGCGCCTTCAGTGCGTCGGTGATTGGCGCTATTTTGGGTGCTTTTGCCGTGGCAGCGGCGGCGATTCGGGTACTGATGCCACTGCTGGCATCGCACTTGCGCGAGTGGGTGGTGGTGAGCGGCGCCATGCTGGCAACGGCCCTGTTGTTTGTAATCTACCCCTGGATGATGACCCCATGGTCGATGGGTATTTGCTCGGTGTTGCTGGGCCTGGTTTTAGGATCGGTGCAGCCCATGATCATGAGCACCTTGCACCAAATTACGCCGCACGCATTGCATGGTCAGGCACTGGGTTTGCGCTTGGTGGCCATCAATTTATCCAGCGTCGTGATGCCCATGCTGTTCGGAACGGCCGGTGTAGTTGCGGGGGTTTCCATCGTATTCTGGACACTGGGTGCGATGGTTGGTGCCGGTTCGCGACTGGCCTGGACGCTGCGACCCTGATGGACCAACAGCGCACTCTTTCCAGTGCCCCATCAGGCATTTACTACAGTTTGTAGAACGCCTGAATCGTGTCCCATGCCTCTTGCGGGTCGTCCGTGAGATGAAAGAGGTTCAAGTCCACCTCGGATACCGCGCCTTCTTCGACCATGACGTCCATATTGATAAGACGTCTCCAGTAGTCTTTGCCAAAAAGCACGATGGGTACCGGGCTGGACTTGCGTGTCTGCACCAACGTGATGACTTCAAACAGCTCATCAAGCGTACCGAATCCGCCCGGAAAGGCCACCATGGCCTTGGCGCGCATCATGAAATGCATTTTGCGCACCGCAAAGTAGTGGAATTTGAAGCTCAGCGAGGGCGTTACATACCGATTGGCCTCCTGCTCGTGGGGCAGCGCGATATTCAAGCCTACTGTGAGCGCGCCGGCTTCGTGTGCCCCCCGGTTGGCGGCCTCCATGATCCCCGGACCACCACCGGTGCAAATGTAGAGTCGCTCTCTTTCGGGGAGGGCTGCGCTGTGGGTAGCCACCAAGTGACCAAACTGGCGCGCCAATTCATAGTAGTGGGCATTGCGCATATGGCGCTCAGCCACTTTCAAGGCCTGCGGGTTGTTGTCCAGGCGCGCGGCATCGAGCATGCTCTGCGCGGTTTCGGGCGAGCTAAACCGTGCACTACCAAAAACCACCACGGTGTTTTCGATGCCTTGCTCCTGTTGGTCGACATCGGGCTTGAGCAATTCCAGCTGAATGCGAATTCCGCGCGTGTCGCGCCGGGCCATGAATTCGGGGTCGGCAAAGGCCAGCCGGTATGCATTGGGGCGCATGGCTATACCGGCATCGGCATGGGCCTGCAAATAGGCCCATGCCTCTGCCAGTGTGTTCTCATCAAGATCGCGAGGGGTTTCCAAGGTGCAATGTCCTAAATGTTTTGGGAAATGAGCGTCGAAGCCAACACCGCCGCCATGCTGACCGCGTTGGTCGGATGGGCAATGCAATCGGTGCTCCAGATGTGCCTAGCTCCGGCGCGTTGAATCACCTGCAACGCGTCGCCTGCGAAAAGGGCGTGGGTAACCGCCACATCAACGCAGCTTGCGCCTGCAGCGAGTATCTGGGTGGTCGCTGCGGCCAGGGTATGGCCGCTGCTGGCTACGTCATCAAGCAGCACCACTGCGCGCCCGGCGATGGATACGCCAGGCAGTGCGATATCGACCTCGCGGTCACCATGGCGCACCTTCTTGCAAACTGCATGCTCAAAACCATGCGCTGCCGCGGCCTGCGCAAGCCATTGTGCAGACTCTTCATCCGGGCCGATGAGCAATGGGTTGGTGTGGTGTTGCGCAATCAGGTCGGCTAGCAGTGGTGCTCCGCTCAAGGACACGGCCTGCGTAGCGGGCACCGCTTCGGACAGTTTGCCTACCCGGTGCAAATGCGGGTCTACCGTGATAACGGAGTCAAACAGGTCGGCCAAAAAGCGGCCAATCACCCGCTGGCTGATCACTTCGCCGCTCTGAAAGGCCATATCCTGGCGCATGTAGGCCAAGTAGGGAGCCACCAAAGTCAGGTGGCAACTTCCAAAATCGCGGGCCGCGCGTGCCACAAGCAGCAGTTCCACCAGTTTTTCATTCGGGTTATGGAGTGAGCGCAACACGATGCAGCGCGCCGGCAACGCGGCGGGCAGTTGCAACTTGATCTCGCCATCGGGGAATCGGTGGTTCTGGATGGGCGCGATGTCAAACCCGGTGACCTGTGCAATGGCGCTGGCCAGACGCAGATCGTCGGCAAAGTGCAGCAAGAGGGGACGCGTTGCCATCAGAACTCCACAAACGCGTGCACCAATGTTGTTGCATCGCCAATGGTGTATCCGGTTGATCGCTTTGTGGCCTGGCGCGCGAATTCCAGGTCTGCTGGAAAGTTGGCATGCACCCGGTAGAGCAACGCATCTGCCAGCACTGAATCCCCCAGTTTGCACGCCAAGTCGACACCCGCGCTTTTTACTTTGGGTGCACCGGCCAGGCCAGCGATGCGCGCGAGCTGCAAGTTGTCGATGCTGGTGACTGTGCCTGCAGAGCTGGCGCGAACTTCAAAGCTGAGTTGTCCGAGGCCGGGTTGATTGTGGTTAAACGAATGACTCCCTTGAGCGGAAATGATGGCGTTCATTTTTGCCAGCGCACGACCAGAATCCAGAATGTCACGCGCGATGGCAAAGCCATCACCACCACGCACATCAGGGTCGCACTCAATCAGGCGACCCGCTAGACGCAGGGACTTTTGCCGTAGGTCAACCGGTGCGCGCGGATCGTTCTCGAGCACACGCATCACATCGCGGGCTTCCAGCACCGGACCGATGCCATATCCGATGGGTTGACGGCCATCGGTGATGACGACGTCGAGCGACAAATGCATGCGCCGGGCGACATATTCAAACAATCGCCGCAACCGTTGTGCATCCGGCATGGAGCGGACCTTGGCGGTCGGGCCGATTGGTATGTCCAGTACCAGGTGGCTCGATCCGGCAGCAATTTTTTTTGACAAAATGGAGGCCACCATTTGTCCGGCCGAGTCCAGCGACAAGGGACGTTCTACAGAAATCAACACGTCATCGGCGGGTGACAAGTTGGCGGTGCCGCCCCAGGCCAGGCAACCACGGTGAACCCGCACCATGTCCTCCAATTCGTTTATCGGCAATTCAACCTTGGCCAGGACTTCCATGGTGTCCGCGGTGCCCGCTGGCGAGGTGATAGCGCGCGAGGATGTCTTGGGGCACAGCATGCCATGTGCCGCAACGATTGGCACCACCAGCATGGAAGTCCGGTTTCCAGGAATTCCGCCAATGCAGTGCTTGTCGACCACCAGGTTTTCGTGCCAGTTCAGTTTGCGCCCGACATCGATCATGGCCTGGGTCAAAAAGTACACCTCCTCGCGGTCGAGTTCGTCGCGGTGGGTGGCCACCACGAAGGCAGTCAGTTCAATCTTGGAGTAGTTGTACTCGGCAATATCGTGCACGATGGCTTTGAAATCGTTCAAATCGAGCCGCTCGCCGGCGAGCTTGCGATGCAGCGCGCCAATGGAAGTTGCCGGTTCTGCCTGTGACACGGTAACCGTATGCCCGTCAGGCACACCAAGCTGGCCGAACGCAGCCTTGGACAGACCGAGTTCGCCGCAGGCTACGATGGCTGGATCGTCCACTACGTTCAAGGTCGCCAAAACACTTTGGCCGTTGGTTCGAACCTCGACTTTGGAGAGTGCCTTGAAACCTTCGGCCCGGTAGATGTCGCAATCGCGGTGCATGTACGCCACGTTTTCATGGTAGGTGTCGATCAGCACCCGCTTTAGCGCCAGACGAGACAGACCGGTGTTGTTTTGGGCGGTCGGGGCTGCGGGCGCCACAGGGTCGCAAGGGGAAGTGGTCATGCAGGTAGCCTACAGGGTTTCGAAGACAAAATTCGGTCGCAGCGAAATGGACTACAACGGATGTTCGGCGTAGAACTTGCCACCATGAAAGAGCAGCGGCGACGCGCCCGGGCGGTGTGTGCAGCGCTCGACTTCGCCGACGAAAATGACGTGGTCGCCCTCGTCATAGCGGCTGCGGTTGAAACACTCAAAGCTTGCCGCTGCACCGTGTAGCAACGGTGCTTCACCGCTGCCCAGTGCAAATTCGACTCCCGCAAAGCGATCACCATCCCGTGCTGCAAACTGTTGGGCCAAGTCTTGCTGGTCTGCGCTAAGGATGTTGATTGCGTAATGCGAACCAGCCCTGAATGCAGCCATGGACGCAGCCGAACGCGCCAGGCTCCACAGCACCAGGGGAGGGGTGAGTGATACCGAATTGAAAGAGTTCGCGGTCAGCCCAAAAAAGCTGCCGTCGCCAGACCGTGCAGTCACGATGGTCACACCGGTGGCAAACATGCCCAGCGCTTCACGAAACTGTTCCCTTGAAAAGCTGGGGGGCAGGGCGTGGAGTGGGGAAGCAGTCAGGAGCATGCGCAAATTTACCCTATATTTGGCAGTCCGCAAGGCGATGCCGCTACAACCTGTCGTCTCGCGGGGGCGCCCTACAATGGCAGCATGCGTTTCAAGCCAATTTTTCCTGCTCTTCTTGCTATGCTATGCATAGCGGCACACGCAATTCCAATGAGGTCTTGCGGCGCTTATTCTGCAAAAATTCCCAATGTCAAGCCGCAATTGTGCGAGACCGCGCAATTGCGCGATATGCAGGCGCGCTCCGTGTTGGGACGTCCCATCTGGGGGCGCGATGTGGCGCCTGAGGAGGCGCGACTGCGCGTGTTGGTCCTGGGGGGAATTCACGGCGACGAAATGTCGTCGAGTTCTCTGGTATTTCACTGGATTGCAATGGCGCAACACTTGCCAACTGACAACGTCCTGCCGATTCACTGGCGGTTTATTCCCACGCTGAATCCGGACGGGATGTTTGCCCGGCCAGCCAAACGTGTCAACGCCAGCGGCGTGGATTTGAACCGCAATTTCCCGACGCCCAATTGGGCGCGCGATGCGCGGGTTTACTGGGAGTCCCGCACCCGGCGTGACCCGCGCCGCTGGCCCGGCACCAAACCCTTGTCGGAGCCGGAGTCACGCTTTTTGCTGGAACAAATGGATAGCTTCAAGCCCAACCTGATTGTGAGTGTGCATGCACCTTTCGGAGTGTTGGACTTTGACGGCCCCACTGTGCCGCCTAACAAGATTGGGCGCTTGTATTTGGATCAGGTGGGGATTTACCCCGGCTCGCTGGGCAACTATGGAGGCATCCACAAAGGCGTGCCTGTGGTGACCATCGAACTGCCCAGTGCGTCACGCACACCCATGGACTCGGAAATGCGCCAGATGTGGGCGGATTTGCTGCGCTGGACATCGGATCGATTGGGTCCCGGAATTTCGACCGCGTCACGCACCTTACCCAATTAAGCGTCGGGGGTAATTGGGCAGCGCGCGCTGTTGTGTTAACTTTGCCCTATGCAGCAGATTGTTGACGTGGCCGTTGTCGGGGCGGGATTTGGCGGCCTGTGTGCCGCCATTCGCTTGCGCGAGAGTGGTGTGGCTTCCATTGTCATTCTGGAGCGCGGTAACGAGGTTGGTGGAACCTGGCGTGACAATACGTATCCAGGCTGCGCTTGTGATGTGCCATCACATCTGTATTCTTTTTCGTTTGCTCCCAACAAGCATTGGAGCCGTCCTTATCCCCAACAGCAGGAAATTCAAGACTATATTTTGCGGGTTACGGACAGCTTCAATTTGCGACCCATGATCCGATTCCAGTGCGAAGCTCAGTCCTTGCATTGGCTGGCCGATAGGCAATGTTGGAAAGTCGTGCTGAAAGACCACGAGCCCCTGCTGGCACGTAGCGTTATCCTGGCCACTGGCCCGTTAAACAAGCCGGCCATTCCGGATATTCCCGGCATTGAAAAATTTGCCGGTGAGTCCTTTCACTCTGGTCAGTGGTCCCATGCTGCAAACCTGCAGGGCAAACGTATTGCGGTAGTGGGAACGGGTGCGAGCGCAATCCAGTTTGTGCCAGAAATTGCGACAGACGCGGAGCAGGTTGATGTGTTCCAGAGAACCCCGGCCTGGGTGGTGCCGAGATGGGATCAACCCTACGGGGCGCTGCGGCGCTGGGCGTACCGCTATGTGCCGGGTTTGCAGCGGCTTAGTCGCTGGCGGGTGTACTGGTTCAATGAGTGGATCGGGATGGCGTTTATGGGTTCGCAGCGCATGCAGCACATGTTGCAGCGTTTGGCCGGTCTTCACCTGAATCAACAAGTGACAAAACCCGCCATGCGCCAGGCCCTCACGCCGGACTTCAGCCCGGGATGCAAACGCCTGTTGATTTCCAATACCTGGTATCCGTCATTGCAACGCCCCAATGTCACGCTGGTTACCCAGGCGGTGTCCGCAATTGCGCCTGCAGGTGTCGTGGGCGTCGACGGCACGGTGTACCCCTGCGATGTGATTATTTGGGGCACCGGTTTTAAGGCCACTGAGTTTGTTGCACCCATGCAGGTTTTTGGCGAAGCGGGGGGTGCCTACTTGGTCGGCTCGACGCCAGACGGGGTGCCAGAACTAGGGGATATCTGGCGCAAACAACCCGCGGCCACCCGACTGGGCATTACCGTGGCCGGGTTTCCAAACTTGTTCATGCTGGTCGGTCCCAGTACCGGGTTGGGGCATAACTCCATCATTTTCATGATTGAGTGTCAGGTGCACTACATCGTGCAGGCGCTTAATCACTTGCGCCTGACAAAGCACGGCGCGTTGCGATTGCGGCCGGATGTTCAGCGCGAAGACTATACGCAGATTCAGCGCAAGATGAAAAGCACGGTGTGGACATCCGGTTGCAAGAGTTGGTACCAAAATTCCGACGGCCAGATCGACACTTTGTGGCCCGGCTACACGTGGGAATATTGGCTGAAAACGCGACGGTTTGAGGTGGGTGACTACCTTTAATGTCGCGGTTTTAAGGGAGCAATTCCACCGTCGCGCAACGAGTGGCGGCTATTTGAGCACCGGTCGTTGATTTTGTCGAAAGTTTGGGACGAAGTCTAGTCAACTGGCCATTTGACCCAGACTCAATGCCCCAGGATTTTTGACAGGAAGTCCCGGCTGCGCTCATTCTGAGGGTTGTTGAAAAAATCGTGCGGATTGTTCTGCTCCACGATTTGACCCTGGTCCATGAAAATAACCCGGTTGGCAACCGCTTTGGCAAAGCCCATCTCATGGGTAACACACAGCATGGTGATGCCCTGGCCGGCCATCTCAATCATCACGTCCAGCACTTCCTTGCTCATTTCAGGGTCGAGCGCGCTGGTGGGTTCATCAAACAACATGATCTTGGGCTTCAGGCACAGGGCGCGTGCAATGGCCACCCGCTGCTGCTGCCCACCCGAGAGTTGCAGCGGGTACTTGCCGGCCTGCTCGGCAATACGAACACGCTTGAGTTGTTCCATCGCCTTTTCTTCAGCTTCTTTTTTTGGAACTTTGCCAACCCACATGGGCGACAGAGTCAGGTTCTCCAGCACAGTGAGGTGCGGGAACAGGTTGAACTGCTGAAACACCATGCCCACTTCTTTGCGGACCTGGTCGATGGCCTTGACATCGTCGGTGAGTTCAACACCGTCAACAATCAGGTGACCCTGCTGGTGTTCCTCGAGCCGATTAATGCAGCGGATCAGTGTGGATTTTCCCGAACCGGATGGCCCGCAAATCACAATACGTTCGCCTTTGGCTACCGTCAGATCAATATCACGCAGCACATGGAAGTTGTTGCCATACCATTTGTTGACTTTGTCGAAGGTGATGATGGGTTGTGACATGTTTTTCTCGGCTCAATGGAGTTTGCTTTTGTTGACTTGCTTTTCAATCCAGTGGCTGTAGCGCGACATGGAGAAGCAGAAGACGAAATAGATGGAGGCAATGAACAGGTAACCTTCAATCTTGAATGGTCGCCAGTCGGCGTCCGAATTCAGGGCCAAGCCCATGGCGCCAGTCAGCTCGTACAAGCTCACAATGGTGACCAATGAGGTGTCCTTGAAAGTGGAAATGAAGTTGTTCATGATGCCTGGCACCACCATTGCCAGCGCCTGTGGCAATACGATCTTGCGTTGAGTTTGCCAATAGGAGAGTCCCAGCGTGGCGGCTGCCTCGATTTGGCCCTTGGGAATAGCCTGCAATCCGCCACGGATGACTTCAGCCATGTAGGCAGCAGCAAATACAGTAATGCCAACCAAAACACGGATCAACACATCAATACTGAACCCCTGGGGCATGAACAACGGAAACATGAACGATGCCATGAACAACACGGAAATCAGTGGCACGCCCCGGATCAATTCCACAAAAATGGTGCAAAAGGACTTGATGGCCGGCAAATTCGAGCGCCGCCCCAACGCAATCACCAGCGCGATGGGGAAGGCGGAAATGAGCGACAAGGAGGCCAGCAAAATGGTCAGCGGCAAGCCGCCCCAGCGATCGGTCTCAACACTGGACAGCCCCAGTACCCCGCCAAACATCAGCGTAAAGAAAACGCCTAGCACGGCGACCCACAACAGCGGTAGCCAGGCCTTCCAGAATGCGCGGGCGCAGCTGGCCATCAACAGTGCAACCATCAGCACGGTGGCAATGAGTGGCCGCCATTGTTGTTCAAATGGAAATCGGCCAAAAATGATCAACCGGTATTTCTCTGCCACGACCCCCCAGCATGCCCCAACGCCGTCGACACGGCACAGTTCGGCATTGGGCAACCAGGCAGCCCGAAACAGGGCCCAGCTCAGCATTTGTGGAACCAACCAAAGCAGCACGCCACCGATGACCAGTGTGCCCAGCGTGGTTTTCCAGTCGGCAAGGAGGTTGGTGCGAATCCAGGGCACCAATCCCTCGGTCTTGATCGGAGCGGGGCGTGCCGCAATCGGTTGAAAAGTTTGTGCGGTCATGATCAACGCTCCTTGATTGCCGCGCGGGCGTTGTACCAGTTCATCATTATCGAGGTGGCCAACGAGGTAGTGAGGTAGACCGCCATGATGATTGCAATGCACTCAACTGCGCGACCGGTCTGGTTGATGGCGGTGTTGGCAATGGAGACCACATCGGGGTAGCCGATGGCCACTGCCAGTGAGGAGTTCTTGGTCAGATTCAAGAATTGATTGGTCATGGGCGGAATGATCACCCGCAAAGCCTGCGGCAGCATCACCAGGCGCATTTCCTGCCCCTGGCTCAAACCCAGGGCGCGCGATGCCTCGCCCTGGCCCCGGGGCACAGACTGGATACCGCTACGAACCACCTCAGCCACAAAGGCCGCGGTGTACATGGTCAGGCCCAATAAGACAGACAGGAACTCGGGCGTCAATGCGCCGCCGTTTTCAATTGCAAATTCGCCCTGGCTTGGCATGTTGAAAGCAGTAGGCGCACCGCCTGCGATCCATCCGCCAAAACTGCTTGCAATCACAATTCCTACGGGAACCCAGAACATGCTCTTAAGTTGTCCTGTTTGTTCAAAGGTTTTGCGGGCGCGGGAGCGGTACAACCAGGCAAAGCCTGCCCCAATCACCATTCCAATCGCAGCCCAGAACTGACCTGCTCCCCAAACAGGAATCGGGAAATTCAGACCGCCCTTGCTGAGGAAAAACGGACCCACGATCAGTGGCTCGGTTGCCGCAGGAAGAACCTCGGTGAACATCAGATACCACATCAGCAGTTGCAGCAAGATGGGGATGTTGCGAAACAGCTCGATATAGGTTGTGCACAGACCACGAACCAGCGCATTGCGTGAAAACCGCCCGACGCCAATCAATGTGCCGATGAGCGTAGTCAAAATGATGCCCAAAATGGCCACGCGCAGCGTGTTGGACACTCCCACCAAAAATGCCCGCCAATAGGCTTCGCCCGAATCAAACGGGTAGAGGCTCTCACCAATGTCAAATCCAGCGGCACTGGTCAAAAAGTCGAACCCGCTCTGGATGCCGCGCAAGCGCATATTGACGACGGTGTTGTGCGCCAGAAACCAAACGGCCAGGCCGATCACGCACAGCGTAATAGCCTGGTACAGCAGGCCGCGAAAGGCTTGACTGCGCCAGGAAAATGTTTTCTTTTTGGGGGGAGATTGACCGGTCATGTCACCAGGCCCTCATGAAAAGTGCCGACGGATGTCGGCTGGAGAGGAGGCAATAGGAGCGCTGCCCCCACTGCCCTTGATTGACGGGTAAACACGCGTTTGCCCGTCACAAACTACACAATTACCGCACCGGGAAGGCGTACATCTGGCCGCCCTTGTTCCACAGGTTGTTGGCGCCACGTGGCAGTTTCAACGGCGAATTGGGGCCGACATTGCGTTCGAAGATTTCACCGTAGTTGCCGGTTGTCTTGACGGCGCGGGCCATCCACTCTTTGTCCAGACCTAACAACTTGCCAGTGTCTTCTGTGGAGCCCAGGATTCGGCCAATAACCGGGTCTTTGCTGTTGGTCTTCAAATCATCCACATTGGCAGAAGTAATGCCGTATTCCTCCGCTTCCAGCAAGCCGTAAATAACCCACTTCACCATGGCAAACCATTCATCATCCCCACGGCGCACCATCGGTCCAAGGGGTTCCTTGGAGATCAATTCTGGCAGAATCACGTGTTCGTCAGGATTCTTGGCTTCTTTGTTGCGCACGGACGCCAGGCCGGATGCGTCGGTGGTGTACGCAATGCAACGACCTGCAAAATAGGCGCCGGTCGCAGCTTCCACTTTTTCAAACACAACCGGTTTGACGCCCAGACCCGCTGCCTTGGAGTAGTCGGTCAGGTTCTTTTCGGTGGTGGTGCCCGACTGTACGCAAACTGTTTGACCCTTGAGTTGCTTGGCACTCTTGATCTTGCTCTTGACGGGAACCATGAAGCCCTGGCCGTCGTAATACGTGACGGCTGTCTGGTGCATTCCGAGTGATGCATCGCGCGTCAGCGTGAAGGTGGTGTTGCGCGAAAGGATGTCAATTTCACCAGACTGCAGGGCAGTGAAACGCGCCTGCGCATTCAGCGGGACATACTTGACTTTTTCGCCATCGTTCAAAACGGCTGCAGCGATGGCACGGCAAACGTCAACATCCAGCCCGGTCCATTTGCCGTTGGAGTCAGCGGCAGAAAATCCGGCCAAACCGGTGTTCACACCGCAAATAACCTGTCCACGGGCTTTGATGCCGTCCAGGGTCTTACCTGCATGTGCAGGCGCTGCCAGCAGCGCGCCCAGGGATGCCACTACGACGGCTGCCAATTTGGCTTGTTTCATTGTCATGAATAATTCTCCGACTTAAAAATGGAAGGGAAAGGACGCAAGTTTCAGTCAAGCGCGCACTCAAGTTGAATGTTAGCGGCTCATCGGTGTTGCACCCCCCCGGGTTTGCACGGGGCTGTCATGCGAAATCTGCATGCATGAATACCGCGCGGACGTTCATCTTGGTGATATCGTCAAGCAAAGTTTGTGCCAGTCGCAAGCAAATTGCTCGTTGGCCAAGCATCGCGTAGCCGGTTTTTGCGTCACCGACGCGACTCAAAGTGTTCGATGTCGGGTTCTACCCGGATGCGGCCCTTGCCGCACAGGGATAGTCTTCTCTGATCCAATAGTTTGAGGATTCACGGTGCAAGACCATTTCAAGTTCTGGCCCAAACGGTTGCCGCATGCGATTACCCCTCCCGCTGTTTCGTTATGGGACAACCTGGAGACGAGTGCGCGCCGCTATCCTGACAAGGCAGCATTGGCATTTTTCGGGACGCTACTGACCTACAAAGAATTGCTACAAAAAGCAGAGCGGCTAGCGGCCTGTTTACGAGGGCTAGGAGTCAAAAAGGGCGATAGGGTTTTGCTCTGCATGCAAAACTGTCCGCAATGGATCATTGCCCACTTTGCCATTTTGCGGGCCAATGCCGTGGTGGTTCCGGTCAATCCGATGAATCGATCCGAAGAGCTTAAGCACTACATCACTGACCCACAGGCCAAAGTCGCCATCACCACGGCTGATTTGGCGTCTGAACTGGCTCTTGCCAGCAATGGAGTGGACGCCAGTGTGCGGCTGAGTCATTTGATAGTGACCCACTTTACCCACGCCTTTCATGCCAATGTGGTGGGTAGCGATGCGCCACCGGATGCCTGGGGCGCCTGGCTGCTAACACGCCATCCAATGCCAGCACTGGTGGGGGGCCAGGTTCTGGAGTGGGGCGATGCTCTGGGCCATGCTGGTGCCTTGCCTGAACTGCTGGTTGGACCGGAAGACCTGGCAATCCTGCCCTACACCAGTGGAACCACTGGCCAGCCCAAGGGTTGTATGCACAACCACAGTAGCATCATGCACAACGCCGTTGCCAGTGGACTGTGGGGCAATGGTTGTGCCGAAAATGTGGTGCTGGTTGTGGTGCCGATGTTTCATATCACTGGCATGGTCAGTGTCATGCACACCGGCATCCGAACCGGCGCCACCCTGATCATCATGCCGCGCTGGGATCGGGAATTGGCAGGGCGACTGATTTCCCGGTTTCGGGTGACCCACTGGACCAATATTCCGACCATGGTGATGGATTTGTTGGCCAGCCCCAACTTTGACAGCTTTGATCTCACGAGTCTGCAGTACATCGGGGGTGGCGGAGCCGCGATGCCACAGGCAGTCGCTCAAAGATTGCTCGAATTGTTCGATCTTCGGTATGTGGAAGGTTATGGGTTAACGGAAACAGCAGCCCCGTCGCATGCCAACCCCCCAGATGCAGCCAAGCAACAATGCCTGGGGGTGCCATTCATAGGCACCGATGCGCGTGTGATCGACCCCGATACGCTGCAGGAGTTAGCGGTGGGCGAGGCGGGTGAAATCGTCATTCACGGCCCCCAGGTTTTTAGGGGCTACTGGAATCGACCGGACGCCACTGCGGCTGCGTTTGTGGCGATCGACGGCAAACGCTTCTTTCGTTCCGGTGACCTGGGCAAGGTCGACGACGAGGGCTATTTTTTCATGACTGATCGCCTGAAGAGGATGATCAACGCTTCGGGCTTCAAGGTGTGGCCGGCTGAGGTGGAGGCGCTCATGTACCGCCATCCCGGTGTTGCCGAAGCCTGCATCATCTCCACGCCAGACAGCTACCGGGGAGAATCGGTCAAGGCGATAGTGGTGTTGCGTGCTACCTATCGGGATTTGGTGACGGAACAGAATCTCATTGACTGGTGCCGTGACAACATGGCAGTGTATAAAGTGCCGCGCGTCGTTGAATTTGTTGATGCGTTGCCCAAGAGTGGCGCAGGCAAGGTGATGTGGCGCGCGTTACAGGAGGCGCAAGGATCGTCATGACAGTTGCATCGGATGAGGCATTGGGCAAGCCGCTAAATGGCTGGCGCCTGCGGCTCTACACTATCATTTTTGAAGCGGACACCCGGGCTGGTCGTCAATTCGACAAGTGGTTGATTGTGATCATTCTGGCCAGTGTACTGGTCGTGGTGCTGGACAGCGTGCAGACCCTGGGCGAGCGATATCACGTCGCTTTTGGGTATTTGGAGTGGGTCTTTACCATCGCGTTCACCTTGGAGTATTTGGCGCGCCTTGCGTGCGTGCGGCATCCCGCTCGCTACGCACTGAGTTTTTATGGCCTGATCGACCTGGCCGCTTTGTTACCGACGTATGTTGCCTTGCTGGTGCCCGAAGTGCATGCACTGATTGATGTGCGGGTGCTACGGCTGTTGCGCGTTTTTCGGGTATTTAAGCTAACGGCCTACATGGCGGAATTTCAGTCTCTGGGTGCAGCGCTCAGGGCCAGTAGACGCAAAATTTTGGTTTTCTTGTCTGCTGTGCTCATGATCGTGCTGGTCATGGGAACATTGATGTATGTCGTGGAGGGGCCGGCCAACGGATTCACCAATATTCCGACTTCGGTGTATTGGGCCATTACCACCATGACGACCGTTGGCTTTGGAGACATTACGCCGAAGACCGATCTTGGGCGCTTGATCGCATCGGTCATGATGTTGCTGGGTTGGGGTACGCTGGCGGTTCCGACGGGAATTGTCACCTCCGAGATGACATCGCAGCGCCGGGCAGAAAAGCCGACCACGCGAACCTGCCATGAGTGCCTGACGGAGGGACATTTGGTTGATGCAAATTACTGTCTGCATTGTGGCGCCAAGTTGACGGAGTATTTGCGCGAGCCATCGTCCAGGTCCCGGCGGCGGCACTAAAGCTATTCACAGGAGATTGAGATGTTTGAAACTGCAATTGCGGGCAGCTTGCCCAAACCATCATGGTTGTCCGAGACCGAAAAGCTGTGGCCACAATGGCGACTGGCGGGGCCGGAACTGCAGCAGGCCAAGGCGGACGCGACGCTGCTTTGGATCAAGGCCCAGGAAGATGCCGGACTGGACATTGTGGGTGATGGCGAGCAATCACGTCAGCACTTTGTACATGGATTTTTGGAACAGGTCGAAGGAATTGACTTTGAGAACAAAGTGACAATGGGTATCCGCAACAACCGCTATGAAGCGCAGGTGCCCCAAGTTGTTGCCGCCCTGCGTCTGAAGGGAAGGGTCCACGCGTTTGAAGCACAACTAGCGCGCGCGCACACCAAGAAAAAGCTCAAGTTCACTTTGCCAGGTCCCTTGACCATTGTGGACACGGTGGCAGATCGCTTTTATGGTGATCGGCAAAAAATGGCTTTTGCGTTTGCAGAGTTACTCAATCAGGAGGCTCTGGCCTTGCAAGCTGACGGTGTGGACATCATCCAGTTCGACGAGCCCGCCTTCAATGTCTACATGCAGGACGCTGCAGATTGGGGCGTCAAGGCGCTGGAAGTGGCGGCACGAGGCCTTACTTGCACCACCGCTGTGCATATTTGTTATGGCTATGGCATCAAGGCCAACACCGACTGGAAAGAAACCCTGGGCCAGGAGTGGCGCCAGTATGCGCAGGTTTTTCCCGCGCTGGCGGCCAGCTCGATAAAGCAGGTCAGCCTGGAGTGTTACCACTCGCACGTGCCGCCGGATTTGATGGCACTACTAAAAGACAAGGATGTGATGGTCGGTGTGATTGATGTGGCCAGTGACGTGATCGAAACCCCGGAGCAGATCGCCGACACCATTGGCGTGGCGCTCCAATACCTGCCGCGCAGCCGGATCTTCCCCTGCACCAACTGCGGCCTGGCACCAATGAGCCGTGAAGTGGCGGTGCAAAAACTCCAAGCACTAGCAAAAGGTGCCGCGCTCGCGCGGGAACGTTATGCGCAGGCAGGCGAGGGCGCATGACAGCCGCGAATCAGCTTCCGTTTGGTTCTGCAAAAGACCTGGGCTTTTGCCCGAAACGCACCCGCAACCTGGTGCAGGTATTGCAGCGCGAGGTCGAGTCAAAGCGGCTGCCCGGTGCGGTGGCGCTGATCGCCCGGCGCGGCCAGGTTTTGTTGCATGAAACCGTGGGGCAGCAAGATCCGTCCAATAACGTGCCCATGGGACTGGACGCGATCTTTCGCATCTACTCCATGACCAAACCCATTGTCTCTGTGGCGGTGATGATGCTCATGGAGCGCGGCCAACTGCTGCTGAGCGACCTGGTGGCCCAGCATCTGCCGGAGTTTGAAGACGTCAAGGTCACTACCCACATCAACGGTCACGCAGTGCAGCATCGCCCCAAGGACCCACCCACCGTACAGGACCTGCTACGCCACACCTCTGGCCTGACGTATGAGATTTTGGGCACCGAGCCCATCCAGCGCCAATATGCCCAGGCCCAACTCGCTTCGCGCGACCGCACCAACCGCGAGTTCTCGAAGGCGCTGGCTGCGTTGCCGTTGATGTTCGAGCCCGGCACGGTGTGGGAATACAGCCGTGCCACTGACCTGCTGGGTGCGCTGGTGGAGGTGGTCAGCGGCCAGGCCCTGGGCGCCTTTCTGCAGGACAACATCCTAGGCCCGCTGGGCATGGTAGACACCAGTTTTGTAGTTCCGCCGGAAAAACACCACCGCATTGCTGAGCCGTTTGAGAAAGACCCCGATGGTGGCATTGCCATGCGCCTGATCGACGTGCGCAAGGGTGCGGCTATGGAAGCCGGTGGTGCCGGGCTGGCCTCCACCAGCACCGACTATGCCCGCTTCCTGCAATGCCTGCTGAACGGTGGCGCGCTCGATGGCCATCGCATCCTCGGCAACGCTACCGTGCGTTACATGACGGCGGACCACCTGGGTGGCATTGGAGTCCACCGGGCCGGGCGCTCTGGCGAACTGCTGCCGCCTGGCCACGGCTTTGGCCTGGGTTTTGCCGTGCGCACCGAAGATGGTGTTGCCGCCATGGCGGGCTCCAAGGGCTTGTATTTTTGGGGCGGCATTGCGGGCACCACCTTCTTTGTGGATCCCGCCAAGGACTTCTTCGCCCTGATGATGATCCAGGCCCCCAACCAGCGTGACTATTACCGCCCGCTGTATCGAAATCTGGTGTATGCGGCGTTGCTGGAGTAGGTGGCCGTTTATGTCAAAAAGCTTAAGCCAAATCGGGCTATGGCCCTCGTAAGTATTGCGTAGGCAGCTATCGAAATCGTAGTACCTTGGGCAGCAGGTGGCCTCAGTCCTTGGCCACTTCCAGCACCAGCTTGCCGAAGTTTTCGCCGTTGAACAGCTTGAGCAGGGTCTCTGGGAAGGTCTGCAGGCCCACCACCACATCTTCCTTGCTCTTCATGTGGCCATCCTTGATGTAACCAGCCATCTCGGCAATCGCCAGATGGTAGCGGTCGGCGTAGTCAAACACCACGATGCCTTCCATGCGGGCGCGGTTGACCAAGAGGCTAAGGTAGTTCTTGGGGCCTTGCACAGGGGTGGTGTTGTTGTACTGGCTGATGGCGCCACAGATGATGATGCGCGCCTTGCGGTTGATGCGGGCCAGCACATCGTCCAAAATCTCGCCGCCCACGTTGTCGAAGTAGATGTCCACGCCTTTGGGGCAGTGTTCTTTCAAGCCCGCGCGTACCGCACCAGGTCCGGCCTTGTAGTCAATGCAGGCATCAAAGCCCAGTTCTTTCACCACCCAGTCGCACTTGGCGGCGCCACCGGCGATGCCAACCACGCGGCAACCCTTGATCTTGGCCATCTGCCCCACGGTCTGGCCCACGGCACCGGCAGCACCCGAGACCACCACCGTTTCGCCGGCTTGGGGCATGCCCACATCCATCAGGCCGAAGTAGCCGGT
Organism: uncultured beta proteobacterium; assembly: GCA_903870065.1. Taxonomy (GTDB): domain Bacteria; phylum Pseudomonadota; class Gammaproteobacteria; order Burkholderiales; family Burkholderiaceae_C; genus Allorhodoferax. Next base: position 6,303 of record CAIQBN010000156.1, on the reverse strand, counting down.
CATGCCGGGCATACCTAGCACGTTGAGCCACTGGGTCAGCGTGCCCGCGCGCAGGTCGATCTTGGACAGGCCATTGCGTTTGATCTCGTCGGCAGCAATCGTGATGTATTCCTGCACACCAAAGCTGGCGTACACATAGTCGCCCACCGCGAAGGCAGGGTTTTTGGACGCGATCACCCTGCCAACACCACCGGCACGCATTACCTCGCCAATGCCAACCGGAGGTATGTAACTCCTGCCCTCATTCATCCAGCCCCGCATGGCCGGGTCCAGAGACAGGGCCAAAGTCTTGAGCGTGACTCCGCCATCGGTGGGTGCAACAACCGGCTCGGTCGTGTGAATCCAGTCCGTGGACTTAGGCATGCCCACCGGTCGGGCTGCCAGGCGAATTTGGTGGTTGACGAGGTTGGCGACGGACATGGTTGAGCTCCACAAAGAAAATTTGAAGTTGCAGGCAACCCGGGTTGGGGTGGCAGGCTGGCGCATGGTAGCTCGAACCGACCACTATCAGCGTGCCCCAGGCGACAGATGTCTAGTGCCGTCTGGGTCCGATTGCGTCTATGCTTGGCTCTTACGACCTACGCCAAGGAGATTCAATGGACACCCAGTCGGATTCAAAGGAGTTTGATGTTGTTTTGTATGGTGCTAGCGGATTTGTCGGACGACAGACAGTGGATTATTTTGTTCGCTCTGCGGCGACCACCGCTGCAGGGCTGAAGTGGGCTCTGGCGGGGCGCTCCATGGATAAACTCGATGCCGTTCGAAATTCCAGCGGCGCAAAATCGGCGGGACTAATCGTTGCGGAGGCGCACGACGCGAAGGCTATGGACCTTCTGACGCGCAAGGCGCGTGTGGTGCTGAGCACTGCCGGACCGTTTGCGCTGTATGGCAGTGAATTAGTGGCCGCGTGTGTTCGCAACGGCACGCACTATGTCGACATAACTGGCGAGACGCCTTGGGTCAAGGGATTGATCGATCGGCATCATGACGAGGCAGGGCGCAAGGGTGTACGGATCATTCCTTTTTGTGGATTTGACTCTATCCCGTCTGACCTGAGCGCGCGTTTGGCGAATGAAGCCATGTGGACGCGATTTGGCGAGCCTTGCTCCAGTGTCAAAGTCGCCTTCAGCCTACGTGGGGGCTTCAACGGGGGTACTTTGGCGTCTTTGTTCAATATGTTGGCCTCAGGGCAGGCGCACGCCATGGAAGATCCTTTTTTGCTTAACCCGCAAGAGATTCGTCCGGAGGACCTGGCGCGGCATGCGGACCCACTCGGGCCGCGGTACGATGCGGACTTCAAGGCATGGCTTGGCCCCTTCATGATGTCCACCATCAACACCCGGGTCGTGCGTCGCAGCGCGGCATTACTGGGATATGCCGACGGTTATTCATACCAGGAGTTTTTGCGCCTGGGCCGAGGTCCAGCAGCAGCTCTTACAGCTGCGAGTCTGAGCCTTGGATCGATTGCTGCGCAGGCTGCGCTGCGTGTCAGCGCCATGCGCAATTTGGCGCAAAAATTTGCTCCTCCGCCAGGCTCTGGCCCCAGCGAAGCCAGCATGAACCGTGGCTCTTTCCGTTGCCAATTTATGGGTCACAGTGCCAGCGGCAGGACTGTGCGTGGAAGCGTTTCCGACACGGGTGATCCCGGCAACCGGGCCACAACAAAAATGGTGTGTGAATCTGCATTGGCATTGGCGTTGCAGCTCGATGAGTTGCCTGGTGGCCGCCAGCATGGTGGCGTGCTGACGCCCGCCAGCGGGCTGGGCGATGTGTTGGTTCAGCGCTTGCGCAACGCCGGAATGACACTGCAATTGGACGCTTCCGAGGCCTGATCTCTCAACTCACCCCACCACGTTGATGGTGTCCAAAAGTGCAAAAGTGCAAAAGTGCAAAATGCAATGATGTTGCGGCGCAAAAGTGTCATTGTTGGCTGAAGGGTGCTTTGATGGCTGGTCCCTGCGACGGTTTGCCAGTGTGGCGAGCGATTTCGACCGCATAGAATAGTCGTAGAACCGGTCCAGCCGGTCATGAGGAGACTTATGTCGTGTTCGCCTGCCGAACTCAAACGCAAGAGCGATGAATTTTTTGGAAAGTGGCATGCCTGCGAGGCGCATCCTGGAATTGACGGATTCGTGGAGTTTGCCGTTGCGGTTTCCAGTTTTACTGAATTTTTGGAAGCCAAAGGTCTTGCAGGGCTTCACCAGCTTGCACGCGCGGTGGAGCAGCAGGTACTCTCCCAACTTGACAATTGGAGCAGCGATGCGATTCCTGCCGATGCTCAAATCGAGCTCGACGTAAAAATATCAGAATTTGACCAGCGCATGGTGGTCTTCCTGGACGGCAATTTGGAAGCCGGTCCTGAGCGCCGATTGCATGAAGATAGCGAGGTCATCTCCGACTTGGTGCCGGCACGGCGAATCTGGCTAGTGACGTCGACTCCTGAGGCATGGAACGAGGTCGTCACGCAAGCGGGATATTTCAATATTCAGGTCGAAGTGTGTGGTCCCCACTATGACGGTAAGGCGGCGTTGGAACCGACCGTGGTGTTGGTCGATTCAAACGGATTGGAATCCACTGCATTTATCGTTCGGGTACAGGCGCTTCGCGGCCGGTTTTCAAGCAGCAACATCATCGGCCTGCACTTGCCATCGGAATTTGATGCACTCAAACTCGCGCTGCGGGTGGGATGTGATTTTTGTTTTCCGGCAGGCACGGCGCAGTCCGTCATCATGGCGCGGATCGTCAAATTGTGCGGCAGTGAAGAAGAGGAGCCATACCGTGTTTTGGTTGTAGAAGACTCCAAGACCGCCAGTACCCTAATCCAGCGAACCTTGAAAGAGTCGGGTGTGGACTCGCTGGCAATTGCGCGGCCGCAGGACGTGTTGACGGCACTAGTAAAGTTCAAACCTGATCTGGTTCTCATGGATATGTACATGCCGGGTTGTACTGGTGTTGAAGTGACCCGTGTCATTCGCCAGCATGAGGAGTTTTTGTCGACCCCCGTGGTTTATCTTTCGGCCGACACCAGCATCGCGTTGCAGGTTGAAGCCCTGCGCCTCGGCGGTGACCACTTTTTGACCAAGCCATTCAATCCGGTTATTTTGAATGCCGTGGTCAAGAGCAAAATCGAGCGCTACCGCGTTTTGCGCCGATCGATGTTCCTGGATAGCCTGACCGGCTTGTTAAATCACACCACCTCCAAGCAGCGGTTGGATTCGGCTGCAGCGGCAGCGAAAGGCGAAAACTCCCCCTTGTGCGTTGCGATGATCGACATTGATCACTTTAAAAAGGTCAATGACACCTACGGTCATCCGGTAGGCGACCAGGTTATTCGCAGCGTGGCTTGGCTGCTAAAGCAGCGTTTGCGAAAAACGGATGCGGTCGGGCGCTATGGCGGTGAGGAGTTTCTGGTGATCTTGCCCCAGGCCAATGCTGATCGAGCACGTCAATTGCTCGACCGTATCCGCATGGACTTTTCGCACTTTCGCCATCCGGTGCGCAATACCGCCTTTGCTTGCACGTTCTCCTGTGGAATTGCGCAATTGAGAGACGGTGTGACTCCTCAGTCACTGATCAAGCAGGCCGATGCAGCTCTTTACGATGCCAAGCACCAGGGGCGTAATCAAATTGTTATAAGGTAGCTGCCAGACTGCTTGGCACCTAACTGACCTTGGCTACGCCATGGCTTCCGTTTGCGACGGTGTGTCAGAGCAGCTTTCGCCTGCACAGCCATGAATTTCATCGACCGGTAAGGCATGCGGTTTATTGACCAGTCCGGTTGACGGGTCAAAGCCTACCCACTTCAGATGGGTTGCCAACGCAGTGTCCATGGTCTGAGCATGCTGGGGAAACCACACTGCCAGTTCGTTAGTGAGTTGGCGGATCATCGCCAGTTCGCCCGTGCGTCCCCTCTCGGCGCCCTGTCGCATAATTTGCAACACCACGCCGTGTTGGACAGTGTGGCAGTTGCTGGCCGAAAAACGGGTTTCGGTCATCCAGCGGTCCTCTCGGCTGAAGTGGTCATCTGTGTGGTCTACCAGTTTGTCCCACGCGGCCAGCAACTCGGTATCGGTCGCTGATCTCGCGGCAGCCAGCAGTTCGACAAACTCGCGGTGCGTGTCGTCCATGTGGGGTAGGTCCAGCACAAAATCGTCGGACCACTCAAGTGCGTTCATGTCATCTCCAGAGTCAAAAAATCGATCAGCCAGTTATTTCTACAAGGCGTGTGTGACCAGCTTGAAGTCAGCGTCTTCGGCAAACGTCTTGACCGAGAATCCAAGACTCCGCATCAGCTTGAGCATGCCGGGGTTGTTGGCCAAGACCAGGCCGTCCATTTCTGCGAGCCCTTTTTCCCGCGCAACATCCATGATGCTCAGCATCAGGCGCGATCCCAGCCCCTTGCCGCTGAAGTCATCGGACACCACCAATGCAAATTCGCAGCTTGACTGGTCGGGATTGGTGATGTACCGCGATACGCCGACGATGCGCTCTGTTTCTGTGAATTCGCCGTCAGCGTTTGGATGGCGCTCCTTGAACACAGCCACCAGCGCCATTTCCCTGTCATAGTCGATCAAAGTGAAGCGCGCCAGCATGCTGGGTGGCAGTTCAGTAATCGATGACACAAATCGGAAGTAGCGGCTCTCGGGTGAAAGATGCTGCATCAGGTCTTGCAACATTTGCGCATCGTCTGGCCGAATCGGGCGAACCGAATACTCGCCTCCGCCGGGCAGCGGCCAAACCTGTGAATACCGGGCCGGATAGGGCAATATTGCCAAATGGCCGTAGCTGTTGGTGCCCACGTTGGCAGCCTGTGATGCATGGTCAATCACAATGCGTGCGTCGACAGCAACTGCGCCGTGTTCATCGACGATGAACGGGTTGATATCCATCTCACGCAGTTGCGGCAACTCGCACACCATTTCAGAGACCCGCAGCAAAACCTGCTCCAAAGCATCCATATTGACCGCACTGTTGCCGCGCCACTCACCCAGTGTTTCGGATACTCTGGAGCGCTCAATAAGACGGTGCGCCAAGAATTGGTTGAGCGGAGGCAACTCCATTGCCCGATCGTTGATCAGCTCAATCATCGTGCCGCCTGCACCAAAAGCGATTACCGGGCCAAACGGGTCATCTGTCACCAAGCCCACATATATTTCGCGTCCACGCTTGGCACTTGCCATGTTCTGCACGGTGACGCCATTGATGCGCGCCTTGGGTTGCAGGCGGGCAACGGTCTGCATCATGTCGTTGAACGCATCGCGCACGCTGGTGGCATTGGCAATATTGAGCGCGACCCCCTGTACATCCGATTTGTGGCTGATGTCCGGGGAGTCAATCTTGAGCGCAACCGGAAAGCCCAGTTGCGTGGCGATCATCATGGCCTCGTTTGCACTGCGAGCCAGCATAGTCGTTGTGACCGGTATGTGGAAGGCTGACAGAAGTGTCTTTGACTCCATTTCGGTCAGCACCTTGCGCCGCTCGGCCAGCACGCTCTCAATGATCAGCCGTGCTCCTTCGATGTCGGGCTTGGCGAGCGTGGACAAGGGCGGCGGCGTTTGCTGCAACAGCAGTTGGTTCTGGTAGAACGATGCCAAGTTACCAAAGGCGCCTACTGCGGCCTCTGGTGTACGAAAGGTCGGGATGGCTGCGTCTTTCAAAATACTGCGTGCTGCACCGACAGACGCATCGCCCATCCAGCATGACAGCAGCGGCTTGCCAATGGTGCGTTTGACTTCTGCAAGCGCTCCAGCCACACCAGCGGCATCGCCGCCGGCTTTGGGTGAGTAAATCGCCAATACACCGTCAATTTGGCGATCTCTTTCGGCAGCTGTGATGGCAACCTTGAAATGTTCCGGGCCGGCGTCTTCTGATAAGTCGATCAAGTCAGTCAAGGTGGCCAGTGGCGGCAGCAGGGGCTTCAGCGTGGTCACTGTTTCGACAGAAAGCTTGCCTAGTTGCAGAGAAATTTCATTAACCCAGTCGGCGGCCAATACACCGGGTCCGCCACCGTTGGTGACGATGGCCAGGCGCTTGCCCACAGGCCGGTAACGCGATGCAAGGCACTTGGCTGCCGAGAATAGCGCCACAAATGATCGTACCCGCACTGCCCCGGCGCGACGCAAGGCTGCATCGAACACATCGTCACTGCCCACAATAGCACCACTATGGGTCTGCGCCGCCTCATTGCCGCCGGGCTTGCGACCGGCCTTGAGCACAACAACCGGCTTCGCATTTGCGGCGGAGCGCAATGCACTCATGAACCGTCGCGCGTTGGAAATGCCTTCCAAATAGACCACGATGCTG
>CAIQBN010000155.1 GCA_903870065.1 uncultured beta proteobacterium | reverse complement strand
TGTTCTGAGTGACCTGCGTTGCGGCAGCATAGTTAGCGTTGCCGGCCTGATTGGCGGCGATGGTGCAGGTGCCTGCCGTAACCCCTATCACCGTGTTGTCCGAGACCATACATACATTGGTAGTCATGCTACTAAGGGTGACCGGCTGGCCCGAGGCGCCGCCCGTCGCAACGACTGTACCGTTGGCTCCTCCATAGGTCAGGTTCGGTGCGGTGCCGAAACTGATCGTCTGGCTGGCTTTAGTTGGGGTTACGGAATTGCTGGAAACAGATTCTGCACCAGCACCAACGCTGTTGGTGGCGGTAACTTTAAACGTATAAGCAGTGTCGTTAGTCAGGCCAGTGATGGCATGAGTCAGTGAGACCGTTCCGGCATTGTTATCCACACCTCCCGCAGGATTCGATATCACGGTGTAGCCGGTGATTGAGCTGCCACCATCGCTGACCGGCGCTGTGAAGCTGACTGTTGCGCTGGCGTTGCCCGCCGAAGCCGTAACCATGGTGGCAGCACTTGGCACGGTGGCCGGAGTAACACTGCTGCTTGCCGCCGACGCCTCACTGGATCCAGCGCTGTTGATGGCCACTACCCTGAAGGTATAAGCCGTGCCATTGGCAAGGCCGGTAATGTTATGGGTCAATGCCGTCGTGCCAGCGTTGACGTCCACGCCCCCTGCAGGGCTCGATGTCACTGTGTAGCCAGTGATGGAACTGCCCCCATTGCTCGCCGGTGCGATAAAGCTGACGCTTGCTTGCGCGTTGCCCGCAGTGGCACTCGCGCCAGTAGGCGCGCCAGGAGCCCCGACTGGCGTCACGGCGCTGCTCGGAGTCGACGAGGCACTTGGCCCAATGCTATTGATCGCCTTGACGCTGAAAGTGTAGGCCGTACCATTGGTCAAGCCCAAAACCACATGCGTTGTTGCTGTCGATCCGGCATCGGCGTCGCCACCGCCTGCCGGACTGGACGTAACGGTATAGCCGGTGATCGCACTGCCTCCGTTGTTGGGTGCGGTAAAGCTTACCGTTGCTTGCGCGTTTCCCGCCACCGCGAGTACAGTCGTCGGGGCATTCGGAACAGAAAGAGTGCTAACGGGGGATGAAGCAGTCGAGGCCGGTCCGGTTCCGATCAAATTCGTCGCGGACACCGTGAATGAATATCCCACACCGTAAGTTAGTCCGGTTACCGTAATAGGGCTGCCGGCACCGGTTGCTGTGATTCCATCAGGAATTGAGGTAACCGTGTAAGTGGTAACCGCGCTACCGCCATCATCAGAGGGCGGCAAAAAGCTTACGACGGCCTGCCCGATTCCTACCGACGCAGTGACCTGCTTGGGAGCACCAGGAACTCCAGCGATATCCTTGATAGTCACTGGAAGAGATGCTGTCCGGGTTATCCCCCCTTCGGAATAGGAGGCCGACAGTGTCACCGTTCGATCCGCAGCGACTGCAGCACCCGACAACAAATTGCTGTCAGTCAATGTAGCATCGCTTGTCGCTCCGAGACTGAGCGTTCCAGGAGCCTGAAGGATGGAGCCGTTGTCGTAAGTTGCCGTCACCAAGTATCGTGCGGTGCTTCGTTCGTTCAGGCTGCTCGGCCCGGCAATAGCGATCGATGAAAGCAGACCGGTGTCAAATCTTGACTCGATCGGTGTGCCCCAAGGATTGCCATTGGCGAGAGAACTTACGTTAGTGCCATCCCCGAATTGGCCGTTGCCATTGTCGCCCCATGTCCACAGGGTTCCGTCAGATCTCAACGCGGAGCTGAAAAAGAGCCCGGCCGAGATCGCGGTGACTCCCGTTAAGCTCGGAATCTGAATGGGGGTCGTGGAAATGGTGATATTGCTTGAGCCTAGTCCATTGCTGTTGTATCCCCAGGTCCAGACAGTTCCGTCAGCCCCTAATGCCAGAACGTGATTGAATCCCGCTGCGATTGCCGTAATCGAGGGAATCCCGACCACATGTTGAGGCACCGTCGTAGATATCGCTGTTCCATTTCCCAATTGCCCGTTGCCATTATTTCCCCAGGTCCAAACCTGACCCCCGCTCAAGGCAACACTAAATCCAGCTCCCCCGGCAATAGCCGTGACCCCGCTCAGTCCTGCAACCATCGTCGGGACTGATGTAATGCCGTTTCCAGTGCCCCAAACCCAAACTGTTCCATCCGATTTCACTGCAAGTGTATGTGCAAGGCCCACCGCAATCTTTGTGGCCGGGGAAAACACCTGGATCGGTGTGGCGGAATACCGTACGCCATCGCCGCCCGATACGCAGGACACGCAAGAACCGAGCTGATCGTTAGTGTTCTTTCCCCAAGCCCAGACAGTGTTGTTCGATTTAAGCGCAATGCTGTATTCGGCCCCGCCGGCGATGGCCACTACCGTACTCATGCTTGGCACTTGAATCGGTACAAGGGAATCTATTGTGTTGCTATTACCAAGCTGACCATGATTATTTTGCCCCCATGCCCAAACCGTTTGGTCGGTTTTCAGCGCCAAGCTATGGGAAGAACCGGCAGCGACCGCGCTGACACCGGTAAGAGCGCTCGCTTGTACCGGCAGATAAGAACTTGAGGTGCCACTATTTCCCAGCTGGCCTGATGAGTTCGAGCCCCAAGCCCATACCGTTCCATTCGATTTCACTGCCAAGGAATGTCCGCTTCCGCCAGCAATCTTAGTAACCGATAGCGGTACAGGCACGACTGTATACACGCCAGCCTCCGCAGCTACGCTGAAGTCTGACCAATTTCCTGCAGCGTCACCCGCCTGCACCTGATAGTTATAAGTGGCGTTTGAAGCGAGTCCACTATCGCTGTAGCTCGCCACATTACCGAGGGTAACAAGCAATTGGTTGCCTCTGTAGACTCGATAGCTCGTAACACCAACATTATCAGTAGTGGCGCTCCAACTCAGATTCACTTGTGTGCTGGAAGCCGCAAGGGCCAACAGCCCGGTGGGCTTGCTTGGCGCTTGCTGATCCAAAGTTACTGATGCTAACGTCGTAGCCGATACCGGCACTGACGGCAACGACCAGTTACCCGCTGCGTCGCCTGCCTTTACCGTGTAGGTGTAGCTTGTGCTTGAGGCCAAACCGCTGTCGTTGTAGTTTGTGGAATTGCCGAGCGTGGCAATCACCGCCCCACCACGTAACACTTGGTATTTGGTTACGCCGACGACGTCAGTCGCAGCATTCCAAGCGAGGGTGACCTGTGATCCTGAGGTAGGTACGGCAGAAACCCCGCCAGGGACTGTTGGTGCTTGAGTATCTACCGGACCGCTGACCGTCAGCACGAATGGCGATGATCGTGCAGAGCAAAGACCGGCCGCATTACACGCCTCGACCGCATAGCTGTAGGTACCGGGTGAAGATGCGACGCCGCCATTAAAGAAATTTGTAAAAGGCACATACACAATTGCCGTGAAGACGTCATTGCGATAGATCTTGTACTGACTGATCTCACTCCCTCCCGTCGGAGCTGTCCAGGTCAGGTTTGCCCCGCCACCAGAAAGTACTGCTTGAACGCTAATTGGTGGCGACATCGTGACGCCGGCGCCGGGGGCCGAGGGGGTGACGCTGACGCTAGCCGACGCCGGGCCGGGTCCTGCGCTATTGACGGCAACGACACTGCAACTATAGGGCACGCCATTGCTAAGCACCCTTACGACAAGAGGACTGCTGGAGCCGCTTTGTGATCGGGTTGTCTGACCAGTAGCCGAGCATCTTGCGGAGTAGGAAGTCGGATCACCTCCAGTGATTGGATCCGTGAAATTCAAAGTGGCGACGCCATTGCCCGGAGTGACAGTACCGATCAAGGGTGACCCTGGGATCGGCGTTACAACGGTCCAACTGAGCGCAGTAGTGAAGTAAGCATACTCTTGAGTGTACGCATAATATACACATTCTGCATTAAGGCATTCTTCAACGCTCCAAAAGTATTGAGCGTTCGGTTGTAAGGCCATCGCATCCGGCACTGTTACGCTCTTCTGGCTTGATTCCAATTCTCGTCCAAAAAAAAATGGGTCGCCGCTTACGGTGATA
>CAIQBN010000154.1 GCA_903870065.1 uncultured beta proteobacterium | reverse complement strand
CAGTGGAATCGCCAACTCCGTTACTTCCGGTTTTACTTTGCCCATGGCGGACACGCCAACGACATGGACATGCTCTCGGCCGGCATCCGCTTTGCGCCCACCGAAACGGGTTTGCTGGAGGTCTTCGCCTGTATGGGGATAGAGCTGCAGCGCATCCCGGCAAGCATGCCCCGGCGCGAAGTGGGGCGTACCTACAACTCAGACGACCGGGACAAGTATGCCGACCCGATTCGCGCCTATCCCGCGTTCGCTTGCCCAGGATTTGTCAGCATCGAGGGCACGCCGGCCCACCTGGACGTTTCTGCCGATCGCATCCGAATCGCCATCAGCGGCGCGCGGGGGAATCACTGGGTGATTGACGACAAGGACTTCTGCAATGCGCTGGCGTTGGAGACCTTGCTGCCGCAACGCGACATCCGGTTTGTTGAAATTGCTTCGCGCATGCAAATCGAGACCTTGTTTCATGCCTTGCAGGCGCAAGGCCTCGCAGACCTTCGCACCCATACGACCGTGCGCGCCGAACGCACTTCCAAGGGAACCCTTAGCGCCGGTGCGCAGGACACATCCCTTGCGACCTATGCCGACCTGCGCAGGCAGCTCGATGCCGGGTTCGAGGCCGATGCGGTGTGGAACAATGCCCACGACGAAATTTTTTCCCTTGTGCAGTCTGCCCTGCATTGCGATGCCAATCCACACTATGTGGCCCGTCGCTGCCCCGGGTTTGCGGCTGACGTTATCGACCTCGTCTGTGCCGACGTGCGAAACCAGCATTGAGCACTTGTTTGATTTTTTCATTAGCCGCTCATGCTGGGCCTATGAAGCAGCGGAGGACGCGGTGTATGACTCGCAGGCACTGCGCAACTTCTTGGGCATTGATCTGGGCCGCAAGTAAAGATGCTGAACGCACAGTGATAAGAAGGTACTCCAATTGCCTGCATCACGTGCCTGACTCCAAGCCTACCAGCCAACGCTGGGTTTCTGCGGCCTCTCGAACAAAGACTGCGATGGCTTGGAGGTCGCTCGCACTCAGTTCTACCCCGCCAATTTCCACCACAAGCTGTAGCACACCATCGATGTGACTCGCCAACATGCGAACCTCGTGGGGTGCCAACAGTCCAATAGCACTTTCGGTCACCGTGGCTGTCGCACCCAGCCACCAAGGCAGCGCCGCGCGACGCAGAGTCGCCACATCCACGAGTCCCAACCAGATCGGCCAAGCCATTGCCAAATCTGGGTCGAGCCCATCGATATCGATAGGCGCCCGAGCAAGATCAGCAAACAGCGTATCCAGCGAGTCGACGCCAACGGATCGTGCTTCGCAGTGCTGCAGGCAAGACATCCACACCAGTGGCGCGGCAGCAAGCGGAATGCGCAGCGTCGTGGGCTGCCTTTGCAGCGCGGCAGCGGGCAAGGCATCACAGTACTCCTGCATGTCGGAGTCGGCGGCCGCAGCCTGCAAAAATAGCAGCCACGCAGCGTTCGACATGGTCGCAGGGCGGTAAACAAAATCCGCCTCCAGGGGTTCTGCGGCAAGAGAGAAAAACACCGTGTGCGACGCCCTCCAGTACGGCACTGTCGCAGGCTGGGCGGCTGGCTGCGACACAGGCTTGGCCGCCACTTTAGGTGCAAACAAGGCATTTAGACGCACTCGCAATCCTTCCCGCACATGTGTCAAACCAGCCAGGTCAGTTCCGTAGATTTCGCGCTGACCGTCGATAGCGGCTTCAAGCTCTTGCCTGGACAGTGTGAAACCGTTGAGATCGTGCCCCCAACTGCCAATTTCCGGCTTGAAAACACCCAACTCGAACAGCGCCTGCGGTTCGCGTTGAAACATGACCAACACACAGACATCGCCCCGCGCGTTGCGCCAATGCCCGACCATCTCTCCAGGGCGGGCAAAGCCGCTTGCGAGGTAGCGTTCAATGCAAATTTGTAAGTCCATCCTGCTTAACTTCTAGGATTCTCGCCGGCAATAAAGCGCTCCAACCTTTCCCGGGTGACGCGCTGGTTACCGCAATAACCCGAATCCTGAAGACCGTCGCCATTCAGCGAAGCATCGCTTTGCGCGGCCAGCCAGTCGACGAATTCGGCTACGGTGGCGAATCGGCGCTCATCGCGAACAAGCAGACTGGCTGACGTCGATGGAAACTCGATCAGTCCATCGAGGACGTAGACATAGTAAAAAGCGCCGTGAAAGCACGCAAAACCCATGCCGCAGAAGTCACGGTGGTCGTAGTGGAGCCTGTGTCCGCCATGCAAGCGAAGCGCCACGGCCTTCGCAAGGTTCTCGCCAAAAGGCGTGTTATCGACGCAAGGTTGAAGAGGTGACCCGATCGGCATCCTGTCATTCCTTTCACTTGAGCGATTATGCGCCGGTCGTCCTTCCCCTTCTTCCCGGCCTGGATCCCGGCCTGGACCCTGGCAAACTGTCCGCTGTAGCCGTGGAGCTTGTTGCGGCTGGAAAAACGATTGCTGCGATCAAGCCGGTGCATACGGCGATAAACTGGGATTTGAAGACCGTCAAGGAATACGTCATGTGCCTCCAACGTACGCCCTAACGCCGCAGCGTTTGCCTAAAATCGACTTTTCTTTCTTTGTAAATGACCTGACCCCATGTCCCTGCGCGATCTGCTTGTCAACCTTTACATCGCCGCCGAAGCTCACGCGCTGGCCGTCCTGCTGGGCTCGCTGGCCTGGGCCGTTGTAGGCACGGTACTGGCACGCATGGGCAAGGCGGGCGACACTGACCGCGACGGGCGCGCCATTGCCAGCCTGGTGGTTGGCGGTGCCGTGCTCTGGTTGATCGTTGTCATGATGGTCGCTGCCATCGCCAGTGCCGGATTCAACAAAAGCCTGTTCGACGCCCACGTCCTGTTACTGGCGTCGCCGCTGCTGTGTCTGGCAGCAAGCCTCATAGGCATCCGCTGGGTGTTTCCCTTGAATGAACTGGGTTCTGTCAAAACACTGAGGGATGTCGGTCTGTTCGTTCTCGCCTGTGTGGTCGGGCTGTGGCTCCTGTCGCGCTTTCGCGGCTGGGGGATTGCCTTTCTGGGTGGCATGGGCGATCTGTTGATCATAGGAGGCCTGGCTGTTGTCCTGCTGCGTGTCCTCTATGCGCGCGCTTTTGGCCGTTAGTTTCACGGCACGCCAACATGTACCGCTACCGCACCGTGCGCGACTATTTTGCCTACACCGGGCCACAGCCAAAGTGCGACTGCGATCTGTTGCAGACAGAGTATTGTTGCCAGCATGAAGACATGGTGCACACCCATTTGCTGGATGGGCAGCAGTTCGACTTCAGCCTCGACGAGGGTCGGCAGCATGTCGCCTACCAGGTCGAGATTCGCCAGTGTCCGACGTGCCAGCAACTATGGTGGATGCACTTGCGCAGCGACACCCACCACACTTACGAGCGCGACAGCATGCCGCCCGTTGTCATTGGCAGCGTCGGCGTGACCTTCAGTTCGGCGGTACGCTGTCCGGACCGGGGCAGTGCTGACGAACTCACACAATGGCTGCCCCGCCATCTCGATGCCCTGGCACGCTGCCAGCGCATTCACCGCGCACACCGCGGCAACCTGATCGGGGCGGTTCGGGCTTGTGTGGAACTGGCTGCGCTCAATCCGCGCACGGCAATGCTGGCCGGCAGTGCCGGCCTGCCGCGCACGTCCAACGACACCCGCAGTCGCCACGATGCGCGCCTGCGCGCCTGCATTGATATTCTCGAAAAGACCCCGGATGATGCCCCCGCCTGGCAAGAGCTGAAGACGCTGCAAGGCTGGTGCCAGCAGGCGCGCCTGCTCGACCCGGCGGCCAAGCCCGAGCACTGGACGGCGCAAGAGCTCTGGACACCGGCGCTGGCCGGGGTTGATAAGCTGGAGTTCCAGATTTCGGGCGTACGCAATGCCGCCCAGGGCAAGCCGCTGGGCTCGCCCGAACACCGAGAGTTGCGACGCATCGAGGATGCCATTGCGACCGCATGGACCGCGCACATGCGCACCATGGAGTGGCCCAGTCCGGACATCGAGTTGCATTGCCTGGTGGAGCACGCGGCACTCCTGCGGCCGGAAACCGTGAAAGGCGACACGGCGTCCTGGGAGCACCCCAGGCAGGTCTGCATGCGCATCTACCGGCTGCTTTCGCAGCATGGCGTCGTACCCTCCTGGCGCATGACGGTGTCAGACTGGGTTGCCGAGCGAACGGGTCTGCCCGATGGTGCCAAGCGCACACACGAAAACGCTTGCCGCCGCGCACT
>CAIQBN010000153.1 GCA_903870065.1 uncultured beta proteobacterium | reverse complement strand
CCGTTTCAAGGACGGGTTGGTCACTTTGCTGAAGCGCCGAAAATCCACACGGTCAAAGTGCATGTCGCCAAACCGGCTTTGGTAAAGCCTTGCCTGTTCCGGGGTGAACAATGTGAACATGGACTGATCCAGTACCAGCCCATCCTTCTGCGCAAAGTCCTGCCCGTGGGCGTAGTCATACAGCATGACCATCGCCCAGGCTCCTGAAATGAAATGTCCACCGGCTAGTGCGGCCAGGCGGCCGGACTGCACTGCCTCCATGGCCTCTTTGGAGGTGTTGACACCACTGAACCAGGCGTCCTTACCAACCTGGCCACCACGTGCTTCGAGCGCCTGCATGGCGCCAAAGGCCATCTGGTCGCTACCGGCCCAGACCAATCGCGCCATCGGATAGCGCTGGTACAGCCAGCTTGCCTTTTCCGCTGCCTTGTCGCGGTTCCATTCGGCATTGACCTCCTGATCCAGAATCACATCGGGGGATTCGCTGACGGCCTTGCGCATACCCTCGCTGCGCCGAATGGAGGTTGGTGTCGATCGGTCACCGCTGATCGCCAGCAAATGCAGTTTGCCATCGCCAGACTTTGCTCCGGCCTTGCGCGCACGTGCAATCAGCGCCTTGGCCGTCAGGTAGCCTGCGTCCTGTGCGTGTGGCTCCAGCGAGCCAAGCCAGGTCTTGTAGCGTTCCCGGGGGCGGCCAGTTACAGCCAGCTCGGCAGGGTCGCCTATGCCGCTAAAGGCCATGAAAGTCTTGATACCGGCTTCGTCAAACAGGCGCAACAGCTCAGGGCCGGTGGCATAGTCATTGGAGAAGATGACGAAATCGGGGCGTTGCGCCGCGGGCCGAGCAACGATCTGGCGCGCAAATTCCATCACACGCGGATGCTGGCGCTCGGCAAACAGCACCTCCAGCTGCATGCCGAGGCTTTTCGCGGCAGCCTCCATAGCACGCGTTGCGGTCACCCAATACACTTCGTCCGACTTGCCGGGGTTGATAAAGACCACGGATATAGCCCACGCCGAATGACACAACAGTGTCCCAATGAGCCCAACGATCCAAAGTTTCATGGCGTTCCTTCAAACGTCTTGTGCGCCTGTCCAGTGCGGCAACCCTCTGCGGCACAGTTTAATGGTTTCGCAAGAGCCGTGGAGGGATCTTTCCCGGCCTTCCGTACAATGCGCAACCCTCTGAAAAACACCATGCTGCAATTCGACCTGCTCACCACAGACCCCACCAGCCATGCCCGCCGCGGCACGCTCACCCTCAACCACGGCGTGGTGCAAACCCCCATCTTTATGCCCGTTGGCACTTATGGCACGGTCAAGGGCGTGATGCCGCGCAGCCTGGAGGAAATGGGAGCGCAAATCATCCTGGGCAACACGTTTCACCTGTGGATGCGCCCTGGCCTGGACGTGATGGCCAGCTTTGGCGGCCTGCACGCGTTCGAGAAATGGAGCAAACCGATCCTGACCGACTCGGGTGGCTTCCAGGTCTGGAGCTTGGGGGACATGCGCAAGATCAGCGAGGAAGGCGTCAGGTTCGCCAGTCCCGTCAACGGCGACAAGCTGTTCCTGACACCCGAGATCAGCATGCAGATCCAGACCGTGCTCAATAGCGACATCGTCATGCAGTTTGACGAATGCACACCCTACGACACCAAGGGCCACATCACCACCGAGAGGGAAGCCCGTACGTCCATGGAGCTGAGTCTGCGCTGGGCCAGGCGCTGCCAGGCCGAGTTTTCCCGGCTGGAGAACCCGAACGCACTGTTTGGCATTGTGCAGGGCGGCATGTTCGAAAACCTGCGCCAGGAGTCGCTCGACCAGTTGGTGGAGATGGACTTCCCCGGCTACGCCGTGGGTG
>CAIQBN010000152.1 GCA_903870065.1 uncultured beta proteobacterium | reverse complement strand
CGGCTTCAAGGCATCGGGAGGTATTCGGTCCGTTCAAGACGCCGCTGTCTATCTGGCTTTAGTCGTTGATGAACTCGGCAACGACGCGCTGACCCCAAAACGCTTTCGCTTCGGGGCCAGCGGCCTGCTTAATGATATTGAGGCCGTCTTGGGCGGACATTCAGCGCCACTGGCCAACAGCACCTATTGACACGTACGCCACTGACCATGTTGGCCCAAGAAATCATTCGTACAAAGCGTGATGGCCACGCGCTGAGCGATGCACAGATTCAACAATTCGTTCTTGGTCTGGTCGATGGCAGTTGGAGCGAAGGCCAGATCGCCGCACTGGGCATGGCGGTCTTTTTGCGCGGAATGGGACCCAAGGAATGCATTAGCCTGACCCAAGCCATGATGCACTCCGGTCGGGTGATGCATTGGACTGACATGGGTGGACCCGTGCTGGACAAACACTCCAGTGGCGGCGTTGGCGACAAAGTCAGTCTGATGCTGGCGCCCATGGTGGCGGCCTGCGGTGGCTACGTGCCCATGATCTCGGGGCGTGGACTTGGCCACACCGGCGGCACATGCGACAAGTTGGAATCCATTCCCGGCTACAACACCGCGCCCACAAACACGGAATTTGACTGTGTTGTGCGAAGCGTGGGTTGCGCAGTAATCGGTCAGACTGCCGATCTGGCGCCGGCTGACAAGCGCTTTTACGCCACACGTGATGTGACTGCCACGGTCGAAAGTATTCCCCTGATCACCGCTAGTATCCTTTCAAAGAAGCTGGCAGCAGGTCTGCACGGTCTGGTCATGGACGTCAAGTGTGGGAATGGAGCATTTGCCGAATCACTTGTCATGGCCCAGGATCTGGCGCACAGCATTGTTGGAGTGGCCGAAGGTGCAGGTTTGAAGACAACCGCACTTATTACGGACATGAACCAGGTGCTGGGTTCATGCGTGGGCAATGCGCTGGAGGTCGGCGAAGCCATCCGCTATCTGGCGGGCGCGAACAATCTGTGCAACCGTGATGCACGACAACATGAAATTGTCCTGGCTCTGGGCGCTGAGATGCTGATTCTGGGCGGAATCGCCAAAGACGCTGATGCGGCGCGCTTGCAACTGCTATCCGCGCTGAACAGTGGCGCCGCCGCCGAGCACTTTGCGCGCATGGTCGCAGCACTGGGTGGCCCTTGCGACCTGATGGAAAAGCCAGGTTTCTATCTGGCCAGTGCCCCGGTCGTGACGCCGGTACCCGCGCCCCAGTCGGGCAGGATTTGCGCATTACAGACCCGAGCTGTGGGAATGGCCGTGGTTGAGTTAGGCGGCGGGCGGGCCAAGGAAGGCGACGTACTGGACCTGCGCGTCGGACTAACCCAGGTTTTGCCGCTGGGCGCGACGGTTTTGGCCGGAGACCCCTTGGCGTTTGTCCATGCTGCCGACTCTGCCAGCGCACTGCGCTGCATCGCCCAATTTCAGGCTGCTTGCAGCATCGCAGAAGACCCCGGCGCCTGGCGAGCAACGCCTTGCCTTATCGAGCGCATCAGCCAATCGGATTACGGTCCATAGTGAGCGCTTATAAGTGGCGAATCGATTAGCCGCCCACCGGCACGAGCGATAGATCTGCAAATCCTTCAGAAGGTTTCCCAATCATCGTCAACTGCGCCTGCGGCTGACGATGATTTTGCAGGCAACTTAGGCACCGCGATGGCCTTCACCGGTGCAGCAATCGACGGTTGCTTTCCGGCCATCGCGGGCTTCCTCGCCGCTGATGACAATCTCTTAGACGGACTCGGCGTGGGCAAACGATGCACCGATGAAGTATCTTCATCGGCCGATAGCTTAAACGTTGCAACAACTTGCACCAGTTCCTGAGATTGGGACTTCAAACTGCTCGCCGCAGCGGCCATTTGTTCAACCAGCGCCGCATTTTGCTGTGTTGCATTGTCCATGTGACTAACAGCTTCGCCGACTTGTGCAACCCCGGCGGCCTGCTCACTACTAGAGGCACTGATCTCGACCACGATATCGGTGACCCGTTTGATCGACTCAACAACCTTGACCATGGTTTCACCAGCCCGATCAACCAAAGCAGTACCCTGCTCGACCCGCTCCACACTGGTATTGATCAAAATCTTGATCTCTTTGGCGGCTTCTGCGGAACGCCCCGCAAGACTGCGCACCTCGCTGGCGACGACGGCAAATCCCCGCCCCTGCTCCCCTGCGCGCGCAGCCTCGACTGCCGCATTCAAGGCAAGAATATTGGTTTGGAAGGCAATGCCATCAATCACACTGATGATGTCTGCAATTTTTCTTGAACTGTCGTTGATGCCTTTCATGGTCTGCACCACCTGATTGACCACCGCCCCACCCTGCGTCGCGACAACGGACGCATCAGCAGCAAGTCGGTTGGCATGTTGCGCCGACTCAGCATTGCCTTTGACCGTGGAACCGAGTTCTTCCATGCTGGCTGCCGTCTGTTCCAACGCGCTGGCTTGTTGTTCGGTGCGCGAAGACAAATCATGGTTGCCCTGGGCTATTTCCGCACTGGCGTTAGCTACCGATTCCGAACCTCTGCGCACATTGGAAACCACCCCCGACAAACTGGTTCGCATGTCCTCCATGGCACGCAGCAGGAGTGATATTTCGTCCTTGCCCTTGGCTTCTAGCGGCACGGTCAGGTCGCCCTTGGCAAAACCTTGGGCCGCCTGCACCGCAAAACGCAAAGGCTGGGTAATCAGTCGCGTGATCCAGAACCCCAAGCCTGCGGCCAAAGCCACTGCAACCAGCACCACCGCCAACAGCCCGGCACGCGCCATGGAATAGGTTGCTTTGGCGCTACTGTGCGCGTCATCCGAGCCGCGCTTGCTCAGCAAAATCATTGCATCGAGCGTCTTGAACAACGCGCGCAAAGCAGATTGCGACTCGCCATTCAAGTACGCAACGGATGCAATCGCCTCGGCAGGCCCAACGTTGGACAGTTCGAGCAATTTTTTCTGGGCATCGAAGTATCGCAACAGGTTCTTCTGATACTCCTCCCATACTTTGACGTCATCCGCATTGGTCAAAAGCGCCTTGTACTTGCCACCAACCTCGGCAATTTTTGCTTTTGCGGCGTTAATGCGATCTTCTTCGGGAGACTTTTCTTCTCCAAGTACAGCCATAACATGCTGCATTTCGCCCCGACGAACTGTATTGAGGTGACTTTGCAAGTCACCAGCATGGGTGACGCTGGGCAGCCAATGGGCGGCCATTTCCTCAGTGTTTCCGTTGATCTTGTCCAATTGGTACATGGCAAAACCACCGGCTAACGCTGTCGACACCACAAGAATCAGAAAAACGATCCCCAGCTTGATGCTGATTTTGATGTTTGAAAAATACATTTTTTGTCCCGTCAAAAAATTTTGACCGTCTTGGAGCAGTCGTTCACCCAACCAGCATCTTGCACACTTTCTTTCGTAGGGCTAGTTGGTTCTTTCCCTAGGGGCAATCAAACTAGGCCTTGAATTGACTGCCGCGTCACGTGCGCCCCGAAAGCGCTGATTGACTAAACTGAAGTTCTCCCGCGATAGCTTCGCATTTCGATAGAAATTCCTTTTGAATCAATGACTTACCAGGATTTTCGTCTTTCTTTTTGTGGGCATGTAAATATGTTGAATTTCAAATGAAGT
>CAIQBN010000151.1 GCA_903870065.1 uncultured beta proteobacterium | reverse complement strand
CACAGCTTCAAGCCGCTGATGGCCATGCCCACGAAGAGGCAGTAGCCAATGGGTGGCGCGGCCATGCCAATGGCGACATTGGTGACAATCATTGCGCCGAAGTGGATGGGATCCACACCGAACTGGTTGGCGATAGCAATCAGCATAGGCCCCAAGATCACCATGATGGCGATCTCGTCCATCACGGCGGCGAGCAGGAAAAATCCAATGTTCAGCGCGGCCAGCATGATCCATTTTTCATGGATGTTGGCACCCAACCAGCTGGCCAGCTTGGTGGCTAACTGCTCCTGAGCCACCAGGAAACCAAAACCCGTGGAGACCGCTACGATGGCCATCACGATGGCGCTGATAGACATGGCGCGGCGTATCACGGCTGGCAACTGGTGCCACTTCAGGCGTCTTTCCACAACCACACCGATGAACAGCGCGTAAAGGCACGCAACCACTGCGGCTTCAGTGGGCGTGAATGCACCGCCGTAGATGCCTCCCAGTACCACAGCAGGTGCCAGTAAGGCCCAGATTCCATCCCGCAGCGCGGCCTTCACTTCAGGCACGGTGGCGCGCTTCTCGCGCGGCCGTTTATCACGTAGCGCCTGCACGGTCACAATGACGGCCATGCCGGCAGCCATCAGCAACCCGGGCAGTACGCCCGAGAGAAAGAGTTTGGCGATGGACTGCTCGGCGATCACGCCCCAAATCACGAAGGCGATGGACGGCGGAATCAGCGGTGCCAGAATGCCGGCACTCACCGTCAGCGCGGTGGCATAGGCCGCGCTGTATCCGCGTTCAATCATGGCCGGAATCATCACCGCGCCAATCGCAGCCGTCGTGGCGGGCGCCGAGCCGCTGACTGCGGCAAACACTAACGCCGCTACGATGACCACCCAACCCATTCCGCCTGGCAGGTGGCGCACAAAGACGTCGGCCACGCGCACCAGGCGCTGGGATAAACCGCCGGCACTCATGAGCTCGCCTGCCAGCATGAAGAAGGGGATGGCCAGCAGACTGAAGCTCTGCGTGCCAGCCACCATGGTCTGCGGCAACAGCATGGGCTCGATGCCTGCAGTGAGGATGGCCGCTAGGACGCACAGCCCAATGGCGAATGCGAAAGGAACGCCAATAAGTACGAGGCCAGCAAAACCGACGGTAAGGATCAATGCGGTGGTGGACATGGTTGACTGCTTTGGGGCCGATGGGTTCCTGCCGCTTATTCCACTTCAGGCTGGGCTGCCGGCGCCGGGCCTAACAAGGCACGCTCCAGCGCATAGAGGGCGATCAACGCACCGCCGGCCGGGGCACTGGCATAAAGAAAGGCGATCGG
The DNA here is from genome assembly GCA_903870065.1 of uncultured beta proteobacterium. Classification (GTDB taxonomy): domain Bacteria; phylum Pseudomonadota; class Gammaproteobacteria; order Burkholderiales; family Burkholderiaceae_C; genus Allorhodoferax. The sequence continues at coordinate 6,124 of CAIQBN010000151.1, read as the reverse complement.
GTAGCCAATGGCGGCCGACGTGGTTCCGAAGGAGTCCACCACGTAATTCACGCCAGACCATGCTACAAACACCCCCAATCCTGCCACGCTTAGTGACACCAGCACATCCAGTGAACGCCGTAAGGGCGTGGGCAGCAGATCCACCAACAGGTCCATGCGCACATGGATGGCGTCACGAACCCCCACCGCGATGGCCAAAAGCATCACCCAGCTAAAGCAGCCCAGGGCGAGTTCTTCGCTCCAGCTCAGTGCCTGGTTAAAAAAGAAGCGCATCGCTACCTGCAGAGACAATGCCAATAGCATCACGATGGCCAGCGCAACGATCGACACTCTGAGTGCGGCCGTTAACTGGTCCAGCACACGCCGTATCAGAATAGTCATTTCAGACACCTGGCTAACTATGCATTCCTACTTAACGGCAGCCAGCACCTGCTCTAACAGCGGACCCGCGTCGCTCTTACGGAACTTCTCGTACACCGGGCCTACGCTTTTGCGGAAGGCGCCGACATCGGCTACGGCATTGATTTTCATGCCGTTTTTCTCGAGCTTTCCAATTGTGGCTTTGGCGTCCGCCAGTGACACCTGACGCTGTATGGCAGTCGCGCTTTTGGCAGCGTTCGTGACTGCAGTGCGCTGCTCTGGTGTCAATTTGTCCAAGGATCGCTTGCTGATCACAAGGCCGATCATGGAATAGGTGTGGTTGGTCAGCGACAGGAACTTTGTGACCTCAAAATACTTGTTAGCGTCGATCACTGCCAGCGGAATTTCGAGCCCGTCGATGGTGCCTTGTTGCACGGCAGTGAACGTCTCGCCCCATGCCATGGGTATGGCCGAGCCGCCCATGCTGTTGAACATGTCGATGAAGACCGGGTTTTGCATCACACGGTACTTCACACCAGTCACGTCGCCAGGCGTGTTGACCGGGCGTTTGTTGTTGATCATGTTGCGAAAGCCGCCTTCCATATACCCCAGCACCACGATGCCTTTGGTCGAGAGTCGCTTGGCCAGTTCGGCCCCAACGGAACCGTCCAGCACTTTGTGGGCTTGTGCTTCGTTAGCGAAAAGGAAGGGTAAATCGTTCACGCTGAAAGCAGGCTCCAACTGCGCGATAACAGCGTTCGTAATGATCCCGGCATCTACGGTTCCGAAGCGCATGCCTTCAAGCATCTGGCGTTCATCGCCGAGTTGACGATTGGGGAACAGCTGCACTTGAACGCTGCCGCGCGTTTCTCGCTCCACGGCGCTTTGGAACGCGCGGGCACCTGCTGCGTAGGGGTCTTGCGCACCGTCGGAGGTCGTCCATCCGAGCTTGATGACAGTGGGGTTCTGTGCCAGAGCAGGCGTAGCGAAGCCTAGGTAAAGACTGGCGGTCAGGGCCAGGAGAGTGTTCAATTTGGATCGGCGGTTCATAGTTGTCTCCTTTAATAATTGCGGGGGATTGGTCTGCTAGTCAATGCGACCAGTACAGTCTGCTTGGGTTGTCGACCAGCACCTGCTGCAGTTCTGCATCGCTACAGGCATCCAGAAGGGCTTGCACCAGGTCGCCATCGTCAACCATCGGCGGCGCAATGGCAGGGTGCGGCCAGTCGCTACCCCATACTAATTGCGCCGGGTTTGCGTGCAGCAATGCTTCCACCAGCGACAAGGTGTCGGAAAAGCCGCTGCGCTGGCCGGTAAGCCGGTAGAGGCCTGATAGCTTTACCCAAGCTCGTCCCTCGCGGAGCAGCGCCAGGAGGTTTTGAAAACCGCGACTGCCCAACGCATCTGTAGCCTGAACATGGCCGCAATGGTCCACAACCAACGGTACGCCAAGATCGGCCAGAGCCAGCACCTGCTGCGGTTCGCGGGAAACATCCATCAACACCTGCAGATGCCACCCGAAATCGCGCACACGCTCGACGATGCGCGGCAGCACATCCGCCGAAACGCCACCGTCAAACAACACGTTGCAACGTGTTGCGCGGGCGCCCAGGGTATGCCAGCGCTCTATGTCGGACGTTGGCGTGTCGGGATATACCACGGCAACACCACGCATCCAGCCGCTACAGACCTTCAGCCAATGCTCAAAACTGGTGTGGTCCCTGCCGTAGACACTGGGGTGCACCAGCACCGCGCGCTCAAGGCCGAGGGCTTCCGCCATGGCGCGATAGGCAGCCAGTGGGGCTTGGGTAGGCGTGTAGCTGCGCGGCTCTGCCCAAGGAAACAGCATGTTGCCGGCATTGCCAGGCTCAAAGATGTGGAAGTGGCAATCGCATGCACCGCTCGGCAATGGTCGTGCCAGCGGTGTGACCTCGGCGCGGAACGGAAGGTATCCGGTGGCAGGGGGCGTTGTGTTTGAGGCGTCCGATGTATTCAACATGAAGCCGGATGCTAGTGAAGTTCTGGACTGTTAGAAATAGCCAGAATAGGATAAAGTGTAAGGCCAGAATTACTCATCCACACAGGAACCCTCTATGGCCCGACACAGCTCAGGCGCGCTGCTTCCTGGTCTGATCCTGTCCCGTGATGGCCGCACGCCGATCAACCGCGAGTTGTTCCAGGCACTGCGCAAGGTCGTCATTTCGGGGGGGCTGAAGCCAGGCATGCGCATGCCCGCTACGCGCAACTTGGCCGCAGAGTTGGGCGTATCGCGCACCACGGTCGCGCAAGCCTACGAGCAGCTTAAATCAGAGGGCTATCTGCTTGGGCGAGAGAAGTCGGGCACTTTCATTCCCGAGGTGCTGCCCGACGCACAGGCCGTGCTGGCGCCGCGTCAGGCCGGTGGTGAACCTGCCGAGGCAACAGCCCCCGCGGTGAAGCTGGCGCAACGCATGGTTGGCACAGTCGCTGCACGTCCCGAGCGCGGCGTGCTGGCGCAGCCATTTCATCCGGGTATTCCAGACATTGCCGCCTTCCCTGCGCAACTGTACGTGCGCATACAGCGGCGTGTTTCGCTTGACGTGATTCGGCGGGGCGCGGCGCGCTGCCCAGCCGAGGGTACTCCCGTGCTTCGCGAACAAGTGGCAGCCTACCTGGGGGCGAGCCGGGGCGTGATTTGCGATCCGTCACAGGTCTTTATCATCTCTGGAACACACCAGGCGTTGCACCTGATCATGCTCGGGTTGTCAAACCCCGGTGATGGTGCGTGGACTGAAAACCCGGGTTATCCTGGCGCGCGCAAATCGTTCGCACTGTTTCGGCTGCGTACGACGGCGGTGCCGGTCGATACCGAAGGGCTGGTGGTGGCCGAGGGACGCCTTCGAGATGACCACGCGCGCTTCGCTTACGTCACCCCAGCGCGGCAGGCACCGCTTGGTCACACCATGAGCCTGAGCCGGCGGCTCGAGTTGCTTCGCTGGGCGTACGAACGGGATGCCTTGGTGCTGGAAGACGATTACGACGGCGAATACCGCTTCGGCGGTGCCTCGGCGCCATCTCTGCAAGGTCTGGACCCAGATGGCCGTGTCCTGTATTTCGGCACCTTCAGTAAGACGCTGCTGCCGTCGCTGGGCGTGGGCTATCTGGTCGTTCCCCGGCGTTACGTGAGTGCGATGTCCAGCCTGATTGATTTGGTCGGCAGGCCGCCCAACTTGGCCACGCAACTCAGCATCGCGCACCTGATCGAGAGCGGTGCGTTTGAGTCGCATGTGCGTGCAATGCGTACGCACTATCGCAAGCGGCAGGACGCGCTGCAAAGCCATTTGAGTGACAAGTTGGGCGACCTGATACGCACTGAGGTTCTGAATGCAGGGCTACACCTAATCGGTTGGCTGCCTGCGCACTTGGAAGACCGCCGCGTGGCTGAGAACGCATGGCGGCTCGGGCTCTTGCCGCGCCCGCTGTCAGACTTCACCGTCGAAGGGCGCTTTGCGCCGGCGTTAATGCTGGGATTCTCGAATTTGCCTGACGCTCGGATTTCCAGAGCAGTCGAAGCTTTGCGCATGGCGATCCTTGAGGGTTGAAGATAACCTCATCGATAAAACTTCATCGTCAAAGAAGTCCACTAGGAGTTTTGGCGCCCACATTTGACGAAGTACAGTGGCAGACATCGCTAAGGTTTATACGACGCCCTCCCTTAGCGGTGATCGGGGCGTCATCGGCGCGCCACTGCGGGAGGGCGTCCTACAAACCTTAGCGTTAGCAGGCGCCTACGAAAGTCTGGTTTCTGTAAGTCCAGTTTCCCGAAGGCGTCCAAAGAACCGACGTCGCTGCAGGCAATTGGCATCAAAAGGTGCTGTCTTGCAGCAGATGACGGACTGCGGCGAACTGTCCGGGCAGTTTTTCGAGGTTCTCCACCGTGATCTTTTCTTGAACCCGCCACGCACCGTGGCCGTCCTCGCGCACAAATGATCCGCCGTGCGGCCACGCGTCGAGTTCGCGCATCTTTTGCGGCGTGAGCCAGCCTTCGCGCACGCCCGGATCGCCGTACACAGTCCATCCCCCGGGAGTCTCGATATGCGCACCTTGACCCTCAGTAGAGAGCCCCAGCGCATCGTACAGTGGCTCCCGTACCGCGTTGCCGATGGCTTTTGCTGCATTAGCCAGGGCCGGTGATCCAGTGCCGCGGTGCATGAAGATGCGCCCCGACGCTCCTTGGATAGGCCAGGTGACGATGGTGAACCAGGCCGGAGGCGAATTCAAAGAGGTCGAACTCTCGTGCTCGGCAACCGTCACCGGCAGACCATCCAGCGTGCCTTCCAGCACAAAGCCCCACCTGCGGGCGCCATGCGTACTCAGGCGCGCAACCAGATTTGCCGCCGGCTGCGGCCCCTCGGGCGGAACCGGAAAGCGGCGACTCAAGCCCCGCGAGACAATCCACTTTTCAACGGCAGAAGCCCTCGCGCCCTCGCGCAACAGGAAAAAGCCGAGGATGGCAACTAGGAAGACAACAGACCAAAGCCATTCACCCATTGCAGTGACCTTTCTGAGTAAGAAAAGGGTTTATTTGAAACTTCCCGATTTTGCTGCTTATGTTGCCCTACTCAAGGGACGCGCTCTCAGATGAGGCGCTGAAGGGAAGTTAGGGTTTGCCAATTTGCTAAGTCAGAGCCTGGGCCGGTCTGCCAGTTAGCTGGCGCAGCAGACTGGCTTCTGCCAAACCCCGCCAGACAGTCATTGACCAGTGACTCCGGCAGCGAGTTCTACTACAACTGCGTCAAGACCCTGTTGCGCCTCAAACGCAACGGCATAACAATCGAACAGGACCTAGTTGATCAACGGATTGGATATTCAACCGCATGAGCCCAAGTATCGCATCTTGAAATCGCCCCCTCAATCCTGGTAAAACCGTCAATTTGCCGCCCGGCGTCCCAATTCACCGCCAAGAACGGTGTTCAGAAGGGCCATTTGCGGTGCAGAACGGCACCCCACGACTAGTCCGAGCAATCGTCGTTTCTCTCTCCAATGAATTGTATGTCGACCTGGTTGTCTGGCGGTGGTTGCGCTGCCAGATCCAGGTCGACTGGACAGCCTCATACTCATCGATCTGCGCGTCACCATCATCCCACAATGGCTGCCCACTTGCCGCGGATATGACAGGCCTACATGAACGCCCCCTATGCCAATCTCTCAATTCATGGTGACTCAAAGGTAAAGATTGCACCCGTACATTCGGACTCTTGGTGTGACTTTTGGTCACGGCCCCTGATGGGATTCGCTGGTTGGCACCTCAATCGGTTCCACGCACTCTGGGTGCCCCGGCCAGTTAGGGCTTTGCCAACCACGGTCTAACCTGTCTTGCCATCACTTCATGATTGCTTGAGCAATCGGTTGTTCAGCTCCCCCGCCATATCGTTGTCGTTGTTCTCAAATGACCGACCTGACTACATGGCCGCCGCCTTGGCGGTCGTGTAGTCAGGTCGGAATTCTCTGTCATGGGTCAGTAACGCCCATACGATGCGGGCATTCTTGTTGGCCAGCGCAACCGCAGCCACATTTTTGTTGCGTCGACTCACTACAGCATTGAGCCACCTGCACGTTGGATCTACTTTTTCGCCTGCGTGGTAAATGATAGAGCGCGCCCCATGAATCAAAAGGGTCCGCAGGTATGTGTCACCCCGTTTGCTGATGCCCAACAGGTTTTGCTTCCCGCCGCTGGAGTGCTGCCGGGGAACCAGCCCAAGCCATGCAGACACTTGACGACCAT
>CAIQBN010000150.1 GCA_903870065.1 uncultured beta proteobacterium | reverse complement strand
TTGTCAAAATCGCTGCCCGCACGCCCGGCGTACTGTGCAACACCCTGGTCATTGATGAGCAGCCCCTGCGAGAACTGATCGTTCCAGATCTCATTGCTGTATTCCACATAAACCGGCAGCGTGGCAGCCAGCCGATCACGCACCAGTGTTGCGAATGCGCTGACATAGGCATCGGTCGCCGGCTGCGGCATGTTGAACCACGGCTGCAGGCGCAGCCGGTTGGCCAGATCAACCATTACCTCAACCGGCACACCGCGTTCGCTGGTGTAGCGGGCATCGGTGGCCAGCGAACGCTTGGAAAAATCACTCTGGACACTGTTGTTGGTACGTTGCCAATCCATGAAACGCAACGCGCTGAAGCCCTGCAGCCGCGCCAGAAGAACCGGCGAGAAAACCTCGCCTGCACTGGCCTGGGCCTCGTTACCCGGTGCGTAAAGGCGGATGTTGCGAATCGGGTCGGCCGTGTCGGTTTCAGTGATGCAAATCTGGATGCCGGGTTCTTGTGGCACCACGGTCACTACGGCACGTCCTGGGCTTGCAGCCTCAGACTCGTTGAGCCGTCCTGCCAGGCCAAACGTCAACTGACCCTTGCCGTCAAAACGCACAGTCCAATCGCCCGCAGGATATGGCAACTGCCCGGCCTGCGGACCACCGCTAACGGCGCCCATTGAAAAAACCAGCGTGCAGACACGGGTGTATTGCACCGCCGTCCCCGCAGTAGGAGTGAGCGTGCGCAGCCAACCGTTGGCATCGAGTTGCAGACGCGACGATTCATTGGTGTCAAAACTGCCGTCGCGCTGGGTGTACCAGTCGCGAGATTGTTTAAATGCGTCAATGAATGGGACCTGGTTCGAGTAATCATTCACTTCGGTGAGGTTGGTTCCCAGGCGGGCACTGTCTTGTGCCTTGGCGTAGGGCGATGCGGCCAACAGCGCCAACAGACCAAGAGCCCAGGCAGCTGCGCGGCGGTTGAGATATTGCATGTGGAAGGGCTCCGGTTGTCGGATGTGTCGGAATGTTGCGGATTCTGACAGATGCGCGCAAAACCTGTGCGCGCCCGGCCTGCGTGTAGGATTTATGTGTCGACGCTTTGTTCGACCCCATTTTTGAAGGAGCCGCCATGCACTGGTTTGAAGGGTTTGAGACGCGCCGCTTCGATGTCAACGGTGTCCCCATTCACGCCAGAGTGTCACCCGGGCTTCCCGATGGTCGCCCAGCGCTTTTGCTATTGCACGGATTTCCGCAGACGCACTCCATGTGGCACCGCGTAGCGCAAAGTTTGAGCAACCACTTTTTCCTGGTCATGCCCGACCTGCGCGGCTATGGTGACTCCGGCAAACCACCTGGCTTGCCCGACCACAGCAACTACAGCAAACGAACCATGGCTCAGGACATGGTGGACGTCATGACACAGCTGGGCATTGGGCGATTTGGCGTCTGCGGCCACGATAGGGGCGGCAGGGTAGCCCACCGCATGGCGGTGGATCATCCTTCGCGCGTGACCGCGCTGTGTGTCATCGACATTGCGCCCACCTTGGATATGTA
>CAIQBN010000149.1 GCA_903870065.1 uncultured beta proteobacterium | reverse complement strand
AGGAGTGGGGTGAATTTGGCATGGAAAAACGGACCTCGCCAGCCCGTTGTTTTTGTCACCCCCACCAAGTCCCCGTCATAACGGATCGGGCGCTTGCGTGGGGGTGCAGGGCTGGCAGGGTCGTTTGGGTTTCCCGGCGCAGCGGCCGAAACTGGCGTGCCTTTAAGCACAAGCGACTGGCGCGATAGTTTTTAGCGGAGTCGGGGTGCGGCTGGTGCTTTGCAGGCTGCTCTGGCGCCTGCACAGTAGTTATTGCACTACACATTCCGCTCACTGTGCGGAGTGTGATCCGCCGGGGAGGCCAAGCGCAGTGCGGCAGGGGGAGTCAAAGGTCTGGACCAGCTTGCGCCAAGCCAGGCCTTTGACTGCCCCGCGAGTTGCGTCTGCTTTGCGAAGTGGATTCGGGACTACCTGGTATGCACGCAGTGTGGCGACCGGCATGAAAACGCTCCTCGTCCCCTCGCCGGAATGCGAATTCCGAATCCATGGCGTGCAAGGGCGTCCACGTAGGCGCGTCTGCGACACAGGCGAAACGCCGACCTCGGTTGACCGGCGTATGCGCCGATGGCAACTGGCCGACGCACACTGCGGGACGCAACCATGGTGCTGTTGTGCCAGGCTTTACTTGGGGCCTTTTCTTTACGAGGCGCGGTCGGTCAATGTGGAGATGTCGCGCAGGATGGAGAGCTTTCCAATGATCACACCACGGGCGAATTCGTTCGGGGCGCTGTCCAATAGCTCTTGCAGTGGCTCGGTTCTGAAGGGTATGGCGTCCTCATATTCGGCAATCCAGTACGGATGCGTGTGAGCGAGCGCAGCCATGGCGGCGTGGCAGTCGGTGATGGTGTCTACGGAAGTTTTCATGTTGATTCTCAATCGTTGGTGGGTTGTTCAAATTGCTCAAGTTGTGCGTCATCATCCTGGTCGTGCCAAAGTAGTGGAAACTTGCTCTCAGCCAACTCGACTTGGTGCTCGGCACCTTTCACCTTGGCCTCGGCGTCGGCCATAAGCTGTCGCTTGGCCTTTGGATCGTCAATTCTCTTGCCTTTTATGTAACCATTGACCAAACCCACAACATCGCTGCGCTCACGTCTGCAACTGGTCAGAAATTTTCGTGCTGCGTCCAGTTCGGCGTGGGCCAGAGCCTCCTGCTCTCGCAGGATTTGCGCAGGTGTTTTACTTTCCTGAAGTTTCAGGTCACGCAGTGCTTGGTGGATTTCGGCCATGACATCCGGTTTAAGAGGTATTGTGATCCGCACAGGATCGCGGGCCTGAACACTTTCCAGCAATGCGCACAGGTGGTAGCTGGTCTGATGGATGCAATCACGCGATGGCGCAGCGTGAAAGTCTGAGGGAGAAGTCACTCGCAACACGCCGCCTGGCGTATCTTTCAAGCGAGGCAAGGATGCCCGGAAGGTATTTTCCGCATAACGCAAAAACGAGTTGATGATTTTGAGGATTAACTGGCGAAGTGCTGCTCCTAGCGGAGAAATCTCCTCCGCTAGTAAGTCCAAAACGGTTTCGACTTTGTTCGCCCGTGGAATCATTGTTGGGTCTGTGGCTAACGAAGCGCCTAGCGGCCCGTTGGGCGCAATGGGTTTCCAGCCTTTCATTTCGCAGATATGACGCCATGCCAAATCCGGTCCCAGTGCGTCTGACATCAACCAATCTTTGTGGCTGGGAGCCTTAAGGCTGAGCGCTTCAAATGCCTGCGAAGTGCCGCCTTTGACAAAGTGGGTTTCAATCCGGTCGCGCTGCAAGATGCGTGGCAGGTCTTGCGGGAGCCTGGCGCTGTTGATACCTTTGGTGGCAGGGCCGGCAAGACCTCAGCCTTGGTGCGACGAATCATTAGATAACTGAGGTAGTCCTTTACATCCTGTGCGGTGTAGCCCTTGCTCTTGGCCAACGCGTGGCCAGCTTCGGCGTCAAGAAGGCTCAATAGGGCTGCCGCATCGTGCTCATGATTTCGCAAAGGCGTGCCCGTCAACAGCAAGACTTGCCCGGCACTCCCACAGATTCTTTGAATGACATTGGTTCGCTTGGAATCGCGGTTTTTCGCACGGTGCGCCTCGTCCACGATGACCTGCATCTTCCCAGCCGCCAGAATCTGGACAACCAGCTCTGCGCGCAACCGTCTCATCACTTTTTCCCAAATTTGAGCTCTACCAGCATCTGCGAAATTCGGTTTCAGCTCACTAAAGTCAGTGAGGGAAACGGACTTGGGAAACGTACTTCCACTCACATCACCGCGCCACTTTGGAAATGCACTCAAGAACGCCAATTCCTCCTCGCGATCCTGGAGCCGCCAAGTTTCCGTCCGCGTCACCAGTTGATCAAAGGTGACCACATGCCAGCGCGCGGACGGATCAAGCACATCGAGCTGACTAGTGATGTGTTGAATCTTGCCGCCTTTGCTCCAGCCCTTGATTTCGCGGTCCCAGACATACCGGGCGCTCACAGGGCAGATGACCAGAATTCTCGGCGCTGCGACAGCGTCTGCCGCACAGATGGCCTGCGCGGTCTTACCCACTCCCATCTCATCGCCAACAAGGGCGTTCATGCCTCTCTTGGCGCAAAACAGAATCCCATCTTTTTGGTATTGATGAAGGACGTGGCCGTTGGGTGCCGGGGAACTCCAACCGGCGATCAGATCGGTATCGACCAAAACTGGTTGAAGGACCTCTGCGTGCGGGTCGTCACCAACATACCTGATCTTCGCCTCAGAGATCTTGGTCCTAATACTTGGCCAGAGCTTCTTGGTTGTGTGGACGACCCCTTTCCAAGGAAAGTCAACTTTCACGCCAAACGGGTAGTCTCCTTCCCACTTGAATGTTTTCAGCGGTCCTAGAACGTAATGCAAAGGGTTGGACAGATCGCAAACAATTTCAACCGCCCAGCCAGAAGCCCTGATTTCAATGCTGCTGTCTTTTCGGATTTTCCAGCGCTTGGGCAGCGATTCATCGACTGACGCGCCCTGCCCCTCAAGAGACGAGACCAAAATATGGTGCTCATGGCTTGGGGACACCACCATGACCACGCTATCACTGGGTTTATTGCCGGAAAGTTTCCAGCAAGCTGCAGTGGGCGGGATGTTGACCGTGGCGCCGTAAGGTAGCGGCAAAGGAAACAGACACGCCGCCATGCCAGCGCCCAAGTCCAACCCTGCAATTCGCACACCTGCAAGCTGTAGCTGAGGCGCTTCATTGTCAATCACTACCCATGTTGGGTTGCGCTTGGAGATCATCGCCAGCATGTCTGCAGCCTGCGCAGGATCAGTAAACGCCCACATTTTTTGGCCTCTCCCCCACACACCCCCGCGTCGCTTGGCCATGCCTGACAGAGCGAAATTCACCGAGGAAAATGGCCAATTGAGTCCGACTATCCGTCCCAACGTGTCGTGATAGACGCGCACATGGGCGGGCGCTGCACGTGAGACCAGCATGTATGCATCTAACCGTGCCGCAGACTTGATCTTCCTTCCTACCCCCCTTGTTGAAGAGGTCGGGTTGCAACTTTTACCCGGCCCGCAGTGCGAGATTTCATCGCGAACTTTGTACTCACCATTGAGCAAATCTACATGAGTTTCCACAATCTGATATGTATTGACCTGTCAAGTTCTTGATAAACAGTTCTTGATAAACGGTATTTGTCTTCATGCAATGTGTTGGTAGCAGAACGGACGGCATTGCGACGGTTGATCAGT
>CAIQBN010000148.1 GCA_903870065.1 uncultured beta proteobacterium | reverse complement strand
GTTTGACTAATCGCCAACTACGCCATCAGGCTCGCACGTCTTCAAATTTGATCAGCCTTCGTGATGGGTCAGGCCATCTGACCATCACATAACTTGACCAACTCAGACAGCAATGCCATCACGGTAACTGGTCATGCTCAGCCGCACTGTTCTAGTGACAGACCAACAACAAAACGACTTAAACGATGTGCTGAAGGAGGCCGCATGACCGCTGAAACCATCCTTATGCAAAACGTGCTGAACAACGCCAAGCGCGTTAAGAAAGTGGGGCAGGTTCTTGACGAAATCGACGCATTGGCCCCGTTAGTAGAAGCCGCAAAAAAACCGCCAAAGCCAGAACCCGCGATTCACCCTCTGGCGCGGTTCGTTGAGTTTGACGGGGTTATCAAGCCCCCACGCTGGGTGATTCCAGGCTTCATCCCTGCCGATGGTGTGATTTGCATCGCGGGTGCGCCTGGTGTTGGCAAGACGACGGCCCTGTTGCCGCTGGCCCTGACCGCTGCTGGCCTACACGGAGGTGAACTGTTGCCCCTCCAGTGGAGGCACGTCGTCTACATCACAGAGGACATGGAACAAGCTAAGCGTATCTTGTCTGGTATTGCGGGTTACTCAAACCTCAGGATCAGTCTGGAGGCAGTGCGCGAACGGGTGCATCTAGTGGAGGCTGTGCGCCTAAACCCCGCGTTTGTGGCGACCGTGGGAAAGACCTATCGGGAGCAATTCAGCCGCACGGTAGATGGTGTGGAGGTGCTGCCATTGGTGGTTCTGGACACCAAGAGCGCGGTGCTGGAGTTGGGCAACGAGAATGACAACAGCGAGGCCAGCGCAATGATGGCCGTACTCAAACAAGGGTTCGATAGGTTGCCTGTTTGGTTGATAGGCCACGTGGCAAAGGCGAATCTAGTGCGCAGTGATGTTGCTGGGCTGTCGAGTCGGGGTGCAGGCTCAACGGATGGCGATGGCAATCAAACCATGTTTCTTGTTCGTGAGGGTGAAAGCCGCTATCTGGTGCTAGGGAAAAGACGCTTTGAACCCAAGTGGGAGGAACTAGAGATAACGAGCTACACCGCGCAAGCGCCAGCCCTGGATGAATTCGGCAATGTGGAAACCGTGGTCATGCGTTGGGGTATTGCAGCACCAGCGCAGCAGACGCGCAAGGAAACCGCAGAACAGGAAGCAGAGCTTGTAAAGAAGGCAGAGGACATGGCCCTACGTCAAGACGTGCGCGATGCAGTAGAGGTGGCATGGCGGATCGGGAACCCATTGAACCGGGCCGGAGTCAAGGCAAAAGTCCGGCGCAAGTCTGCCGACGTGGGGGCGATGCTGGAAAACCTGCTGAATGAGCGTTGGCTGTACGAGGTCCCGGTCCCAACAAAAGAGCGCACCAACAACAGCCGAGCCGCATTCCTAGTCAGTTTATCGACCGAAGAACGTGAAGCACTTGTTGCTGGTGCTGGACTGCCTGCCGACAAGATGGTGATACCCGAAAGCTGGCGAAAGCCGGCAACTCCGGTCGTTCCCGCGCCAGAGAACCAGCGAGAGGAGGTAGACCATGCTGAATAGGAATTCCGATCGTTCCCAATTCCGGTCGTTCCCTAAGAAAAATTCAGTGGGAACGGGCGGAATCAGAGAAATTCTGATGTCCGACCCGCCCTATTCCGGTCATTCCCGGAACGCTGGGAACGGGCGGGAACGACCGGGAACGGGTAGAAATCATGAGGGCGTCAGAAATGAGTAAATCATCACCGGGTGCAAAGCCTGCTTTCGACCTATTCGGCGTGGAGACACCCACAAGTCGCACCAACGACCGTCTCGAGGCCGTGGCATTGATTGAGGTATTGCAGGCGCTACGTGCCCATCCTGCCGTTGTGTGGTGCGAGCGGATGAACTCAGGCGCTACCCGCATCGGCACACGCTGGGTGAAATTCGGATTTGTCGGATGCCCTGACGTTTTGGGTCAGTTGCGTGATGGACGACTGCTGGGCGTAGAGGTGAAAGCCAGAAAGCGGAAGTTGAGGCCGGAGCAATCCATCTTTCTGGAGCGCATCCGTGGTGCCGGTGGCATTGCCTTCGTCGCCCGTGACCTGGGCGATGTGATGCGCGAACTTAGTGAACTGAAGGGATCAACATGAACGACCGTGAAGTCATTTCCGCCGCACTACGCTGGCATACCGCGCACGAAGCTCGTCTGGCGCACACCACCGCCAGCAATCGATTCAAGAGCGAACAAAAGAAACGCGACGGGTTTGGTGGCTCTGAATACAACCTGAGCCAAAAGGTAACGGCGGCAAAACGGGTTGAACTTGCCGCACTGCGCAAATTGGCGAAAGCCTGCCAGGCGGTTCGTACTGAGCAAGAACGAGTTGCCGATGCAGACGTTATTGATGTCCCAGCGCGGCTGACATACACATTTCCAGTAGGAGAGTAAATTGAAATCCAATCCCCATCAAACGACTCCGCCATCCTGCTCCCTATGTGGCCAGTATCACCTGCCAGTCATTACCTGCGAAACCGGATACGTCTGCGAACTCTGCGCCGAAAAGACACGCACTGGTCGTGATGGCACCAGCCGTGCGGTCAAGACCAAACAACGGTCACTTCGCGCAAAGGCTGAAAAGGCGCGCACTATTGCAGCGGGCGGTGAAGTTACTGAACAGCAGGATTACGAAATCGCCTCTTCTGAGCTACTTGCGGCAGAGGCATTCCAGCCCCATACTGTCGTCGCCATGTTTCCCGGTGGTGAGGTATGCCCACAGCACTTGCCTGAGCTCGTAAACACTCTGGCCGCGCCCAACGTCGCCGCACTGGACGCTTCAGCGCACCGACTCGAATTGGTGACTCGCATGGGAACGGACATTGCGGCTATGGCGCTGGATGCATCGGACACTATGAGGGCGGACAACAGCCTGGAGAAGATGCTGGCCCACCAGATGGCAGTCTTGCACGACAACGCCATGCGCAATGCTTCCAAGGCGGCATTGGAGCAGGATCCGGTCCATTCAGTGCGCATGATGAACCTGTCAATCCGGGCCATGGAGACATTCCAAAAGGGTCTACTTGTCGTTAAGCGGCTGCGCGGGACGGGAGAGCAGCGGATCACCATCCAGCATGTAAACGTAACCCAGGGGGGGCAGGCCGTGATTGGTCAGGTAAACCCGGGAGTAGGAGGAACAAAATGAGCAATATCCCCATGCAAACCACCTGTGGAGCGCACTGTCGCACAACGGGTAAGCCCTGCAAGAACCATCAGATGCCAAATGGCCGCTGCCGGATGCACGGTGGCAAGAGTGCTGGTCGGCCCGTAAAGTCTGGTTTTTTCACGAAGAATGCGTTGGCTGATCGAAAGCGTATGGCAGAGATGAACCGGGTGATAAGGGAGATGCTGAATGAAAGTGATGTTGCCTAGCGTAGGCAATGCCAGCGGGGAAAAGCCGCAATTGGTGGAACGGACCTCGTCATTTGGACTCAATTTTGGGTTTTCACCAGCCTGAAACAGGCGTGGCTGCGAACGACTCCTGAGTGGCGGTAACCCGACGGCCACCAGTGGCCGGTTCCGGGTAGTCCAATGGTCGCCCGCCACTTCCTCAAACACGCCATCGAGCGCGCAGACGTGAAAGTGCACATGACCATTCAGGCTGGAGCCGAAGCGGTGGATAAAGGCCAACGCGCCAATGTGCAGCGCCGCCCTGTCGACCTGCGCCGCCCAAGGGCGGTTGGATTGCAGGCTTTGCACAATGACCCGCAGGAAGATGCGCAGTACCATGTTGAGCACTGCCCCGTCGCGCTGCATGAAGTAGCGCAGTCGCTTCGGGACGGCGAGCACCCACTGGCGCACTGGCAGGCGCGGAAAGACGTGGTCCGTCAGTTGCGCCACAGTCTCCACCATGCGCGCGTGTTGCACGAGTGGCACACGCCTCGGCCTTTTCAGGAATAGGCGGGAAAGAGTGTCCAACAACCTGGGTTCAATTCCTTGATTGGTTCCACTCGGAACAAGCGTGCCGGGACTATTTGGAAAAGCTCCGTTGGTCGGAGGGACTGATTTGTCCGAAGTGTGGGGTGATTTCGCAAGTTGGTCGCCGTAGCCGTGGCAGATTGATCTGTCCGGCATGTCGACATCAAGCAACAGCAGGCACCATTTTTGATAAAACGCGCACCGAACTTCGCGTCTGGTTCGCCGCCATTTGGTACATCACCAACCAAAAACATGGCGTCAGCGCATTGGGGTTGCAGTGCGTACTGGGCTTGGGTAGCTACGAGACCGCGTGGACCATGCTGCACAGATTGCGCCGTGCAATGGTTCGCCCGGACAGAGAACTGCTCCATGGCGAGGTTGAAGTCGATGAGACCTATCTTGCACTCACTGACCGAATCGACCCGATCAGTGCTGTGGGGCGCAAAAGCAATACCACCAAGGTTTTGGTCGCCATCGCAGTGGAGATGCTGCAACCCAAAGGATTTGGAAGAATACGGTTTCAACGCATTGAGCGTGGTGACCACGACCACCTGATGCCGTTCATCAAAACGTCAATCCGCCCAGGATCGCTCATTCATAGCGATGGCTCTCCTGCTTACCGCCAACTCGAGGAAAACGGATATGAGCACCGACAAACAGTTCATCTTAGCTCGGCTACTCCAGCCCACGAGTCAATGCCAGGTGTTCACCGTGTGGCATCTCTCCTGCAACGCTGGATGATGGGCACACACCATGGCGCAGTGCAGCCGGGACAGTTGGACTATTACCTTGACGAATATGTCTTCCGGTTCAATCGTCGAAGCTCTCGATCCCGGGGCCTACTGTTTTATCGCTTGCTTCAGCAAGCTGTTGTGACAAAGCCGGTCACCTACGAAAAGGTGGTGGAAAAGCGGCGAAAATCAGGCCGTTGATGCCTTTGGAGCTAAAGGGATACCCCGTGTTTATATCCAGCAAACTCGGCTAAGTATGCCGTCTGCAGGGCGGTCATTTACTTCTGAATTGATAGCTGCTTGCGCACGTGGAATGTGCGCTACAGACCGATTTACCTCACAAACCCAGCGCCTCAAACGGGACGCAGCACAGGTGCCGATGCGCATCCGTGGTGCTGCCCCGGCTGGCCACCCAGCTGCTGTGGATCAACCTGGTCACCGATTCCGGCCCCGCGCTGGCGCTGGGGGTTGACCCGCCGGTGGGCGATTTGATGGCCCGCAGCTGCTTTGCTCCGTGGTATTTTTGCAACCGTCGAATGCTCAGGTTCGGCGGAGGAGGCCGGTGTGCCGGAAGCCGATTTGGCAATCGCGAAGCGAGAGTATTAGGCATCCGGCATACCTTCCTCCTCCGCAGCGCGTTCCAAAGACACAACCGCACTCCGCGCCGCCAGCGGATGCTTCATCGCATGCAGCAGATTGCGCCCGGTTTGCGACTCCGCTGCGCCCTGCACATCCGCCACCGAGCCCTTCGCCACCAGCCGCCCACCGCGCTTGCCAGAACTCGGGCCGATGTCGATGATGTGGTCGGCATGGCGAATGGTGTCCTCGTCGTGCTCCACCACCACCAGCGTGTTGCCCTAGTCGCTCAAACTCTGCAAAGCACCCAGCAAAGTCTGGTTGTCGCGCGCGCGCAGGCCAATGGTCGGCTCGTCCAGCAGATAGCACACGCCCTGCAAATTGCTACCGAGTTGGGCAGCACGCCGGATGCGCTGCGCCTCGCCACCGCTGAGCGTGGGCGCGCCACGGTCCAGCGTCAGGTAGCACAGGCCAACCTGCTCCAAAAACAGCAGACGGCTTTTGATTTCAGGAATCAGATTGCGCGCAATGTCGGCTTCGCGCTGGCTAAAACGGCCTGGTTCTTGCAGACTTTCCACCCATTTACGAATCTCCGTGACGCTCAAGTTTGCTATGCTTGTGATAGCTACTCCATCATATTACACGGGCGCTAAAAGCTGATTTGACTCAAAACTCGCAGGCTGAAAGCCAAACTGCACGGCCCGCGCCGTGGCGTTCAGGCGCGTGCCGTGGCAGGCGGGGCAGGGGGATTCATTAAGTCTTCCACGTCGGCTTCGGCAAAGGTTTGCTCGCGGCCCTGGTTGTCCTCGGCCTTGATCGAATCGTCAAACACCGTGCGCTGCTCTTTGGCCCGCCCACACCCGCTCGCGCTTCTCTTGCAACGCTTTCTGGTCCTCTTTGGTGTCCACGTCGCTAATCCAACGTTTGATCTCGGTCAAGCCTGGGGCAAGATGGTATGCAGCAACCGTTTCCTATATGCGAAATGGGCTACTTTAGCAATCAATTTGGCGAAAAATGATTCACAATGAGTTTGCGTACAAATACTTACATTTGCACCGTATAACCAGAAATGTTCGGGGCCTGTGTCATGAACGCTGGTCATCAGTGTTTACAGTAACCCGTATCGCGTCATATTTAGGGATGGTTCGAAATGACAAACAAAAAAGTGGTTTTGATCGATTCACGGGTAACTAACTACCTGTCGTTGATCGATAGCTTTGCCAATTCAGCAGATGTTTTTGTCCTGAATGATTCGGCTGATGGCCTGTCGCAGATGGCAGCGGTTTTGCAGGGTCGCACGGGTCTTGAATCCATTCACATCATCTCTCACGGCAGTCAAGGTGCGCTTTACCTCGGGACCACGGCGTTGAGCAGTGGCAACTTAGCGGAGTACAGTTCGCAACTCGCCATTATTGGTAACACCCTGATCCAAACGGGGGACATATTGCTGTATGGCTGCAATGTGGCACAGGGTGAAGCGGGTCGTGCCTTTCTAAATGCCATTGCGCAATACACGAATGCCGATGTTGCGGGTTCAGACGACATTTCAGGCACTTTGTTAGCAGCAGGCGATGCAGAGCTGGAAGTGACTGTTGGCTATGTGACGTCAAGTTCTCTTGTTACACAAGAAGTACTGGAAAGCATTGGTG
>CAIQBN010000147.1 GCA_903870065.1 uncultured beta proteobacterium | reverse complement strand
GCGGTCGCTCAAGACCCGGATCAGCCTGATGACGCTGCTGGTTGTATTGATCAGTATCGGCCTGTTGGGCGTGATTGCCAGCCGCTTTATGCGCGAGGATCTGACCCACCACCTGGGGCAGCAGCAATTTGCTACTGTGTCGTTGCTGGCAGAACAAGTCAATCAGGAATTAGTTGACCGTCTGGCGGCATTGGAGAAGGTGGCTTCGGATATCAGCCCTGCTTTGCTGGGCAACGACGCCGCTTTGCAGCGCCAACTGAAAAGCCGCACCGATCTTTTGCATTTGTTTAACGCAGCCATTTTTGTCACCCGCGCCGATGGCGCGGTGATTGCTGGAGTGCCGGACAGCGCGACACGTCGTGGAGTGAATCTCGCGGAGCGGGACTATATGGTTGCAGCCGTGAAACACGGCAAGCCCTCGGTGGGCCTTCCGGTGTTGGGGAAGGCCACAGGCGCGCCAGGCTTTACCATGGCTGCTCCGATTCTGGATGCGCGCGGGCAGGTCATTGGTGTGGTGGCGGGAGTTGTGCAGCTGGACTTGCCCAATTTTCTGGACAAGATTGTGAGCAGCTCTTACGGTAAATCCGGCGGCTATTTTTTGGCCTCGGGACCCAATCGGTTAAATATTGTTGCCACCGACAAGAGCCGCACCATGACGGCGTTTCCGGCTCCTGGTGTTTCCCCGGCTTTGGACCGTTTTGCCGCAGGGTATGAAGGCACGCAGGTCTACACCAACGCCCTGGGCGTGGAGATGATGGTGTCTGCCAAGGGCATTGCGGCTGCCGGTTGGACCCTGGTAGCCACCTTGCCGGTGTCCGAGGCATTTGCACCCATTTATGAACAGCGCCAGCGTATGGTGCCGGCCGCCCTGTTGATGGCCCTGCTGGCGGGTGCTCTGGTTTGGTGGTGGACGGCGCGTATTGTCAAAAACCAGCTTGCGCCCATGCTGGACGCCACACATCGGCTCGATGACCTGGTGCACATGCGGCAGTCTCCTCAAACACTTCCAGTTCACAGTCCAGATGAAGTCGGCGAACTGGTGGCCGGTTTTAATCGTATGTTGCTGTTTATGGGGCAGCGCGAAACGGTTGTTCAGGAGAGCAATGCCTACAACCAGCTCCTGTTCGCAGAATCACCCACTCCCCTGGTGGTTCTGGACCCCGCTTCGGGCCGCGTGGTGGACTGCAACCAGGCTGCGGTGGATATTTACCGCATGCCGAACCGGGCGGCCGTTGTCGGACGCACGCCGCTGGATGTATCGGCGCAGCAGCAATACGACGGCCGACTGTCGCAGGATTGTGTGGTTGAACACATTGCGCAGGCGCTGCAAACCGGGGCCTGTACGTTTGAATGGCGCCACCAGCGCCCCGATGGTGAACAGTGGGATGCCCAGGTTCGCTTGTCCAAGTTTGAGCATGGTGGCAAGACCTGGTTGCAATACAACCTGCAGGACATTACCCTGCATAAACACGATATCGACCGTTTGGCGCAAAGCGAGAATGTTCTCACGCACGATCTGGCCAACGTGCGCCGGGCGCTCGACCAGCACGCCATTGTTGCCACCACCAACATCCAGGGGACGATTACTTCCGTCAATGACAAGTTTTGTGATATCAGCGGCTATTCGCGCGATGAATTGCTGGGGCAAAATCATGCACTCATCAACTCGGGCACGCATCCAAAAGGGTTTTTCAAGGAAATGTACCGAACGGTTGGGGCGGGTCAAAGCTGGCATGCCGAAGTCTGCAACCGGGCAAAGGACGGCAGTTTGTACTGGGTCGACACCACGATTGTTCCGTCCCTCGATGACGACGGTAAACCGACCATGTATATCGCTATTCGGGCCGATATTACCCAGCGCAAACAGGCACAACTCAAGCTCGCCGAGAGCGAAGACATCTACCGCAGTATCGTGACCCAGGCAAGTGACGGCATTGTGCTGATTGACGCCGTGACGCTGGCCTATGTCGAATTTAATGATGCGGCCTGCGCAGCGCTGGGATACAGCCGTGAGGAATTTGCCGGTTTGACGCTGGCCGATGTTCAGGCCGCCATGACCCCTAAGGCGACCGCTGACGGCGTGACCGCCATGCTGAAAACGGGACCAGTCAGCTTTGACACGTTGCACCGACACAAGAGTGGCGCTTTGCGCCAGGTTCACGTTAACTGCGGGGCGCTGTGGCGTGATGGGCGGCCCTACCTGACGGGCATTGTGTCCGACATCACGGAGCGCAAGGCGGCAGAGCATAAGTTGCAGGCCTACAGTGACCATCTGGAAATCCAGATGCAGCGCAAGTCGGATGCGGCCGTTCTCAGCGAACAGCAATTGCGCACGGTCATTCACACCAGTCTGGACGCGATTGTCGGCATGGATGACAAGGGCTTGGTGACCATCTGGAGCCGGCAGGCTGAGTTGACGTTTGGCTGGTCCTTTGTCGAGGTGATCGGCCAGCCCTTGCATGAACTCATCATTCCGCAGCGCCACCGTGAGGAGCACTTGAAGGGAATGGCGCGTTATTTGGAGACCGGGTATGCGTCGTCGCTGAACAAGCGCATCGAGACGGTGGCATTGCGCCGCAATGGCAGCGAGTTTCCGATTGAGTTGTCAATCTCGCCTGTGCGCACCCTGCAGTCGATTAGCTTTAGTGCATTTATCCGTGATGTGACCGAGCGCAACCAGGTGCAGGAGGCCTTCAGACAGGCCGAATTTCTCAAGGACCAGGCAATGGACCTGGGGCTGGCGGGACATTGGAGTGTTGACTTTGCAGTGAGCGGCGATTTTTACGTGTCGTCCGAGCGTACGGTTGCTATTTTTGGCGACCCGCCCAGGGACGGCCGGCTCTACCACATCATGGATGACTGGTACGTCAACATCGCAGCGGTTGACGCGCAAGCCGCACAAGCAACCCTGGCTAACTACATGGCAGCGCTTGACGGCACGGCACCCCGATACGACATGGTGCATCCATACCGGCGCCCCAGCGATGGCCGGGTGGTGTGGGTTCATGTTTTGGGTCAGGTGGTTCGCGATGACAACCAGCAGCCCCGCCACGTTTATGGTGTGGTGATGGATGTGACCGGTATCAAGGCTGCAGAGGCGGCAGCGCAGGCCGCCAGTCGCGCAAAATCTGAATTTCTGGCCAATATGAGCCATGAAATTCGAACGCCCATGAATGGCGTGGTGGGTATGGTTGATATTTTGCTGTCGACCAGTCTTAGTGCCGAGCAGCAGCGCATGCTGGACACCATTCAGCAGTCGTCGGTCGCCTTGCTGCAAATTCTCAACGACATTTTGGATTTCTCCAAAATCGAGGCGGGCAAGCTCGAGGTCGAGAGCATCCCGACCTGCCTGGGCGAAGTGGCCGAAGGTGCCACGCAGTTGATGCGCTCACTGTCCAACCCGCGCTCGGTGCATTTGTCGACGTGGGTGTCGCCGGATTTGCCGCCCTGGATTCTGGGTGATCCAACACGTTTGCGCCAGGTGTTGTTCAACTTGCTGGGCAATGCCCTGAAGTTCGCTCCGGGCAGCAGTGAACAGCCGGCTTTGGTCACCTTGCGGGTGGAGCCATGCACGTTGGCTGATGGCGCAGCCGGCGTGTGTTTGAGCGTGCAGGACAACGGTATTGGTATGCCGGCCGTGGTGGTGGATAAGTTGTTTCAGCCGTTTACGCAGGCCGATGAAAGCACTGCCCGCAAGTTTGGCGGAACCGGGTTGGGGCTGTCGATCACCCACGGTCTGGTGGAATTGATGCAAGGACGCATCACGGTAAAAAGTGCGCCCGGAGAAGGCTCTCTGTTTGCCGTGGAATTGCCGCTGGTTGCGTGTGACTCCGGTCATGCGTGCCATAGTACCCAGTCCTCTGGTTTGGGTCATGGCCAGCAGGTGCCGCAGCGCCCGGTCGCACCCCTGGTTGACGAGGCCGCGCTGAGCCAGCGCCTGATCCTGCTGGCGGAGGACAACGAAACCAACCGCGAGGTCATGCAGGAGCAGTTGCGTCTGTTGGGATTTACCTGCGAAGTGGCGCACGATGGCGCAATTGCGCTGCAGATGTGGAGGCAGTCTCCCCAGCGGTATGCCTTGCTGCTAACAGACTGTCACATGCCCAATTTGGACGGATTTGGTTTGACGCATGCCATTCGCACGCAGGAGCCATCTGGCACGCGCCTGCCCATCATTGCCATCACGGCCAACGCCATGCAGGGCGAAGCCCAGCGTTGCCGCGAGCGTGGCATGGATGATTATTTGTCCAAACCGCTGCGCATGAGTGAATTGGGACCCATGCTGGACAAATGGATGCCGCTGGCAGCTGCGCTGGCCGCTTTGCAAGAGCCGGTTGCTGGCACAGCGCAGATCACCGAGGTGGTGCATGACCCGGTCCTGCCGGTGTGGAACCCCAATACGTTGGTGGACATGGTGGGCGACAACCCGGCGTTGCACCGCCGTTTGCTGGAAAAGTTCATGCTGGGTGCGGCAAAGCAGGTGGCCGAGATTCAGATTGCGTCCATCGCCCGCGATACCCAGACCCAAGGATCGGTCGCGCACGCCCTGAAGTCGGCTGCGCGCAGCGTGGGTGCGCTGCAGTTGGGGGAGTTGTGCCAAGCGCTGGAGACCGCAGGGCGCGACGGCGATTCGGCCAAGTGCAGCACCGCGGCGGTGGCCGTGCAGACCGCCTACACGGCCGTTGCTGCCAGATTACGGGAGTATTTGGTCATTTGATCGTCTAGCCCTCGTGTTTATTGCCTAAGCCGCTATCAATACAGTAGCGTATTGGGATTGGGAAGATCAGGCAGCCAGCGCTTCGAGCAATTCGGTTTCAATCTCGATTTGCTTTTTATTGTGCTGGAGTTCGGGGCCGTCGATCAGGAACGTGTCTTCAACCCGCTCCCCCAGCGTCACAATTTTGGCCAATTGCAGATTCAGGTGGTGGCGGGCCAGCACCATGGCCACGCTGTAAAGCAGGCCAACCCGGTCACTGGCCGAGATGTTGAGCAGCCAGCGCTGGCCTTTTTCGTCGGGTGCCAGCGTCACGCGCGGTGCAACGGGAAAGCTCTTGACCCGTCGCGACACGCGGCCTCTGCTCGGCGGGGGCAATGAGCCGGCCTTGGCAATGGCCAGGCTCAGGTCATTTTCGATCATGTTGGTGAGCTCCCGGTAATGCTCATCAATGTCTTCGGCCGATGAAATAACCTGAAAGGTGTCGAGTGCGTAGCCAGCCAGCGTGGTGTGGATTCGGGCATCCAGCACGTTGAAGCCGGCACGCTCAAAATACCCGCAGATGCGCGCAAAGAGGTCTGGCTGGTCCTGCGTGTAAACCAGCACTTGCAAACCCGCGCCGCCCGGGGGCGAGCGGCGGGCCCGCACGATGGGTTGCGTGGTGTTGACATGGCGTGACAGGTGTTTGGTTTGCCAGGCAATGTCGACCGCGTCATGGCGCATGAAGTAGCTGACATCCAACGTGTTCCAAAGTGCCTTGTGGGCTTCGAATGGCAGTGAATGCAGGGCCAGAATGATCAACGCCGAGCGTTTGCGCGCTTCCACTTCGGCATCGGGGTCGGGCGCATGCCCGCCCAGGGCGCGGCTGGTGTACCGGTACAAATCCTCTAGCAGCTTGCCCTTCCAGGCATTCCAGACCTTGGGTGACGTGCCCCGGATGTCGGCCACCGTGAGCAGGTACAGGGCGGTGAGTTGGCGCTCATTGCCCACCCGCTTGGCAAAATTGGCGATTACCTGGGGGTCGCTCAGGTCTGACTTTTGGGCGATGCGGCTCATGGTCAGGTGCTCGCGCACCAGGAATTCAATGAGCGGCGCGTCTTCGCCGTTCAAATCGTGTTGTTTGCAAAACCGCCGCACTTCGATGGCACCGAGTTCAGAGTGGTCGCTACCCCGGCCTTTGGCAATGTCGTGGAACAGCGCCGCAACATACAGCAGCCAGGGTTTGTCCCAGCCGCTTGCCAGTTGTGAGCAAAACGGATATTCGTGCGCGTGCTCCACAATAAAGAAGCGTCGCATGTTGCGCAGCACCATCAGGATGTGCTGATCGACTGTGTAGACATGAAACAAGTCATGCTGCATTTGCCCGACGATCTTGCGAAACACCCACAAATAACGCCCCAACACCGAGGTCTGGTTCATCAGCCGCATGGCGTGAGTAATGCCTTCGGGCGCCAGCAACATGTTGCGAAATGTCTCGCGGTTGACCGGATCCCGGCGAAAGGATGCGTCCATCAGGTTGCGTGCGTGGTAGAGCGCACGCAGGGTGCGCGCGGACAATCCTTTGAGGCCAACCGTGGTCTGGTAGAGTAAAAATGTCTCCAGAATGGCGTGCGGCTGGTTTTTGTACAAGTCGTCATTGGCCACATCGATCATGCCCGCCTTGTCGTTGAAGCGGTCATTGATGCGGCGCAAAACATGGGTTGACGGATTGAGCCGCTCTTCGATGTTGAGCATCAGGATCTGGTTGAGTTGCGCCACTGCCTTGGCCACCCAGTAATAGCGACGCATTAACAACTCACTGGCGCGCACCGTGTGTTTGCTGCCCGGAGTGTTCGCCGCATTGGCATAGCCAAAAGATTCCGCTACTGCGTTTTGCATGTCGAAAATCAGGCGGTCCTCACGGCGCTTGGCAAGCAAGTGCAGCCGGGCCCGCACCCGCACCAGCAAGGACTCATTGCGCTGGATTTGTTGCACTTCAAATTGTGTGGCCAGGCCATTGGAGGCGAGTTCCTTCCAGCTGTTGCCGTAACCGGCGGCCCTGGCAACCCACAAAATGACCTGCAAATCGCGCAGTCCACCGGGGGACTCTTTGCAATTGGGTTCCAGCGCGTAGGGCGTGTTTTCGTATTTGGTGTGGCGCTGGCGCAGCTCCAGCGTTTTGGCCACAAAAAAAGCTTGTGGGTCCATGGCCGCCATGAACGCGCTTTGGAATTGCTGCATGAGTGCAGCATCGCCGGTGACCAGGCGGCACTCCAGCAAAGCCGTTTGCACGGTAACGTCCTTGTGGGCTTCTGCCAGGCAATTGGCCAGGGTGCGAACGCTGGACCCGATTTCGAGCCCCACGTCCCAGCAGGCGCCAATAAATGCCTCGATGCGTTCCTTCAGTGCCGCGTCTTGGCCCGGATCTACGTCATCTGGCAGCAATAGCAGCACATCCACATCGGAATAAGGAAACAGTTCGCCGCGCCCGAATCCGCCTACCGCCAACAGCGCAAAGGGTGGTTGCAGACCGGCGTGATCCCACACCAGACACAGCACATCGTCAGCCAGTTGAGTCAGCCGGCGCAATGCCAGTCGCACCTCTTTTGCGGACGCGTTACTTTGTCCTATGGAGTGCAGCAGCTCTGCCTTTTGGGTCCGGTATTCGTTGCGAATGGTGGCTAAATCGGCCATGCGGTGCTTTGGGTGACAGGGCGGTTTAGCGGGCGGGCGCGCTGGCAACAAACGCCGGTATCGGAGGTGACCCCGCCGAGAGGGTCAGCACCTCGTACCCGGTGGGTGTGACCAGCACCGTGTGCTCCCATTGTGCAGAGAGTGAGTGGTCCTTGGTGACAATGGTCCAGCCGTCGCGTTCCGGGCCGTCCTTGATGTCTTTTTTTCCGGCGTTGATCATGGGCTCTATGGTGAACGTCATACCCTCCACCAGCTTGTCCAGGGTGCCAGGGCGACCGTAGTGCAGCACTTGGGGTTCTTCATGAAAAACCTGACCGATGCCGTGTCCGCAAAATTCCCGCACCACGCTAAAGCCGTGGCCCTCAGCGAATTGCTGAATTGCATGACCGATGTCGCCCAGGTGGATGCCGGGCCTGACAATCCTGATGCCGTGCCACATGGCCTCATAAGTGATTGCGCACAGGCGTTTTGCCGCTATGGACACTTCGCCCACGGCGAACATGCGGCTGGAGTCACCGTGCCAACCATCTTTGATGACGGTGACGTCCACATTGACGATGTCGCCCTTTTTGAGCGGCTTGTCATTGGGTATGCCATGGCAAACCTGGTGGTTGATCGAGGTGCAGACCGACTTGGGATAGGGCTTGTTACCACCGCCGGTGTAGTTCAGCGGTGCAGGAATGCCGCCTTGTACATCAACGATGTAGTCGTGGGCTAGTTTGTCAATTGCGTTGGTGGTGATGCCCGGCTTGATAAACGGCGTCAAATAGTCCAGCACCTCGGAGGTCAGCTGGCCGGCAACCCGCATGCCCTCAATACCCTGGGCGTCTTTATAAGTAATTGTCATGGGTCAATTATCCCAGAGGGTGCGAACTCTTGTCTTTCCAGCATGCAGCGCCCAGCAGCACGACCTGGAGTTGGCGGACAAAGTTTTCCATCATCTCGCCTTCAAGCAGAGGTTGCTGTGCCGGCAAATCCAGGATCTCTGGCGCTGCGGCCAGCATGGTGGTGACGATCAGGCCGCACACCATTTGCAAACTGGCAGTGGACAGTTCCTTGTAGACACCGAGGCGGCGAAAGTCCTGTGCCATTTCGTTGGTGAAGTGGGTGACCTCGTTGCGAATGGCCATGCGCAGTATTCGGCTGCCGCCTGAGCGCTCACTCGACACGAACAAAAACAGCAAGCGGTTTTCAATCACATATTGGTGGTACACCGTGACGGAGCGGCGCACCATGTCCACTTCGGCCACCGCGCTTTGGCGGGCTTCGCGCAGCAAACGGCGCAGGGTGACGCCAGTTTCTTCTACCAGTTCCAGGCCCAACTCGTCGGTGTTGCGGAAGTGCCGGTAAAAGGCATTGGGCACCATGGCGGCCTCCCGGGCGATCTCGCGAATGCCCAGGCTGGTGAAGCTGCGGCCCTCGCCCATCAGCGCCAAGGCCGCTTGCAGCAGGCTGTTACGGGTGAGGTCCTTGCGCTCGGTCCGGCTGAGTTTGTCCTTGCGGTCCGCTGGGGTAGGTGGCTTGGTCATGGCTGTAGAGTTGTGTACGCTTGTATTCTATCAATTCAAAATTGTTGTGCATCTCGAGACAGTTTGAAATCCATATATTGGCTTTTGACTCTAATGAAAGTTGAGTGCATTGACTTTGAGTGTACGAACGTACACAATTAGCCTGTCAGTTGGTCTGGCTGGCTTTGGTGGTGTGGTCCGGCACTTGCCATGCCTGTAAGTTTTGATTTGATGCACCGCAATATTCGGTTAGGCAGTGCGCTCTACGCTAACTGACCGAATGGTCGGTACTATCGCGCCCAAAAGGAGTTTCCCGATGAAAGATTCATATTTAGGTTTTGCCAATTCAAGGCTCGGCTCACGCGTTGCGGCAGCGCTCGGGCTGCCACAGCCACTGCCATTGGAGCGGTTTCACGCGGGGCCACCGGTCATCAAAGGTGGTGTGCTCATTGGCGGAGGTGGTTCACCGCAGTTGCTGAGCGCGTTGGCCGGGTGCTTCAAGTCGATGTCGGCACAAACCGTGGCACATAAAAGTGTGCCCCAATGGCTGGTCATTGCCAACCAGGCCGGCCTGCTGAGCGGGCGCTGGGGTGTTGAGGACAAACCGGGCGAGAAGGTCAAAGCACTGGTGTTTGATGCAACCGGACTCGAAGACAGCACCCAGGCGGATGCGATTTACCATTTTTTCCATGATGCGGCACGCTCCGTTTTGCCCTCCGGGCGGGTCGTGGTGTTGGGGCGGCCACCGGAGTTGTGTGCGTCGCCGCGCCAGGCGACCGTGCAGCGCTCGCTGGAGGGCTTGACCCGTTCGTTGGCCAAGGAACTCAAACGCGCAATTACCGTGCAGTTGGTTTATGTGGCGCCTGGCGCTGAGGACCAGCTCGAGGGTACTTTGCGCTTCTTGTTGTCACCGCGTTCGGCCTATGTATCGGCCCAGGTGGTGCGCCTGGGTGCGCCGGTGGGTCCTTTGGCCAACACCATTGACTGGAGTAAACCGCTGGCGGGCAAAAAGATACTGGTCACCGGCGCGTCACGCGGCATTGGCGCGTCCATTGCCGAGGTCATGGCCCGCGATGGCGCCCAGGTGATTTGCCTGGACGTGCCACAGGCTCAGGAAGGGCTGGACGCAGTTGCCAAAAAATTGGGTGCCAAATCCCTGGCGCTGGACATTGGCTCGATGGACGCACCACAGGCGCTGGTGGCAGCGGCACTGGCCGATGGTGGCTGGGACGTGGTGGTGCACAACGCCGGCATTACCCGCGACAAGACCATTGCCAATATGAAAGAGCACCTGTGGCAAGCCGTGATCAATGTCAACCTGTCGACCCAGGAGCGCATCAACGATGCGTTGGTGGAGTCGGGTGCGCTGAAAGCCGGTGCACGCATCGTCTGCGTGTCGTCCATCTCCGGTATTGCAGGCAACCTGGGCCAGACCAACTACGCCTTGTCCAAGGCCGGCGTCATCGGCATGGTGCAAAGCATGGCACCGGTGCTGGCCCAAAAAGGCATCACCATCAATGCCGTCGCGCCCGGTTTTATTGAAACCCAAATGACCGCGGCAGTGCCGTTTGCCATCCGTGAGGCGGGCCGTCGCATGAACTCCATGGGGCAGGGCGGGCAGCCAGTGGATGTGGCCGAAACCATAGCCTGGTTTGCATCCCCCGCATCCAGCGCCTTGACCGGCAACGTGGTGCGCGTTTGCGGCCAAAGCCTGATTGGAGCCTGAACATGAAACCCATTGAAGTGACAGAAACCCCAAGTCTGGCGGCCACGTTTTTCAGAGCGCTGGGCACTGGCGCCAAGCGTCCCGGTCTGGTCAAGAGTCTGCCCCCAGTCGAACTGGTGTTGCCGCGCGTGGTGTTGAATGCCCAGCACATCGGCCAATACTCGGCACTGTGCGGCTTCAAGATGGGGCAGGGCGTGCCAATGATCTATCCGCAACTGTTGACCTTTCCCCTGGTGACGGCCTATATGTGCTCCGACGCCTGTCCCTGGCCTGCCATGGGCACCGTGCACCTGGCTAACAGCATTGCGCAGCACAAGTCCCTGAATCCCGGTGATGTGGTGCGTGTAGAGATCGGCACCGGAAGCGTGTTTGCGCATGAAAAAGGGCAGGTCTTTACGTTGGATCTGCGCATTCTGCGGGGCGATGAGCTGGTTTGGAGCGCCACCCAAAGTCTGCTGCGGGTCGGCGTGAAAGAAGCGTCAGGCGAACCGTACGCCAGTCAGATTCAGGCCGATGCACCCTTGTCGTGCCAGACCGAGTTTTCGGCGCCTGCGGATATCGGGCGCCGCTATGGCGCGGTGTCGGGTGACCGCAACCCCATCCACATGGCTGCCCTGTCGGCAAAGCTGTTTGGCTTCAAGCGCGCCATTGCCCACGGCATGTGGACCAATGCCCGTGCACTGTCCTTCCTGTTGCCCACCACGCCGGTGGAGCAGGCTAGTCTTGCGGTGGAGTTCAAGACGCCGCTGTACTTGCCGGGTCGTGCGTCTTTGTGGAGCGCGCGCGATGGCACCTCGGCACTGTTTGAAGTGCGCGACGCCAAGGGGCAAAAGCCGCACTTGCGCGGACAACTGAGCTACTAACACCCGCTCGATCTGAATTTCTTCAATTTTCCAAGAGGACACACTATGAACACCATCCGTCGCGTCGCCATTTTGGGCGGCAACCGCATCCCCTTTGCCCGTTCCAACACCGTGTATTCGCAAGCCTCCAACCAGGAGATGCTGACTGCCACGCTGCAAGGCCTGGTAGACCGCTTCAACCTGCATGGCGAGCGCATGGGTGATGTGGTGGCCGGTGCGGTCATGAAACACTCACGTGATTTCAATCTGGTGCGCGAGTCAGTTTTGTCGACCACGCTGTCGCGCGAAACACCGGCGTTTGACATCCAGCAGGCCTGCGGCACCGGCCTGGAGGCAGCCATGATCGTGGCCAACAAGATTGCCTTGGGTCATATCGAATGTGGCATCGTGGGTGGTGTGGACACTACATCCGACGCCCCAATTGCCCTGAATGAGAAGCTGCGCAAGATCTTGCTGGATTTGTCCCGGGCCAAGACCGGTGCCCAGCGCCTTGCGGTGGCGTCACGTATCCGGCCAGCCATGCTGGTGCAGCCCGCGCTGCCGCGCAACGGCGAGCCGCGTACCGGTTTCTCCATGGGTGAGCATGCCGAGCAGATGGCGCGCGAGTGGGGCATTCCCCGTGAAGCACAGGACGAGTTGGCGCTCAAGAGTCACCAGAATTTGGCCAAAGCCTATGCAGATGGTTTCTTCACCGACCTGATGACGCCGTTCAAAGGGGTTACGCAGGACAACAATCTGCGCGCCGATCTGAGCATTGAGAAGCTGCGTTCGCTCAAGCCCGTGTTTGACAGACAGGTGGCACCTGGACAGGGCACGTTGACGGCTGG
>CAIQBN010000146.1 GCA_903870065.1 uncultured beta proteobacterium | reverse complement strand
GATCTGGCCTACATGAACCCGTACCACTACGTTGTTTTTCACAAGGCCGCAGGCTACCAGGCCTTTGCCAAAGAAAAGGACCGCCGCCTCAAAGGCATTCTCGTGGTCAAAAAAGACAGCGCGTACCACAAGCCCGCCGACCTGTCGGGCAAGACGGTCGTGTTTCCAGCCCCGGCAGCGTTTGCCGCCAGCATTCTTCCGCAAGCGGAATTCGGTCGCCTGAAAATCCCGATCGATGCCAAATTCGTGGCCTCACACGACTCGGTTTATCGGGCCGTGGCGTCGGGACTGCAAGAAGCTGGTGGCGGCATCCAGCGCACCTTCGAGGCAAGTCCGCCCGAGGTGCGCGATACCCTGCGGGTGCTCAGCGAGACGCCTGCTTACACACCCCATGCTTTTGCCGCGCACCCGCGTGTGCCAAGCGCCCGTGTAGCCAAGGTACTGGCGGCTATGGTTGCACTGGCCGGTGATGAAGCGGGTCAGCGACTGTTGTTGCCGCTCGCATTCAAGGGGTTCGCAAGCGCGCAGGACAACGATTGGAACGACATCCGCGCGCTCGATATTGATTTGCTGGAACGCTACGGACGCCAATGAACTGACCATGCGCTTTCGCACCAAAACCATTGTGGGCGTAGCCATTATCGAAGTCGCATTGCTGGCGGTGTTGGTAGGCAGCGCCCTTTCCATTCTGCGCGACTCCAATGAGGCCGAACTGACCCGCCGCGTGCAACTCGGCGGTCAGCTGTTGGCGGTGGCGGCCAAGGACGCCGTCATCTCGCAAGACCTCGCCACGCTGGACGCACTGGTGGCGGAGGCCATGGCGTCCGGGCAGATCGCTTTTGTCAGCGTGCTGGACGCCAGTGGCTGGGTGCTGGCACGTCAGGGGGATACCGCACTGTCGACACGTCCATTTCATCCCGATACCAGTATCGAGCAGGTCACGGACGGGATTTTTGAATGGTCAGCACCTGTGCTGGCAGGTGGCATTCGCCATGGCGAGGTGCAGGTTGGCGTGTCTATTGCCCCCCTGAACGTGCTGCTGGCGTCGGCCCGGCGTTGGGCCGCTGGCATTGCAGCCATCGAAATTGCCCTGGTCGCGCTGTTCTCCTGGCTGCTTGGGAGCTACCTTGCGCGCCAGTTGGTGGCCTTGCAACAAGCCAGCAAGCGTTACGGCGCTGGTGACTTTGCGCATCGGGTTGTGGTTTCCGGTGATGACGAATTGGCCCAGACCGCCATGGCCTTCAATGCGATGGCTCAGCAAATCGGTGCTGACTTGCAAATGCTACAGACTGAATATTTTGAACGCGTGCAGGCCCAGCAGGCGGCAGAAAAGTCCAGCAGTCTGTTGCGCGACTCGATCAGCAGCATCGCCCAGGGCTTCACTATCTACGATGAAAACGACCGCTTGGTCCAATGCAATGAGGCCTACAAGACGTTCTACGAGGCCAGCCGTGACCTGATTGTGCCCGGCAACACTTTCGAGATGATTGTGCGCCAGGGAGCCGAGCGGGGCCAATATGCACAGGCCGTCGGCGATGTGGACGCCTGGGTCAGGGAGCGGGTGGCGCAGCACCAAAACGCCAGCGGTGAGGTCATCGAACAACGCCTGACAGATGGCCGCTGGCTGCTGATTGTGGAACACCGCACGCCAAGCGGCTACATTGTGGGCAACCGCATTGACATTACCGAGCTCAAAAACACCGCACAGGCTCTGGCAGACAGTGAGCAGCGCTGGGAGTTGGCAGTGAGCGGCGCAAATGATGGCATCTGGGACTGGAATCCGCAAACCAACGAGGTGTTCTTTTCTGAGCGATGGAAGTCCATGCTGGGCTACCACAGTGATGAAATCGGAGGCCACGTTGACGCGTGGATCAGCCGTGTGCACCCGGATGACCTGGAGCACACCATGCACGAGTTGCAACGTCATCTGCGGGGCGAGACCGACTTTTACCAATGCGAACATCGCATGCGGTGCAAGGATGGTCACTACATCTGGATTCTGGATCGCGGCCGCGCGTTGATCGACGCCAACGGCAAAGCGCTAAGGATGTCGGGCTCACACAGTGACGTTACCGAGCGGCGCGCCGCCGAACAAAGCGAGCGAGAACATGCCGGGCAACTCAATGCCATATTCACCCTGAGCCCTGACGGATTCGTGTCCTTTGACAACGCCCGCTGTGTCAAATATGTCAGTCCCGCATTTACCCGGATGACTGCACTGGAAGAGCGCGAGATAGTGGGGCTCAACGAATCCGGTTTTTCGCAACGCCTGGCCAACCTGTGTCAACCTGGGGCACCGTTTTGCGGCGTGGCGGCCTTGCGCGCCATGGAAAAAAACGCCAGCAGCGGATCCAGACAGATTTTCGAACTGGCCGATGCGAGCAAGCGCGTGCTCGAAGTGGGCTTGCGTGAAGCCCAGACAGACAGTGTGTCGCAGGTTCTCTATCTGCGCGACATCACCTTTGAGGCCGAGGTGGACCGCATGAAAAGCGAGTTCCTGTCCACCGCTGCACATGAGTTGCGTACCCCCATGGCCAGCATCTATGGCTTTACCGAAGTGTTGCTGACACAGGAACTCGATGCCCCGAGCCAGCGCGAATTTCTTGCCATCATCTACAAGCAGTCGGAGTTGATGGCATCGATCCTGAACGAATTGCTCGACTTGGCCCGCATTGAAGCACGCAAGGGCAAGGATTTTGTGTATGAAGCCACGCCGTTAATGCCACTGATCGAAGAGGTGGTGCATGCATTCAAACCGCCTGCAGGACGCGCGGCGCCCACCCTGACTGGCATGGGCGCGTCGCTGCCAGTGATGGCTGACCACACCAAGGTTCGGCAAGCGGTGCTCAACGTGCTGTCCAACGCCTACAAGTATTCGCCTGCTGGTAGTGGGGTACAGATCGAACTGCTGGACTCCCCGCCAGACGAGGCCACCCAACCCATGCAGGGTATTCGTATTGCGGATCATGGCATTGGTATGACACCCGCACAAACAGCGCGCGTCTTTGAACGTTTTTACCGTGCCGACAGTTCTGGCAAGGTGCCGGGGACCGGCCTGGGCATGAGCATCGCGCAGGAAATCATCACGCTGCACCGGGGAAAGATCGATATCACCAGCGCCTTGGGGAACGGCACCACCGTCACGCTGTGGCTGCCCGCAAGCAACGGCAGCGAGAATCTGCTGCAACCAACCGCCGAAACCACTGTATGAAACGCAGCACCGATACCGCAAAAACACCAGCAATTGATCCGAACACCTTGCTGCGCACGGTGATTGATGAAAACCCGAGCATCATCCTGATGAAAGACTGGGATGGAAAATTCCTCATCGGCAACCGTGCCCTGGCTAGCCTGTATGGAACAACGCCCGAAGATCTGGTCGGAAAGGACGACGGGGCGTTCAACCCCAATACCGAGCAAGTGGCGTTCTATTTGCAAAATGTACGCGAGGTGATGTCACAGTCACAGACGCAAGTGGTGATGGAGGAGTCCACCAACGCAGCCACCGGCGAAGTGACTTACTACCAATCCATCAAGAAACCGCTGATCACGCCGGAAGGGCAAAAGCAGATACTGGTCATTGCCAATGACGTAAGCGAACTCAAACGCACCCAGAGCCGGCTGGAAGAAAGCGAGCGGCGCTTGCGCTATGTGCTGGACGCGACAGGCGAAGGCGTATGGGACTGGAACATTCCAACGGGCGAGGTAACCCACAACAGCCGCTGGTGCGAAATCATCGGACTCGACATTGCGCACCTGCAGCATCCGGTGGAGTTTTTCGCCGAATTGTTGCATCCCCTGGACCGGGAGACCGTGTTGCAGCGGCTGCAAGTGTGCCTGGCAGGTGAAGGCCTTTACCACAGTGAGCACCGCATGCGACTGCACGACGGCCGCGTGGTGTGGGTGCTGGACCGGGGTAATGTGGTGGAGCGCGATGCAGACGGAAAGCCCCTGCGCATGGTGGGCAGTTTCACCGACATCAGCGAGCGCAAAGCGGGCGAGCTGGCACTGGGCGTGCGCACTGAACTACTGAATGCCATTTTCCAGCTAAGCCCTGACGGCTTTGTATCCTTTGACGCGGAACGACGGGTCAACTACGCCAGTCCGGCGTTCTTCAGTCTGACCCAAATAGAAATTGCCGCCATCACAGGCGTCAGTGAACAGTCGTTCTCCGAGCTTCTGGCGCGCCAGTGCCTGCCCACAGGACGATTCAAGGGCGTTGCGCGTTTACGTGAGAGCGCCTCGGCGGGACACGCCGACGAGCGCGAATTGTTGGAACTGGCCCTGCCCGCACGGCGCGTGCTCGAAGTGGGATGCCGATTGAGTACTTCTGGCACGGTGTCACAAATCCTGTATTTGCGGGATGTGACGCACGAAACGGAAGTCGACCAGATGAAAAGTGATTTTCTGTCCACCGCAGCACACGAACTACGCACACCCATGGCCAGCATCTATGGCTTCGCCGAAGTCCTGCTGACGCAAAGTCTCGATGAAGTCAGCCGCAAGGAATTCACGGGCATTATTTTCCGGCAATCGGAACTGATGGCGTCCATCCTGAACGAGTTGCTGGACTTGGCACGCATTGAAGCACGTCGGGGAAAAGACTTTGAATTGGTGTCTACAGACGTCGCGCAGTTGGTTCGCAAAACCGTCAGCGACTTCCGGCTTCCAGCCGGTCGGCAAGCGCCCGCAGTGACCAGCTCCAGTAAAGCCATGCACGTCATGGTCGACCGCAAAAAGACGCAACAAGCCATTCTGAATGTGCTGTCCAACGCCTACAAGTACTCGCCTGCAGGTGCTGCAGTAGAAATCTTTATCGAACCTGCCAGTAGCGCCAATCTGATAGCCATCCGCACAGTAGACCATGGCATTGGCATGAGCGCCGAACAAGTCAGGCGGGTGACCGAGCGCTTCTTTCGAGCCGATACATCAGGCACCGTGCCAGGGACCGGGCTGGGGATGAGCATCGTCAAGGAGATTATCGAATTGCACCACGGCAACCTGCTCGTCAACAGCACACCCGGCCTGGGAACCACCGTCATCCTGCAGCTTCCAGCTGCCTAATGCGAGACCCATACCATGCGAACCCGACACCACTACATTCCAATTGTTGAGGCCAAAGATGGCATGGTTTTAGGCGCCCCGGCCAACGCGGTCAGCGGTGGATCAGTTGGCTTCAGTTTGCCTGCCGGGCACGCGTTGACAGAAGAAAATTTGAATCAGCTACTGGCTCACCGCGTGGAGTTTATTTTTGTCCTCATGCCGGACACACGCTCGGACGAGCAGGTCGCCATTGATGCCGCCATGGCGGCGCGGCGCATCATCAAAATTTTTGAAGCGGCGGATTTTTCTGACGCGAACACCGCAGCCCTGTTTGATCAGGTCCTAGGCTACCGGAGCGCATGATGACAAAACTACCGCTCGAACGAAGCCAGGTTGTCCAAGGCAGTGATTCACTGGCGAGTTTTCCGCGTACCGTGGCCGAAATCCTAGCCACAATCGACAATCCGGACGGCAATCTGAAGGTACTGGTGCGCTGCATCAACCACGACCCCATCATTGCCGCCCGGGTTTTGTCCGTCGCAAACCGGGCAGCCGTTCGCGCCAGACGCGATGCCGACGTCACCGATATTTACACCGCCACATCATTGATCGGAATGACACGTGTGCGGCAAATCACACTCATTGGCAGCTTGCAAAGTTTCGTCAGAAACATGGTTGCCGACGACACGGGTGTCACGCTGTGGCAGCACAGTGTTGCTGTCGGCGTCTGCTGCGAAGAGATTGCGGCGCATGTGGACCTGCCAATTTCAGTGGACTCCAGTCTGATCGCCGGACTGCTGCACGACATCGGACAGTTCTGGTTTCAGGCATTGGAGCCAGACACATTTCGCCACTGCTGCCTGGACGCTGCTGCGCGCAATGTTGGCGTTGAGCAACTTGAGCGTGAGCATTTTGGTGTGGACCACGCGACCGTCGGTTGGTGGCTGGCCGAGCATTGGGGTTTGCCGCCGGACATCTGTGCGGCAATTGGAGGTCACCATGCTCCCGACGGGATGGGTGAGAGTTTTCTGGTGCCTATCGTTCACGTGGCAGAAGTGCTGAGCAACGCGCTGGAACTGTCAGGCGGCAGTGACTCCAACCATGTTTCCTATATTTCGGCGGCGGCCTGCAGCAAGCTCGGCTTGGTATGGAATGAAGGCAGCCAGTCGCTTTTTGGCAGGATTGAGGCGCGTGCCCGGCATGCCAATGCGTTTTTTTCGTGAGCGCTCAATCGCCGGCCAACTTGCGCAGCCGAACCGTAAACCAGAACAGCGAACCCACGCCAGGCTCACTCTCCACGCCAATGGAGCCTCCCATCAAGCCAATTATTTGTTTGCACAATGCCAACCCAAGTCCGGTGCCACCATAGCGGCGACTGCGCGTGCCATCGGCCTGTTCAAACAAGTTGAATATGCGCAACTGATCGGCCTGCGCAATGCCCAAACCGGTGTCGCGAACTTCAAAGCGAATGACCGTGTAGAGTGGGCGTTCCTCGGCCAGCAGCGCCCTTGCACTGACACTGCCTCGCGCGGTAAATTTGAGCGCATTGCCAATCAAGCTCTGCAACACCTGCTCCAGGCGCATTGCGTCACCAAGCAAGGGCAATTCCATCACGGACGGCTCTGCCCCGATCTGGAGATTGAGGCCCGCTTTGACCCCTTCGGCGCCAAACAGGTCATTCATTTTTTCCAACACTTTGCCCAGTCGAAAATTGCCGTTGGTCAGGGTAAGCCGATTGGCCTGCAATGCAGCAATGTCAACGACGTCGGTAATGAGCGTTAGCAACTGGGTGGCGGCGGCTTTCAGCTTGCCCAGTTGTGCAGCCTGTTTGGGGTCGGTGGCGCGGCGCACGGCCAGCTCGGTCATGCCCAAAATGGCGGTCATAGGTGTGCGCAATTCGTGACTCATATTGCGCAGAAAGACCGATTTGGCCCGGCTGGCGGCCTCTGCTGCCTCCAGCGCAATCGATAAGCCCTCGGTGCGAGTCTGAACCAGTAGCTCCAGTTGATCGCGCCGGGCCTCCACCTCCCTGCGCAAGTCCTCGCGTTCAATCAGATTGCAAATCCGTTGTCGTGCAACAGCCACGTTGATGGGCTTGGTGATGAAGTCTGCTGCCCCCAGTGCCAGGCCCGTGTTCTCGGCGCCGGGTTCGCTGGCAGCGGTGACAAAAATCACAGGGATGTTGCGCAACAAGGGGTTGGCCTTGAGACGCCTGCAGGTTTCATACCCGTCCATTTCCGGCATCATGATGTCCAACAAAACGAGACTGGGTGTAATCTCTTGTGCCAATGTCAGCCCGGCCGACCCCGAGGTCACAATCCGCAAGTCAAAGTCGGCCTCCAATGCGGCCCCGAGTGTCAGCAAATTGGCAGGCGTGTCATCGATCGCCAGAATGGTGGGTTGCGTCACGGTCACAGTTGTGTCTCCCATTGATAAGTTCGCGCCAGCGCGTGCAATCGATCCAGCACCGCAGGAAATTGAAACCCTTCCATCAGCCGGCTTACTTCATTGATCTCCGTTGCAAGCACGGTACCTGCAGCAGCATCCTGCAAGGCCCTGAAGCGACCGATGGCTGTGAATCGCTTTTGCACCAGCAGCGGCACCAATTCGTTCACCATTGCTGCAATGTGTGTTGGATCGAAGGGCTTGTCTGCACATGGCACGGGTATCAGCGCTTCTTTCGTGACATCTTCATGCACCAGCACGTTCTGATCCGCTGGCAACCGCTGCGCGCGAATGCGAAACCAAAAGCGTGACCCCTTGCCTGGCGCGCTGTCGACGCCGACTTCACCACCCATCAGCGCGGCAAAGCTCGACACAATAGACAACCCCAACCCGCTGCCGCCATAGTTGCGGGTGATGCTGCTGTCGGTTTGTGAAAACGGTTGGAACAGCAGTCGATGCTGGTCAGGCGCAATGCCGATTCCACTGTCGGCGACGCTGAACTCGAGCAACACCGTGTGCGCCGCGGCCTGTTGCGCGGCGTTTGCAGCGCTGTCCACTTCACCCACTTCAATACGGATGTGGCCGTGCTCCGTGAATTTAACAGCGTTGGCCACCAGGTTGGAGAGCATCTGGCGCAGGCGAATCGGGTCGCCCAGATAGTGCCCGGCCGTAACACTGGATTGGCACTCCAGCAGCAGACCCTTGGCTCCGGCGATTTCCACAAACAGGCTGCGAACTTCCGCAATGAGTTGCGCTGGATCGAGTGGCAAGACTTCGAGCTCTACCTTGCCGGCCTCGATCTTTGACAAATCCAAGATGTCGTTCAGCAGCGCCAGCAGCGTCTGCCCGGAGTTCAAAATGATGCGTGCATAGTGCATCCGCTCCGACTCCGGCACATCGGGACGCAGCAGCACCTGCGCCATGCCCAGCAAGCTGTTCATCGGAGTGCGGATTTCATGGCTCATGGTCGCCAGGAAACGGCTCTTGGCCCGGTTTGCCGCTTCTGCGGCATCGCGCGCCTGTTCCAGGTCGATGCGCCCTGCCTCGCGCTCCTGGACCAGCCGGGCAACGTTAGCCGATAACGCAGCAATATCCTGCTCGCTCGCCGCCGTGGCCTGGTTGGTCGCCGGGGCCAAACCATCCAGAACCCCGCGCAGCGAAACCAGGGCCTTTTCGCGGGCGCTGAGTTCGCTGCGCAAGCTCGTCGCTGTGCGATTCAGTACCTCGAAAGTGGAGCGAAACTCAATCGGCACGTCGGCAATCAGCGCAGCGGCAGCCGCATCCTGGTCCCGATGGGTCGCTTGCTCGTACAGCTGCACCCGATCCAGCGTGCCCAACCAGCGCTTCAGCGGAAG
This sequence comes from uncultured beta proteobacterium, assembly GCA_903870065.1. Classification (GTDB taxonomy): domain Bacteria; phylum Pseudomonadota; class Gammaproteobacteria; order Burkholderiales; family Burkholderiaceae_C; genus Allorhodoferax. The sequence continues at coordinate 16,524 of CAIQBN010000146.1, read as the reverse complement.
CCAGATCAGCGCCATGCCAACCCCCAGGCTGATCAGGGACAAGGCCAGCGCCATAAGCAGCATGTCCCACAACTCCGTTGCGATTTTGAATACATCAAAGCGCAGGCGCAGGACGCCATAGTCCCGCCCTCCCACCGAGATGTTTCGGTTGATGTCGGAGAGCGTGCGCTCCACGGTTTGCTGCAGCCAATGGGGGGCCGAGCCCTCGTGGGCCGCACTGCTTTCGCTGCGCATGATTCCGCCACCAATGTCGATGTAAGTGGCCGACGCGAAGGATGAGCGCAAGACCGATTTGTCCAGCATGCGCTTGATGGTGTCGTAGTCGCCAATGACTGCACTGTCGGTTACTGTTTGCGCAGTGACTTCGATCAGCATGATGGCGGCCTGCTGCGCGTCTTCCATCGCGCGCAAAAACTGGTACTGGTAAAACAGTGCCACCCCCACACCAAGAAACAAAAGCTGGCTCGTCGCATACAGCAAATACAGGCGTGTAACCAGCGATTGCGGGAGCAATTTCTTGAGGCCGTTCATGGCAAGCGGATCAGGGCTTCAACGCAGTATGGCTGGCGCGTTGGTGTAGAACTTGCGGTAGTTGGCGTAATCGCTGCCGCTGGCGGGAACGAAAAAGGCGTCCTGCTCCAGGCCGACATCGTCAGTCGCCTTGTGCAAAACCTCCTTGCCGGTGGGGTCCTTGTGCATGTTGAGGAAGGCCTTGGCAACCGCCTTGACATCACTCTCCGGCACTTTGCTCGACGCCATCAGGGCTAGGTCGTGGTAACCGGGGGACGTCCACAACACCCGAAACTTTTTGCCTTCCCGCGCCGCGTAACCCTCGATCAGCATCGAGTTGCTGCCGATGGCGCGTGCCTTGCCGGCAAACATCTGCGCAATCGCCGCGTTCTGGTTGCCAGCGAAAACCACCTTGATATCAATCCCTTGTGCCAAGAAGTGGGCATAGGGCAATTTGTAGCCGATAAAAGCCTCCGGTCCGGCAAACGCGACTTCCTGCCCCTGGAGTTGCTCCAACCGGGTAATGGGTGAGTCGGCGGGAACGGCAATTTGCCCCATCAACTCGGGCGCCTGGCGGCGGGCGAAAACCTTCCAGCCCAGGGCCTCACGCTCGGGACTGAACAAGTGGTTGGAAAAGATGAACTCGACCTCTTGCGCCAGCACATAACTGGTCGTGTCGGCCGAGGTGCGCCCGATTTTCAGTTGCAGCTTGACCCCGCTTTTTTGAGACACGTACTGAATGATCGGATTCCAGTAAGCGGCCGTTTTATTGATGTCCCACTGATTCACCGGCGAGAAACGGTAGACCGTTTCCTGCGCAAAGGCACCACGCATGAAACACAACGTGACGAGCAGTACGCCAATAGAACCCAATTTACTTTTGAAATTCATCACCGATCCCTCAATAAACGGCCAGTCGACCCAGCCTATTGCCACCATGCACTGCAGTCTTGCCCTGCACTTTTTCATCAAGTCATTTAAAAATTGATGAATAGACTCTAATTTTTATATTTTTTATTACATTTTATCAATTATTATTGGAAACAACTACAACTATCCGCAATGTCCTACCGATCACTGCCCGTCGCAGAGCTGAGGCTGCTGGCCCAGGGTGGCCTCGTCGCCAAGCCGGACTGCGAGGCGCAGTTCACCTTGGGGCAGCGTTATGCCAGGGGCATGGGGGTGGTCAAAAGTGACGCCCTCGCGGCCGAATGGTTCGGCCGTGCGGCGGATTCTGGACACGCCGAGGCGCAGCGCTACCTCGCCTTCGCCCATTTGCACGGGCGTGGAGTTGCCAAAGACGAAGCCGAGGGTGTTCGGCGCCTGCGCTTGGCTGCCGACCTCGGTGATGCGCCCTCACAACGGCAACTCGGCTTTCACTATGCAACCGGTGGCGGTGTGCCATTCGACCCGAGTGAAGGCGTTCTGTGGTTCCGCCGGGCAGCAGAGCAGGGTGACTATTTAGCCCAGTACAACCTGGGCCTGGCCTACGCCAATGGCCGTGGCATTCCGTTTGACCAAGCGCAATCTCTGCATTGGTATAAATTGGCCGCACAACAAGGCATGCCGGAGGCCCAATGCGCACTCGGACTGGTTTTCGAACACGGTTTTGGCGTGCCGGTGGACTATGCAGCCAGCGCCCACTGGAACCGCCTGGCAGCGGCCAAGGACTACGCAGAAGCCTGCAATAACCTGGGTTGGCTTTATGAGAACGGCCTGGGTGTGCCGCTGGACCTGGAGCAAGCCCGTTTGATGTACGAAGCGGCATCTCGGCAGGACTTTGCACAGGCAAAGGACCGTCTGGCCAAACTGCGCGATAAAACCTCAGGCCATCTGGAGGACCATGCACATTTGCAGACTGGCGCGGGTTTCCAGCCGGTGTGCGAGCATCCCGTCGCACGCGATGTGTCGATTGCGCAGTATCTTGAAGATGCCTTTTCCGGCCTGGTTGGGCTTGACGCCGTTCGTCAGGAAGTTATGCGCCAGGCAAGTTATATCCATGTCCAGAAGCTGCGCGCCCAGCAGGGGCTGCGGGTACCGGTCTGGCCCTCACGACACCTGGTTTTCTTGGGCAACCCTGGAACAGGCAAGACCACCATTGCAAGAATTATTGCCGGCTTGTACCTGCGTCTGGGAATCTTGAAGACCGACAAGGTGGTTGAAACCGACCGAGCCGGACTGGTCGCGCCCTACATCGGACAAACCGCGCTCAAGACCAAAGCACTGGCAGAGTCAGCGCTGGGCGGCATCCTGTTCATTGACGAGGCGTACGCGCTGGCGCGTGGTGGTGCGCAGGACTTTGGCAAGGAAGCGATCGAAACACTTCTGAAAATGATGGAAGACCATCGCAATGATCTGGTCGTGATCGTCGCGGGCTACACCGCCGACATGGAGACGTTCATCCAGGCCAACCCGGGCCTGGGCTCTCGCTTTAACCGCTATTTGCACTTTGTTGACTACACGCCTGCAGAGTTGCTGCAAATTTTGCTGAACTTTTGCACCAGCCACACCTACACACTGACGGAGTCCACTCACTCCGGACTGTTGAAGGTATTTGCCCGCGATATCCACCTGCAGCGCGAGCGATTCGGCAATGCGCGGTATGTGCGCAACCTGTTTGAAAAAATCATTGAAGCGCAGGCGCAACGTGTCTTTGCGATGCGGGGGGCTTCAAAGTCGGAATTACAGCAAATTCTTCCACACGATGTGGAGACCGGCCTGGGAGAACCTCTGCCCGCCGTCGACCCCTGTGCAGGAAGCTACGACGCGGCCATGAAGATGCTCAAAGGGATGATCGGACTGGGCCGCGTCAAAAAGCAGGTCCAAAGGCTATTTGACTTTGTGCACATGCAACGCGAACGCGAGAAGGCCGGGCACAAGGTGGCGACCGGTTTTTCACAGCACCTGGTCTTTACGGGTAACCCCGGCACCGGCAAGACCGCCGTCTCGCGCATCGTTGCCGATGTGTACTACAGCCTGGGCATCATTGCGAGCAAGCACATTGTGGAGGTGGACCGCGCTGGTCTGGTCGCAGGTTATGTCGGGCAATCCGCAATCAAGACGCGCGCGGTCATTGAGTCCGCCCTGGGCGGCGTGCTGTTCATTGACGAGGCCTACGCACTGGCACAAAGCAGCAGTGAAAACGACTTTGGTCATGAAGTGATTGACACACTGCTCAAAGCGATGGAAGACCACCGCGATCAGTTGGTCGTCATCGTGGCGGGCTATACCGAACCGATGAATGCGTTCATCAACAGCAACCCGGGGCTGCGCTCGCGCTTTAACCACTACATCGAGTTCGATGACTACAACCCTGCCGAACTGCTGGAGATTTTCGAGTCCTTCTGCCTGAATTCAGAGTACGCGCTGGACGGGCCTGCCAAGTCGATACTGGAGGGAAACCTGCAGTGCCTCTTCGATGCGGGACAAACTGCCTCCAATGGGCGCTTTGTCCGCAACGTGTATGAGCGTTGCATTGAAATGCAGTCACAGCGGCTTTCCAGTCAATCCGACTGCAGCGACACCGACATGAACACCTTGACAACGTCCGATGTATCCGGGGCGCTGGAGGAACTCCTGATTACCTGCTGACGGTTCTGGTTGGGCGACAGCGGACAAAATTACTGCCGAATGAATTAGCCAGATTTCTTTAAGCTCAATGTTGTTCGCCTGTTTACATTTCCCCCCATTTTTACCTCGCGCCTGCTCCGAATCCAGGTCATGGGCGTGGTGTCAGCGTACAGGTAGAAAAGTTTTTGAATTCCCTGAAAATCCAGCCCGCTTTGCTCAAACAATTCCTGCCATCCAATCGGATTGTCAAGGTTGCTCTCAATCCAGCCACACAAGTCGTCAAATTGTTGCTCGTTGAAATCGACCGTAGAAATCTTGTTGACTTGGTTCATACAACGATCCTCACATTGCCGCCGCCGCATATTCGCGTGACCATCAGCATTTCAAGCAAGTGCATATAAAACCTTTCAATGAATGAAGAATGACAAACCTTGGCCCAACCGTTACAAAATGTAGTGGGCCATCGTCCATCAATCGTCTAAACTTTCCCTCATTTCCTTAGTCGAATTCGCCGACCTGGTAACCGCCACAACTCACACTCGTGGACACCAACCGCTGTGCCATGCGATAGGCCCGAGCGAACTCGCTCGGGCCAAAACCATTGAGTATTACCAGTGCTTTACCGAGTCTCCTGCACAGGGCGGATGCCAATTGTTCGCGCGCGGCATTGGGTGGCAACGCCGGTAACAATTGCACACCGTGCATGAAACAGGCATAAGCGTCGGCCAGCGCAGAGCGGCTTATTGCGAGATCCCCGGTTTTTACCCAAAGGTCTATGGACTCCTGGGGCAATCCCCCCGCTGACAGATGCCACGCCACCAATTCGGGTTGAGCCTGGGCCAGTGGCTTGAAGTCTGCCAGCAGGCACTGAGCGACACTTCGGTGCATTGCCTGTCGGTCAACCTTGGTTTGACACTGATAGAGCGCATTGCGCATGAGAGTTTGCTTGAACGCAAAGGCGCCAACACCGTTCTGCACCAATACGCCTTGCTCCACCAAGGCACTCAACTCTTTCTCAAACCGGTGGCGACTTGGCGCAAACAGGGTCTGCAACATTTCCAGAGTGAATTCGCACCCCAAAACACTTGCAAGTTGCGCGGTATATTTGGCGCTTCCCATCTGGGCCATGCGCAGCGCCAACATGTCGCGCAGGGAATACGGCACACGCATAACCTTGCCCACGAATCCCATTTTCACCATCTCTTCGACATACAACGGTACGCCATCCGTCCGTGCCGCGATACGGGCTACAACCGCCTCATCCATCTCTGACTGCAGCGCCGCGATCATAGCCCGCACGTGCCGATCGTCCAGCGGTCCGAGCGCAAGCGTGTTACCCATCGGCAGTCCCTGAGGCGGTCGAAAACCGGGGCGCGCGCTCAGGAGCATCAACAAGGGTTCATCTTGCTGCAGCGCCATGTACCGGGCCAGCAATGTCAAGGTAGAGGGATCGGCCCATTGCATGTCTTCCCAGACCAACAGCACCGGTTGCCTCTGGCTGAGCATGGGCAACAGTGCAAGCAGAACTGATGTGGTTGCCTCGATGTGCTTCGCTGTGGCCCCCTGCTGAATAGGCTGGTAATGCTCGGCTAGCGGTAGAGACAGGAGCTGTGCCAGCAAAGGCACGGCAGATGCCGCCATGGCTGGGTACACGCGCTCAACCAGTCTTGCCAAGCGGACGAACTTAACCGCCGGAGACTGCGTCGCATCAAGGACCAGCAGTGTTTCAATCAGGGTCGCAAATGGATATAAGGCGGTCTCGGAAAACTGCGCCCGACACCTAAGCTCCCAAACATAGTGGCGGGCGGTCTGCAAACGACTCTTTAACGCCAGCAACAGCCGGGATTTTCCTATACCCGGCTCGCCTAGAATCAGCGCACATTGACGCTGTCCCTGCACACTCATTCGCCACCAACTCATCAAAAGCTCAATCTCGTCTTCACGCCCGACCAGGGGTGTCAGCGTTGCCCCTGATTGCTTTGCCGCATCCAAGCGGCTGTGCGCACCGGTATCGCGCAACACCTTATAAAGCGTCAAAGCGTCCCGGTGATCGACTTCCATTTGGGTGCGCAGCCGCTGGCACTCAAAATAGCCGTTGACCAGTCGAAACGCCTGTTGGCTGATGACGAGCTCGTTAGCGGCTGCACTTCGCGCTAACGAGATAACAGTATCCGTCAATATGCCAACCGAATCGGGGCGCTCACCTTTGGCGATCACCAGTCCAGTGTGCACACCGGCGCGCCAATGGAGACCGCCCATAGAGTGCGTCGCCAACAGCAAACCGGCTTGAACCGCGTTGCGCGCAGCGTCTTCATTTACCATCGGATATCCAAAGTAGGCTAACAGGCCGCTGTGCTGCGTGACCACCACATACGCTTGCAGGCGTTCGAGAATTGCCAAAGCATGTGCTCTCGTCTGAGCCACCAGTGTCATTGCATGCTCGTGGTCGACGCCGCTACTCAATTGGTAGTCGCAATACAGGGCGCTAACTTGATACCGCTCGCTGCGCGGCTGGCTGCTCGGCTGGTGCACAGCCTGTGCGCTGATGTCCAAAGCCAGTTTCTGTGTTTCTGCGGACGGAGCAACTCCCAGATCGGTTTCGAGCAATTGACAAAAGTTCTGATAGTGCAAAATGGCTGCGCTTGGTTGCCCGAACTTGTGATGCAAACGCAAGACCCGACGGCAAACCTCCTCGTTCAACGGATCAAGTTCTGCAAAGCGCGCGGCACACCGTATGGCCCTTTGGCCATCGCCCGCCTGTTCATACGCACGGCACGCGGCATCTTGCAGGGCCAATGCCAGGCGACGCAGTTTGCCGCGTTGCATGGTTAGCCACTCTTCAAAGCCTGGGCTGTCGCTCACCGTCAAGTTGCTCAAAAATTCGCCGGTGTACGACGCTGCGACACTTTCCATGTAAGCACCGTCGATCGTGGCCGCCCCTAAGGCAACGCTAGCCTGATCTTGAAAGTAGACCGAATCGACCCAGCAATAGGGCAAAAACCGGATGGTGTTTTTACTGACTGCAAACAACGGTGAGCTGCCCGGGCGTTCAAGCACTCGGCGCAAATTTGACAGTGTTCGCCGCAGATTGCCGCGGCCGTCCACGGCGTCACAATTTTCCCAAAACAAGTCAGCCAGGGTGTCCCGACTGTGGGTTCGCATGTTCTCAACAGCCAAATACGCCAGCAAGGCACGCATCTTGGCATAAGTGAAGCCATCCACAGTTTGGCCGAACCGCTGTGCCTCAAAGCCGCCAAGCAGCCACAGCTTCAGGTGCGTAGTGGGGGACGACGTCATGGCTTGGGCTGCATCTTCAGTTGCTGCCAGAGCCGGGTGGCGTAGCGGTAATTGTGTTCCGGCGTGCGCGAGTGATAGCTGCCGGTTGCCTGCCAGATCTGGCCCCGACTCGGATGGGCTGGCAGGCGCTGCAGTTCGCGTGCCAGAATCCAGCTTGCGACTGCCACATTGACACAATAGTCATCACGCAACATCGCCAGGGTGATACCGTGCGGCCGCAGAGTACTGAGCCAGACCGAATTGATTTGCATCGGTCCCAGGTCGAAACTGCCGTTGGTGTTGCGCACCGCCAAGCCGGGTCGCCCCCCTTCAACTTTGAGGATGACGCTAAGCAGATCCAGAGGCAGTTTGTAATGCGCCGCCGCTTGCTGCAGGCACAACGGTTGTGCTTGCGCCGTCAGGCACAACCAAAACGCGCCACTTGCCAACATCCATCGCTTCATGGCGCTAGACCGGGTTTGAGAAAACCAATGGATTGGTCCACCCGTCTTGCCTCCTGCATTGCAGCCTGCGCATGGTTCATGAGGCCCGCAATGTCATCGCCGTCTGATGGGTAACAGGCCCCACCGATCCTGAGATTGAGGTCCAAGCTATGAAAACCGACATGGACCGGGGCAGACAGGGCAAACAGCATGGCATTGGCTATTTTTTCGGAATCAGCCTGGTTGTCAACGCTGCTCAGAAGGGCCACGAACCGATACTCACCAATACGCGCGATGGTATCTGTGCGCCGCACCGCGCTTTGCAGGCGCGCGCTGACCTGCTGCAGCACCAGGTCACCAATGGCCTCGCCGAGTTCGTCATTGAGTGCGTTAAATTGATCCAGTTCAAGCCACAGTACAAACAGCTTGCGGCGCTGGTTGCTCGCATCGATCATGGCTCGCGTCATGTGCATATTCAGAAGACGCCGGTCAGGCAAACCGGTCCGGGCATCGTGAAGTGCAAGTCGTTCCGGCTTTCGAGGTTCCTGTGCTCGCACCGACTTGTCGTCAAACGCAGCGATGTAGCCAACCACTTCAGCGTCAGTGCTCCTGATTGCCTTGACCGTCATGGACAGCAGGAAAACCTGCCCGCTTTTGCGCCGATTGAACAATTCACCGGTCCAGCAACCAGAGATGTGCAGACTTTGCCAAAAACTATTGAAGAAAGCCGCATCATGCAGTCCGGCAGCAAATACTCCAGGATCGCAACCCAAAACCTCCGGTTCACCGAACTCGGTGATGCTTGAGCAGGTTGAATTGATCGCTTCAATCTTCCCCGCAGCGTTGGTGATGACCAGGCCGTCGGGGCTTGCATCAAAGAATGTGAACCATTTTTTGATGTCCAATGCACCGAAATTGCGGTCCACCGCATCCGCCAGGAACCAATAAATCTGGGGCAGACCGTCACTATTGACATGCATGATCAGCGCTTCAACGAGGCGTTTGTCCGGCTTGTCAACAGGCAACGCCAGTCGACCGTGCCAGATTGAGTTGCTGGCCGCATTTTTTGACAGGTGCGACAGGAGCACATCCATTTCTCCCTGCCCGCCGGGCGGCGCCAATTGCCTGACCGACTGCCCGGTGAGTGAGCGGCTCTGCTTGAGCGGTGCGCAGTCAAGGCCAGGGCTGGCAAAAGTGATCTTCCCTTGGGGATCGGTCGTTAGATACAACGTTGTGGCCTGGAGCATTGCGTTGAACAGCAGATCGGCACCATGTTCGCCATGCCGCATTGCCATCAGCATTTTCTGATGGCGGCTTTGGAGCTCTGCGTACTGCCACATCAACTCCTGCAAATCCTGTGCATAGCGGAATAGTTGGTCATGCAACTCAGCCGCATCCTGGCTGGCCAGACTGGGCGCAAAAGGGGCTGATATATGCATGCCAGTGTTCTCCAGAGGTCAGTGTTTACCCAGAAACTGTAGACGTTCACTCACGTAAGCGCGCTGACTATCGGTTCCGGTGCGCGCGTTGGTGAGTTTCAAATAGCGCTGGTATGCGGCCTGCGCCTCCTCGCGGACACCCGCGAGATCGGCAGAATATCCCAGATTGAGCCAAACCGCCGCATTATCTGGCGCAACCGCACTGGCGCGGCGCAGCAAGCCCAAGGCCTTGATTGACTGCCCGGTCTCTTGTGCCGCCATGCCCGCTTGCAACAACACACTGGCAGAGCTGGGCTGCAACACCAGCGCCTGCCCAAGAACCGCCTCGGCTTCCCGCACGCTGCCGCTCGCCAGCAGAGCCGAACCCATCACATAGTGCCCCTCCCAGCGCCCGGGCTGAACGGCTATCAATTGCTCTGCCAGCTGCATGGCCTCTTTGAGATCGCCCCGGCTCAGCGCGTCAAGCGCACGATGAGCACGGTCATCGACCGAGAGGACCATATCCACCCTGGCCCCAACAGCGGGCGACGACGCCACCAAGGCGGGAAAAGTTGCGTGCGCGCTGGCTGCTGTCGTGATTTCAGCGACAGGGACAACTGCCCGTTTCGATGCCATTGTTTGTGCGGTGCTCGGTTTGGTGACTGACGCCGGCTTGCTGACAGCAGTCGCTGCGGGCTTGGCGGGTGCCTCAGCCACCACAGGCGCATTGGGTGTTGCAGTCGCCATGGTCGGTACGGCATCGGTAGCTGGTAGTGGTGGTTGAGGCACCGGTGCCGGCTCCGAAACGGCCACCGCGACAACGGGGGCAGCAGCGGATGCAACTTGGGCCGCCGCAGGGGTTTGAGATATTTTTTGCGTGGCAGGCACCACCACCGTGCCCGGCATCCATGCGGCGGTGCGATCCATCCACCACCAAGTGACTAAACCCAAAATCAGCAGGGCCACGGCAGCCAGCATCGGCCAAGGCTTGCTGCGCGCGCCCGCGCGCTTGCCGGCATACAGTTCATGCGCCACCGTGCGGGCAGCCAGTCGGCGCGCCTCAGCCTGGTCAGCAGGTACCTTATCCGGGTGCTCCGACGTGCCGAGTGCCCGCAAGGCATCATCGACAATGCTCATGGCAAACTCCGGTTGAGTATTTTGATCAAGCGTCCCATCCCTGCACCTCCGCGGCTGCCGTGCGCACCATGCCCAGGCTAACCTGCGGGCGCTGGTCCACGAAAGCCATCAGCATGGCCCGGTCGCAGATCAGGTTGATGCGCCTGGGCACCCCGTTGCTGTACCAGTGGACCGCCTGCAACGCCGGCAAGGTCAGCCCAAAGTTGCCCTTCACGCGCGCGCAGTTCAGTCGATGCCGGATGTAGTCAAAAGTGACCGCACGGGAAAATGGCTGCAGCCTGTGCCAGACCGAAATGCGTTCGCGCAGCGCCCGCATATCGTGCGACTTCAGCGTGTGCTCCAACTCGCTTTGGCCTACGAGCAGCAAGGCCATCAACTTGCGCTTGTCGGTCTCCAGGTTCGACAGCAGTCGCACCCCTTCAAGCACCTCGGGGCTCAACCGGTGCGCCTCGTCGATCAGTAAGGCCACCCGCTTGCCGGTGCCGTTGATTTCAATCAGTTTTTCATAAAGAAGCGTCTGCACATCAGCAACTGAATTGGAGTCAGTGCTTTCCCGGCTCAGGTCGTGGTACACACTCTTGATGATTTCCAGGAAATTTTGCTGCGGATTAAACACAAACGCCGTACGCACATCATCCGGCAGATTGCGCATCAGGTAGCGGCACAGCAGGGTTTTTCCCAGACCCACCTCGCCCGTAATGACTGAAAAGCTACCTGTCAACATGCCATAGCGCAGGTGCCCGATTGCCGTGAGGTATTGTGGTTGCGGGAAAAAGAAGTCTGCATCCGGTGTGATCCGAAACGGTGGCTCCTTGAAACCCAGCGCGTGATAACAGCTATCCATGGCGGAATCCCCTATTTATCCGAGATTACATGGGGGGTAATAAAAATCACCAATTCCTTGCGCAGGCGGTTGTTGTACTTGCTCTTGAACAACCAGCCAGCACCGGGCACATCGCCCACGCCCGGCACCTGACGCGCAGACTCTGACTCTTCTTCGATGATCATGCCGCCAATCACGGCGGTCTCACCATCATTCACCCGCACCAGCGTTGTCATCTGATTGGTTTCGGTAATCGGAGCCGACGACAGCCCCGACTTGGCCACCGACTCGCCCATGATCTTGGTCATTGATGGGGTCACATCAAGGGCAATCACGTTGTTGGCACCAATCTGTGGCACCACCGTCAGCATCAGCCCGTCGATGGCAGATTTGGCCTCGTCGCTCACCTCACGGGTATCGGCCGCCCCGTTGGCTCCTTTGGTTATCGTCGTTCTTGAACTGAAATAGGTACGCTCGGTACCGGTCTTGATGATGGCCGGCTGGTTGTTCAGGGTACGAATGCGTGGTTGGGAAATCACCTTCACATCGCCCTGCGCCTCCAGTGCGCTGATGGCTGCCACCACATCCTGCAAAATCGCCTGGCCGTGAAACGGATTGAGTGTCAAAGTCCCAGTGGGTGCCAACGCGCTCAGCGAACCTGCGGACCCTACTGCCGTGGCTGTTGTAAAACCGACCACGTTGTCGTTGCGGACTTGCAAAACCTTGCTCCAGTCGATACCAAATGCGTTGTCATTGCGCAGTGTCACCTCCATGATTTTGACCTCGATATACACCTGCTTGTTCATGCGCGACATCAGGTGTTTCATGTACAGGTCAATCTGGCGCAGTGATTTGGGCGAGGCGGTGACCTGCACCATGCCGGTGCTCCTGTTGATAACCAGGCTGCCGTCGAACTTGTCCAGCTCTTTGGTCGTGGTCACACTTTCGCCCTTGTCAGCCGCCGCGCTGTCGCGAATGTAGTCTGGTGCCGCATCGCCATAGGTTTTTGCTGGCAGGGTGGTAGCGTCCTTGGATTCACGGGCAGAAGATCTCCGGGTGATGACCTCCATCGACTTACCATCAAACGGAATCTTCATGATGTCCTTGATTTCCTTCTCCAGTTCGCCCCAGAAGTCCATCGAGTCCGACGACGACACCGAACCCGATGAGCCGCCCGCGTTACCCCCCGAACTACTGCTGCCAGTGCGCTTGATGCGCGGGTAGTCGACGATGTAGTTGCGCGTGACGCGGCGGCTTACATGCACCACCGTGCCATCACGCCACCAGCCCAAACCCAGTGGATCAAGCAGGTTGTCCAGGGTTTGTTCCAGCGACAGATCGGTGACATCCACCGACACCGACCCACCCGCATCCTGGTCCACCACAATGTTGAGCCGGAATGCCTGGGAAAACTGCGCCAGCGCCAGTCGCAATGGCACACCCTGGGCTTTGAACGAATAGCGTTTGCTGGGGGAGAACGCGAGGTCCACCGCAGTGACCGCCGGTTCCTGGCGTTGTGCCACAGGCAGTGATGTCGGCGCGGCTGGGCGCACATAGTCCAACGCTTTTGAGGGCACACCGTCAGGATGACGCTCGGTATCAACCGGGCGCTTGCCCGTGCTGTAACAACCGCTCAATAGCAAACCAAGTGCCAGTGCCAGTGCCAGCACGCTCGGTCTGGCGGCGGATGCAGCTTCGGGCAGGAGTGGTTTGATAACTTGCATATTTAGCTTCTTGTAAAAAGTACATGCTGTAAAACTACAGCTTGAGCAACTCCAAGACTTGCCTGAAGTCACGCGAACCGTCTGGTGCAATCGGTACCGCTGCCTCGGGTATTTTTGCCTTGGGTGGGGTGGTGGTGACTGTTGCGATGGCTTGCTCGGGTGCATCGGCGAAAGGTCTGAAACCAATCCTTTCCTGTGCTGCCCGCTTGCCCTTGCCACGCACCCAGACACCATCGCGGGAAATCGCAGCCACTGTGTAGGTCTTGTCAAGTTTGTCACCCACCTTCACAGTCAGATCACCAATGATGGCGGTGTCAAAGTTGTTGCCCGACAGCACAGAATCAACCACGTAGAGGTCACCGGCTGCCGGCTTCCTGGGAATTACCGCCACAACTTTCGGTGGCTCAGTAAAGCCAAAGGCTGCCAATTCCAAATAGCCCAGTGGCGGGCGTTGCTCCGCGGGTTGCAGCGAGTCAATCCCCGGTGGTAGCGTGATCTGGGTCACCACCGGGGCCGGCTGATGCTTGACCAGTTTGACCACCACGCTAGCGGAACTCCACCAGCCCAAGGCGGCCAGAACCAGCGGTATGCCGGGCAACAACAAGGCCTGTGGTTTCATGGCTTTACCCCGGCAGTTTTCAAAATCAAGGTGCGGTCGCCTTGCAGACTGATATGTGCCAGTGCGGGTGCCTTGGCAACGGTGCTGCCCCCCGCCATGGAGGACTTCCACTCGAACTTGAATTGTTTGAGCAAGAAATAGCCCTCACGGTCAAACACCTTGTTCAATATCGGAGGCAATACGTGCAACTGCTCAGGTGGCAGTGCCACCAACAGGTCAAGCGGCTCCTGTCGCAGGGCCATCTCGGCATTCGCGCTCTGAGCCTGCTTCCATAGCGCCAGATCGGCCTTCAGGCGTACAAAGTCGGCCTCGGCCTGCGTCAACTGCGCGGCATCCGCCTCGGTCTGCTTCAACTGCGCCCGGGCGACAATCGCAGCGACCACAGACACGGCCAGCAACGTACCAACCAGCACGGCCTGGGTGAGAGTTTTTTGGGTGAAGGTTTGCATGATTTTTGCCCTCAATTGGTTGTGCAAGCTACCGCTGAACACACAACCACCGCCGTGCCATCGCCATTGGCATCTGCGGCTAGGCGGGTTGTGGCGGCCAACAGCACTGCACCACCGCAACCAGCGCTGAGCCTGACTGCAATGGCCTGGGTACCGGTTGCGCAGGTATCTGAAATTTCCGTGTTGGCCGCCACCATCGTGCAGCTGCCGCCATTGAGCCAGTAAATAGCTGCGGCACTGCTGTTGACCAGCCGAACCTGGCGATCGCCAAGAGTCGGGCAGGGCGAAGTAAAAATCCCGCGCTTCTGGCAGGCGATGACCACCTCCGAGAGGCTGATGGACTCCACGATATCGTCGTAATACGAATCTGCCTCATGGGCGTAATTGACACCCCGGTTCGGGCTTTCGTAGGTGCGTGTCGTATCACTGGGCGTCAGCGCCGCCGTGCCATCGGCCACATAGCCTTCCAGATTGTCAAACTCAAACTGCCGATTCTTGCCCCGACTGACCAGCACCATGGCGGTTGGCACTCTCAGGTCGGCGGGTGAAGCGGCGGTCTGGCAAGCGGCGACCGTGGGCTCCCTGCCAACCGCCCGCTGACACAAGTAGGGCGCTGCTTCTGTCAGCATGGCCTCCTTGGCGTTAATACAAAACCCAATCGGCGTGGCGGCGACCCCGGCGACAGTTCGCGTCAAACCGGCCCGCACATCATAGAGAAACGAGGCCGGTCGGCCGTCAAAATATTGGGGCACCGTATTGAGCGCCAGGGTGTCGCCAAGGTTGCTATTGAACGCGCTGGTCAATGGCAAACCCAGCGCCCGGGCGTTGGCCGAAGCGGGCAGATAACGGTCCGCCTGCACTGCGACAAAGGAGTTCGGTGTGTTGGTGGCCAACACCGTTGCATTGGTCAGCGGGTCCACAAACCCCCCCCTCTCCAGCGCATCGGCCAACAGAGCCTCCTTCAAAGTCTTCAATTTGGCGCGTTCGGCGTCAGCCTGGGCCCGGCCCACCACGCCGCCTAGCATCGGCGTGATGGCGGCTGCCAGAATGCCCATCACGATGATCACCAGCGTGATCTCGATCAGCGTAAATCCGCGAACTCTAAACCGGTTGAGATAACGTTTCATAACTAGTGCTGCCTCAGTTTCCGGCACCCATCGAACCAATCATGCTGTACAGCGGCCCTAGCACCGCGAGCACAAAAAAGCCGAAGATCGTGCCCAAGAAGATCACCAATACAGGCTCCAGCAACTTGGCCATGACCTCAACCCGGGCGCTCACCAGGTTGCTGAACACAGAGGCCATGCGGGCCAGTTGGGTGTCCAGCGTGCCGGTGTCTTCACCCACCGCAACAACGCGCAGCGCAAGCGGTGTAAATATGCGTGTATTGGTTAGCGCCGCGCTGAGCCGGATGCCAACCCGTAGTTCGCCTTCCACCCCTTTGGTTCGTTGCAAAAAATAGCGATTGGTCAGTGACATGCGCAGCGTGCCAAGCGCCTCGGTGATGACCACGCCCGACTTGTACATCAGCGCCAGATACTGGAAATAGTAGGCCTGGTTGGACAGGGCCACCATCGGTCCGATGATGGGCAGGTGCCAACCCAGTCGGTCGGTTTCAAGCCGAAAACGATCGGACACCTGCCGGCCCACCAGGATGCCCACTGGAACTGCCGCCAACACAAGCGCCACCGCCCACCACCACACGACCATGAATTCGGCCAGATTCATCAAAAAAAGCGTCTCAGGCGGCAATTTTTTGTCGCCCATGGCTTTGAACAGGTCAGCCATTTTTGGAATCACCATCGTCAGCCAGAAAAAGATCGCCCCAATCATGACGGTCAGGGTAAAAGAGGGGTTGATGATGGCGCGTTTGGCAGCGCTCTTGATGGCCTCGGTTCGCTCAATGAACAGCGCGGCATCGGCCAGCACTTCAGCCAAATTGCCCGAATGCTCGCCAATACGCGAGAGGTTGGCAATGACCGCCGGAAAACGCGCTGTGTTGGCAATTGCCTCGGAGATGGGCACGCCGTTCAGCAGTGCCAAACGCACATCGCGGATTGCCATGCGCAGACCCAGCGACGTCGCACTTTTTTCCAGGTCTGCCAGGGCGCTCTGCAGGTCCACCCCACCTTCGATATACAGTGACAGGGTGCGTGCAAATTCAGCCCCTTCGAGCGGGCGGACCCGGCCAAAAAACAAATTGCGCAGGGTCGCCACAAAGCCTGGCAAACTGGTGAAGTTCACCAGCACCTCGCCCCGACGGGTCAGCTCCTGGTCAAGCACGCCAACATCTGCAAACAGCCCGCTGCGCCGATTGGCACTGCCATCCGGTGCAATTGCGGTATAGAGGATGAATGGCATGCTCGGGTCCGTTAGCGGGTGTAGCTGTCAAAACCCATAACGCGGTCGAACTCGGCCTCATCGGTGAGACCCTCGTCCACCATACGAATAGCTTCGCTGCGCATGCTAGAAAAACCTCTGGCCTCTATCGCCTCATAAAGCAGCGAGGGGGTATCACCCCGATCAATCATGCGCGCCAGATCACGGTCAATCTC
>CAIQBN010000145.1 GCA_903870065.1 uncultured beta proteobacterium | reverse complement strand
CCCGTCCCACGCTGGTAGCGTTGATGGCATCGATCGAGTCGTTGGCATGAATACAGAATCCGGCACCCACGGGGTCGTTGCGCCCCTGCCGGTGGCACCAGAAGGGGGGCTGCCGGATGTGCAACTGCGCACTGCGCAGAGTACACCGTCCCAATTGAAGTGGGCAATCGGTCTGACCGGGCTGGTCGCAACGGTCGCGTTGATGGTGGCAATTTCGCTCTGGCAGAAGCTTACAACGATTCAGGAACAGTTGGCCCGGCAGAGTGCCGATGCTGGCGCACAAGCTACCGAGGCGCGCGCGAGTGCGCGCCAGGCACAGGAACTCGCCATCGAAACCGCTGCCAAACTGGCTGTAGCTGAGGCGCGGCTCAGCGAAGTCTCCTTGCAGCGTACGCAGTTGGAGGAGTTGATGCAAAGCCTGTCGCGTTCACGCGACGAAAACCTGGCGGTTGATATCGAGGCAGCAGTGCGCTTGGCGCTTCAACAAGCGCAATTGACAGGCAGTGTTGAACCATTGCTTGCGGCTCTCAGAAGCGCCGAGTTGCGGGTTACCCGTGCTGCGCAGCCCCGCCTGACGCCCCTGCAGCGCGCCATTGCCAGAGACCTTAATCGCATCAAGGCTACTGCACTGGCGGATACACCGGCCCTGTTGGTCAAACTCGACGAACTGGTTGTTCTGGCAGATGAACTGACAGTGGCCAATACGGTGCCTCTTGCGCGCGGTAGCGACAGCGCCAAACGCAAGATCGACGACGGCATTACCAGTTGGTGGATGTCGGGCGTTGCCATGGTTCAAGAAGAGTTGCGTAAATTGCTGCGGGTGAGTCGCATTGAAGACCCCGATGCGGCCTTGTTGTCGCCCGAACAGTCCTTTTTCTTGCGTGAAAATCTCAAGCTCAAACTCCTGAATGCCCGATTGGGGCTGCTGGCCCGGCAGATTGAGTCAGTGCGTTCTGATCTGGCAACGGTATCGGTGTCGATGTCACGTTATTTTGATCAAAATTCCCGCAAGACCCAGACCGCGACAGCGTTGTTACAGCAGGTGCGTGGTCAGATCAAGGGTTTGGAGCTGCCCAGGGTGGATGACACACTGGCTGCGCTGTCAACGGCGGCGGCGGGGCGCTGATCATGCGCGTGGCGTTGTGGCTTATGGCATTGTTTGCGATCGCGGTCGCCAGCGCCTTGTTTGCTGGCAGCAACCATGGCACGGTGACCTTGTTTTGGTCGCCGTACCGCGTTGATTTGTCGCTGAACTTGTTTCTGCTGACAATGGCAGCCAGCTTCTTGACACTGCATTTTGCAATGCGGGCCCTTTCGGCACTGATACGCATTCCACAGCAGGCTCGGCGCTGGCGGTTACTGCAAAAGGAGCGTGCAATTTACAGCGCCCTGCTGGATTCGCTTTCCCACCTGGTTGCCGGGCGCTTTGTTCGGTCGCGCAAAGCCGCCGATCTGGTGATTTCGCTGGAAGATTCAGTACAAAGCAGTGGAGAACATTTGCCCTACGGTGGGCGTCTTCGGACATTGACGCACTTGCTCGCGGCGGAGAGTGCGCATGCGCTGCAGGACCGCGTTGTGCGCGACGGCCACTTCGCACAGGCGCTGCAGGAAGCGTCTGAACGCGATGCACAAGAAGCCAGGGAGGGGGTACAACTTCGACGGGCACGGTGGGCGCTGGATGATCGCGACGCGCCTGCCGCCCTGCAGTGGCTGGATCAATTGCCGCAAGGCGCGGGTCGCAGAACGGTGGCACTTCGCATGCGTTTCAGGGCGGCACGGCAATCCGGCCAAGCGCAGGTTGCGTTGGAGGCTGCGCGTCTTTTGACCAAACACCGGGCATTTTCTGAAAGCGCTGGCAAAAGCATAGCCAGAGGCCTGGCGGTTGAGTTGATTCAAGCGGCGCATGATTCCACACAAATTCAACTGGCGTGGGATTCACTCGAACGCGCAGAGCAAAAAATTCCAGAGGTCGCATTTGCTGCAGCGGAGCGCCTGTTGCGGCATGGCGGAGACGCGGCCGTCTCGCGACAGTGGGTCTTGCCGGTCTGGGACGCCATGGTTCAGGGGGATGCAAGTTTGACACTTTCGCAGCGAATTCGGCTGGCACGGTTGCTGGAGCAAGGATTTGGTCTGGCTACTGGCGCTCCGGATACGGCATGGTTAACCCGCATTGAAACAGCACAAATGGGTAATCCGCGTGATGCGGTTTTGCAATATTTGGCCGGCGTAGTGTGCATGCGTTTAAGTTTGTGGGGCAAAGCGCAGCAACTTTTGAAACAGTCTCTGTCGACGTTGCCGCACTCAGAGCTGACGCGGGACACCTGGTTGGCGATAGCCCAGATGGCGGAACAGCGACAAGATTTGCAGGCCGCCTCGCAGGCCTATCGCGAGGCGGCAAAAAGATGACGGGCCGCTGATTCAGGGCTATTATCTCGCTATGGCTACACTCACTGAACACATCATTAAGTTGACCGATCACCGGGATCGGGAACTCCTAGAGTTAACCCTCTCGAAGGCATTGATTGACCTGTTGCGCATTGACCGCGTCGTGATTGCCAGAGTGGTTAGCGAAGAGGGTGTCAAAAGATGGCTGGAGGTTGCTTCACTCGATGTGCGTGGGGGAGGAAAGGTGGTTGACCCCTTGCGGGTTGACTTTCAGACTCTGAGTGAACTCGCGGATGAGCGTTACCGTCTCCGATGCTTGACGAGTCGCGGTCTTGCAGAGCATGCGTGGGCCGGGGAGGAGGGTCCGCGCATTAGCTACCTACCGCTTTTTTCGGATTCCTCCAATGATGAAGAGGGCGTAATCGAAATTCACAGCGGGTCGACACTGTCGGTGGGGCAATTGCAAGTAATCGACGATATGGTTCATGTTTTTCGCAACATGTACAACTTGCTTGCCTACAGTGACCGGGATGCCTTAACCGGCTTGCTGAATCGGAAGTCATTGGATGACACTTTTTATAGCGCCGTTCTGGAAGAAATGGACCATGGACTTGAGGTACAGACAACGGCTTTAGAGAGCAATGTACTGCCTGTGGCAGAAAGGCGTCACCGGGTTCCGCCAAATTATTGGCTGGGTACAGTCAGTGTGGATGACTTTGGTTTGATCGGCGACAAGAGCGGGCACCTGATTGCCGAAGAAGTGCTCTTGCTGGTCGCCCGAATTATGAACAATACCTTCAGGACGTACGACCGCATTTATCGGTTGGGTGGAGAGCAGTTTGCCGTTTTGATGCATTGCCCGGACGAAGGGTTGGTTTTGGCTGCTTTTGAGCGGTTTCGTGTCAACATGGAAAAGTTCAACTTTCCGCAAGTGGGCCGGGTCACGGCGTGTTCTGGTTTTACCCGCGTGACCGCTGATGATTCGCCGAGCACCACACTAGAGCGCGCTGAACGCGCGGTGGACTACGCCCAACGCAATGGCCGCAATCGGGTTTACAGCCACGATGACCTGGTGCGCAAGGGCTTCTTTGGTGACACGATCAAGGTTGGCGCAGTCGACCTGTTTTAAGGCTTATTGTTTTTTCGATGCCTTTTCCTGCTCGGCCGCCAGGGCTTCAAGGCGTTTGGCCATATCTTGCAGACTCTCTGCCACGACCTTGACTTCACCGGTAGGCGCCGTAATGGTCACACGTGTGTCTGACGATACGGTTGGTGACCCGGTGGGGGCAACAGAATTAGTGTCCTTTGGCCGTTCGTTCTTGGGATCCAATGGCATGAGTCCGCCGCTTCCGGTGGCGTCGATCAAGGGGTAGGGCATGAAGACGGATCCCGCAATGCTGATCGCCAGACTTCCCAGTAGGCCAGCGATAGTTACGATTACCATGTAAGGGGTTGTCCGTTCTACAGGGTTTTTCATCAAAATGGGCAAACCCACATAAACCAGGTAAAGCGAGTAGAGCCCACCCACCAGCGCCAAAATTGACAGTGCGGGAAGGGCGCTGAAAGCGCCAGCAAGCATCGCCGGCGTGCTGGCGTAAACGGTGAGCTTGACCCCATTTAGCAAGTTCGGAACGCCGCCGAATGCACCTGCAATTTTGCTGATAAACCAGCCCCAGCCCCAGACCATTGCCAAAGTCATGGCGTATTGGCTGGTCATTAAAGCCAAACCATTGATCAAGGGTATTCGCGTTGAGAAGCCAAGGCTACCCACACCCAGTACGCTCCAGCCGAAAAAACTTGAGACAGCGGGAATCAACGCGAGAGTCAGCATGTAGGGTGCGAACAAATTCGGCAGATCGACTGTTTCCTGCTCGATTGCAGCCCAGGTTACGGTCGGGTCGATGATGATTGCGCGAGCGCGCACTACCAGGTCCATGACGGAACTCCAAAAAAATTAAAAAGTCGCAGCGGCGGTCAATAAAATCAATAGCTGCCGTTTTTACCCGGGGTCCTTGCCGGTGTAATCGCACAGAGAGTTAACGCTGCACATCCGGCATTGTGGCTTGCGGGCCTGGCAGACATAACGTCCGTGCAGTATGAGCCAATGGTGTGCATCAACCAAAAAAGCTTCAGGAATACACTGCAAGAGCAGTTTTTCCACTGCGGAGGGATTTTTTCCGGGAGCCATTCCAGTGCGATTGGCAACACGAAAAATGTGGGTGTCGACAGCCATGGTGGGTTCTCCGAAGGCCACATTCAATACGACGTTCGCGGTCTTACGTCCTACGCCTGGCAATGCCTCCAGCGAAGCTCGTGTGCGCGGCACCTTTCCGCCGTGTTGATCGATAAGCAACTGACAAGTTTGCAGCAGGTGGCGGGATTTGCTGCGGTACAAACCGATCGTTTTGAGTTGTCTCTCCAACACATCGAGGCCCATATCGAGAATCGCCTGCGGTGTATTGGCCAATGGAAAAAGTCTGCGCGTAGCCTTGTTGACGCCCACGTCGGTTGCCTGTGCGCTGAGCAGAACCGCAGTTAACAATTCAAACACACTGGTGTATTCGAGCTCAGTTGCTGGTGAGGCATTGGCGTCGCGCAAGACGGAAAAAAACGCCTCAATTTGCTGTGCTGTCATCGCAACGAAACGTCGAGGAATGCGCTGGAGTCTGGAAAGGTCTGTCGCATCCAATCCAAGTCGAGTCGAAGCGAGTCGATGACTTCAACGGGAAGGGCCTCTAACCTGGCTTCAGTGCTGGATTGGGTTGACTCTGACAAATGAAAGGCCAAATGCAGCACCGCTCCGAGTCTTGAAAATGCCTGCTCCAATAACGGGTCAGATGCCCGTTGCAACCCTTGGACAATTTGCATCGGAAAGTTCCATCGTCGCGCAAGTTCAGAAACGATGTGGCCTTCACTAAAACCCAGTAACTGCTGCTCACGCCGCCACCTGTCACCAGGCAGCATGGGTAATTTTTCGATGGTTTGCAGTGCCGCCGGATCGACCTGGCCGATCAGGACTTCTCCCAGGCGCAGCATCATGCCTGACAGCCACGCCACCTGAACGTCCATGCCCACACCGAAGGCCAACCATTGGGCATAGCCCGCGCAGGCCATGCTGGAATGCCAAAAGGTATCGCGATCCAACCCGTGCAGGCATGGAAAAGAACCAGCAAGGCACGCTCCCAGAGCGAGTGACCGGACCCTGGACATTCCAACCAGCGCCACTGCTTCTTCCATCCGTCCGATTCCGCGTGGCAACCCGAACTGTGCGCTGTTGGCCAAACGCAGAATTTGCGCGCAAAGTGCTGGATCCTTTTCGATAATCTGACTGACCTCTTGAACAGAGGTGTTTTCGCTGTTCAATGAGCGTATCAGGGCATGCGCCACCTCGCTCATGGGGGGCAGCGCAACTGAACCGATAAACAATTCAAGGTCAGCCATGGCGCAACTCACGCAATGATGTTTAAGCGCCGGCCGTCAGGCCAGATGACGCAGTTCCCGCAGGGCGACCGAAACTGGTGCAAGGTCCGCGGCCTGTGTGCTGATCGTTGACAACAGTCGACGCAAGCGTTCAATCGCGTTGTGATGCTGGCTGCGCCATGTTTGCATATCTTCGTTGCGGCCGAGTTGCCCCAACGTTATCTGGCGAGCGATCGAGTACACGTCGTCCCGAGCGCTACCGCGTGCCTGGGTTTGCCACAGCGTGTCGGTCGGCAGGCGATTGATCTGGGCCCGCCATTGCGTCAGACCCAGTTCTGCGTCGATTTCAAAATACGCCCTTGCGGCTTGCTCCAGTCCTGCGTTGGTGGTTTGCGCCAAGTCGACCAGGTCCAGTGCAGGGAATATAAACTCCAGTGCCGTGAGGTCTTGAGCCAGCGAGCCCTCAACTCCGGCTTTTACCAGCGACTCTGCTGCGTTTTGCCAGCTGGATTGGGCGACAGGTGGAAGCCAACTGGCCAGATTGGTACGCATTTCACGGGCCGCTGGTTGATAGCGTTGAATCAGCGTAGGGAGGTCGGTACCTTGGGCACGAATGCGCAACATCCAACGCGATGCTCTCTGGGCAATGGCAATTAATTTTGAGAGCAAGTCCAATTGGAGGCCTGCATCGACCTTGTAGTCCAACGCGTCCAGCTGGTCCCACAGGGGCTCAAGGTCAAAAATTTCACGTGCCAAGGTAAAAGACCGAATGACATCTGGCGCTGAGGCACCAGCCTCGGCGGCAATGAAGTTGACGAAGGTTGCGCCTGTTCGATTGAGTACCGTATTAGTAATAAAGGTTGCGATGATTTCGCGTTTCAACGGATGGCCAGCGATAGCAGGTCCAAATTTTTCAGTCAGAACTTGCGGAAAGTATGCTTTGAGTGCGCGATTAAAAAATGGGTCGTCTGGCAGGTTACTGGCCACCAATTCATCAAACACTGCCATCTTGGCATAGGCCAAAACCACGGCGTTTTCCGGAGCGGTCAGACCGGTTTTGCGGGCGCGACGTTTTGCAATTTCGTCGTCTGTCGGCAGGAATTCGATGGCGCGGTTAAGCCGGTTGCTGCCCTCAAGCCATTGCATCAGGCGCTGTTGACCATCCAGTAAATAAAGCGGCCGATGGGTGGCGATATCCAGCGCCTGGGTCTGGTAATAGTTGTCCTGCAACACGAGTTGACCCACTTCATCCGTCATGGATGCGAGCAGGTCGTTGCGCTGCTTGATTGTCAGGTCACCAGCCTCTACAACGCTGCCGAGCAGAATTTTTATGTTGACCTCATGGTCGGAACAGTCGACGCCAGCGGAGTTATCAATCGCATCAGTGTAAATAAGGCCACCTTTCAATGCGTACTCAATGCGGCCATTTTGTGTGCAGCCTAAATTGCCGCCTTCGGCAACCACTTTGCAGCGCAAGTCATTGCCGTTTACACGAAACGCATCACTCGCCTTGTCTCCTACTTGCGCATGGGTTTCAAAACTCGCCTTGACATAGGTTCCAATGCCACCGTTGTACAGTAGGTCGACGGGTGCTTGCAAAATTGCCTTCAGCAATTCCACTGGTGTCAGTTCTTCAGAGTCGATTCCGATAATTGCGCGTGCCTGTGGTGTCAGAGTGATTGACTTGGCGCTACGAGCGTAGACACCTCCACCTGCAGAAATAAGGCTCTTGTCGTAATCATCCCAGCTAGAACGCGGCAGGGCAAAGAGGCGCTGCCGTTCGGCAAATGAACGCGCGATATCTGGCGTGGGATCAATGAAAATGTGGCGATGATCAAAAGCAACAACGAGCTGGATGCAATCCGATAACAACATGCCATTGCCAAATACATCGCCCGACATATCGCCAATACCCGCAACAGTAAATGGTGTCGTCTGCGTATTCAGATTGAGAGCACGAAAATGGCGCTTGACAGCCTCCCATGCTCCTCGGGCGGTGATGCCCATCTTTTTGTGGTCGTAACCTACGGAGCCACCCGAAGCGAAGGCGTCGCCCAGCCAAAAACCGTAGTCTATCGACACGCTATTGGCAATGTCCGAAAAAGTGGCTGTTCCCTTGTCAGCTGCGACCACCAGGTAGGGATCATCCACATCGTGGCGCACAACGTGAGCCGGTGGTACCACTGTGCCCTTGACGATGTTGTCAGTGATGTCCAACATGCCTGACAGCAGAATTTTGTAGCAGGCGATGCCCTCTGCCATCCAGGCATCCCGGTCACTGACGGGAGGCAAATTTTTGGGCACAAACCCGCCTTTGGATCCCACCGGGACAATCACGGTATTTTTGACTTGCTGGGCTTTGACCAAGCCCAGAATTTCGGTGCGGAAATCTTCGCGTCGATCCGACCATCGTAATCCGCCACGTGCAACCTTGCCCATGCGTAAGTGAACGCCTTCCACCCGAGGTGAATAGACCCAAATTTCAAACAGCGGCTTGGGTTCTGGCACGCCAGGAACCTCGCGAGGATTAAGCTTGAAGCTCAAGTAAGGCTTGTTCGCGCCATCCTTAGCAGATTGCCAAAGATTGGTGCGAAGAGTTGCCAAAACGGTCGATACAAACTGACGCAAGATGCGGTCCTCATCGAGGCTGGCCACTTTGCCCAAATCAACTTCAATTCGGTGCCTAATTTGCTGTTGCGCGGCAAGCCGATCGCCATCGGCGAGAGGATCGAACCGGGCCTGGAACAGGTCGGCGATGGACTGCGCAATGGTTGCGTTCTTATTGAGCGTGGCTTCGATATAACTTTGGCTGAATGCAAAACCGAGCTGCTTAAAATAGCGGGTGTAGGCGCGTAACACCGTGATTGAACGCGCATTTAGGCCGGTTACCAGAACCAGTCGGTTGAGGTTGTCGCTTTCAACTTCGCCGCGCCAAGCTTGTGCAAAGAGACTCTCAAAGCGTTCCTTGACATGTGCCAACTCAGTATCGACTGGTAACTGCAAGCCAAGATCATGAATCCAGAGGGAGTCTGCGTTGCTGCCAATGCGGTAGGGATGTTCGTCCAGCACACGGGCGCCCATGCGCTCAAGCACCGGTAGTGAGTCCGATAAAGCCACTTTGGCCGACGCATAAATTTTAAAGCGCAGCATGCCAGGCCCTGCGTCTAGCGGTCGATAGAGTTTGACTGCGAGTGGCAAAGCTGGAGACAGCGCAACGAGCATGTCTGCGTCTTCGGCCGCAACCGGAGCAGAAAAATCTTCGCGGTATGAGGTGGGGAAGGCTTCGGCAAAACGATGTGCCAGTGCAAGTCCTGGTCCTTCGCCATGGGTTCTCAGCAACTCCGTGGTGCAAGCATCTTCCCAGCGCTGGGTTAGTCGGGTTATCCGACTCTCCAACGTGGTGAGGCTTACGTTGTGCGGCGCGTTTGCGTTGGCACGCACCAAATAATGAATGCGTGCCAAAGGGCTGTCGGTCAACATGGGGGTGAATTCGATTGACTGGCCGTCGAATGCAGTCATTAATTCATTGCCAATGCGGATACGCAGCTCCGTATTGAAACGTTCGCGTGGCACAAAAACCAGAGCTGAGGTGAATCGTCCAAACGGATCACGCCGCAGGAACAAGCGCGTCCGTTGGCGTTCCTGCAGGCGCAAAATACCAATCGCGTGTTCAGTCAGCGTGGCAGTGTCGATCTGGAAAAGTTCGTCGCGAGGATAGACGTCCAGGATTGATTGCAATGACTTTGCCGCATGGCTGTCGGGCACCACGCCAGCGGCAGCCATAACCGCCGCGACACGACTGCGCACTTGCGGGATTTCGCCAACTGGTGCGAGGTACGCAGTGGCCGTGTACAAACCAAGGAATCGTGCCTCGCCCACTACCTGACCTGACTCGTCGAACCGTTTCACAGCAATATAGTCCAGCCAAGCAGGCCGGTGCACCGTAGCGCGCGTCATCGCTTTGGTAACCAGAACCAGTTCGTTGGATTCAAGCAGTGCCACTGCCTCGGGGGGGAGTCTGTTTTCCACGGTTTGCACTGGGCCACGTAGTATTCCTAACCCCGTCTCAGGTTTGGCAACCAGACTGACTACATCGCCCTCGCGCTTCAAGTCGTAATCCCGGGCACCGAGAAAGGTGAAGTGACGGTCTTCAAGCCAGCGGAGAAAGTCCACGCCCTCCTGGCGCCCTGAGGGTGAAAGTGAGGAATTGGAAGCCGCGACGGCCATGGCTTGTGCCCGCTCCAGCATGGGTCGCCAGTCTTGAACTGCACTTCGCACGTCGTTTAATACGCGCTCAAGTTCAGCGGCCAATTCTCTTTGATCAGAGCTTGCGACAATGCGGTCGAACTCGACCTGTATCAAGGACTCAACCGGGTTGTGGCTACCCGCAGCGGAGGCCGCCGCTGCGCTGCCAACTTGTTGCACTTTTCCGTTTGCGTCGCGCACAACGCTGATCAAGGGGTGAACAATCCAGTGTGCAGTGCGGTTGCGGCGGTTGATCGCCATGGTGACAGAGTCCACCAGAAAGGGCATGTTGTCGTTAACGATCTGGACCACCGTGTGGTCGCTTATAAAACCGTCTTCTGCCAGTGTGGGGTTGAACACCCTGATGCGAGCGGTGTTTGCGGGCCGCGCGGCATCCAATAGGCGCCAGTGTGCGTTGGCAATGGCAAACAGTGTGGCAGGACCGCGGGCCTGCAGTTCATCTGGGTCGGCGTTTTCGAAATAAGCAGTAACGAAATCGCTTAAACGACTAGAGGCCGGGCCAGCGTGTTCCAGGGTATAGGACAGCAGCTCAGCGAGCACAGAAAGGGTCATGGTTTGCTCCGGGTTATCTTTTGGATGTGGCGGATTCTAGGCTTGGGCAAGGCTTCTGGATATGCTCCAAAGCCCGATTTCATGGACTTATGCAAGAGTCGCATTACATGATGGGATGTGATTTGATGCCTCGAACAGGCTACTATCCTGCCATTGCCTCACTTTATTCATACTGCCATGACCCTTCAATTTGCCGATCGACTGAACAACGTCGAGACATCCGCCATACGGGAATTGTTCAAGCTTCTGGGCAAGCCCGGCATCATTAGCTTTGCCGGCGGTTTTCCCGACCCGGCCATGTTCGATGTAGATGGAATTCGCGAAGCCGTTAATCTCGCTTTAACCCATGAGGCTGGTGGTGCGCTCCAGTATGGAGCAACGGAGGGCTATAACCCTTTGCGCGAGCAGTTGTCGGAGTTTATGCATTCAAAAGGCGTTTTGGAGTTATCACCTGAGCAGATGATCGTAACCACCGGAAGTCAGCAGGCACTGGACTTGCTGGGCAAAACCATGATCAGTCCTGGCGATAAGATCATCGTCGAAGCACCCACGTTTCTGGCGACGATCCAGTGCTTTCGACTCTACGGAGCGCAACTGATCAGTGCGCCAATTGATGCAGATGGGGTGCAGACGGACCGTCTTGAAGCCCTGATTGCCGAGCATAAGCCAAAGTTCGTGTACTTGATTCCGACCTTTGGCAACCCGAGTGGGGCAATGCTCAGCCGCGAACGGCGCAAGCGCGTCCTTGAACTCGCTGTGCAGTACCGGACCATGGTTGTGGAGGACGACCCCTACGGCGACCTGTACTTCAATGAGGCGCCGCCACCGTCTTTGCTTGCATTGAGTGCGGATGTGCCAGGCAGTCGCGAGTGGCTTGCCCATTGTGGCTCACTGAGCAAGGTGTTGTCCCCTGGATTGCGAATCGGCTGGATGATTGCACCGTCTGAATTGCTGGCTAAAGCGACCATGTGCAAGCAGTTCAGCGATGCCCATACCAGCACTTTTGCTCAGGCCACAGCGGCAAACTACCTCAAGTCCGGACGCATGCCATCTACCCTGTCCCATGTACGCCAGGTGTATGCAGAGCGTGCGCAGGCGATGAGTACAGTTTTGCGCAAGGAGCTGGGCGACGCGATAGATTTTGCGCAGCCACAGGGCGGACTCTTCGTTTGGGCGCGGCTGACCGGTTTGGACGGAAAGGCGTCTGATGGTGCGGAATTCGCTAGACGCGCGATCGATAATGGTGTGGCGTTTGTTCCAGGCACGCCGTTTTATGCAACCGACCCCGACTTCTCAACGCTACGCCTTAGTTTTGCGACGGCCGACGTAGCGAAGATTCAAGAAGGCATTGGCCGCCTGCGGCGATCAATTTAACAAGGCGATATGGTGGCCACCGAGGGCGAAACTAGGATCGATTGCGAGCGGCATCTGCCGTGCGCAGAAAGGTGCATTCCCGCTGGGTGAGAGGTTCGATCACCTGCAGCTGGTGTGCAAGCACCTCCAGTGTGGCCTCTGATGCGTCCGTTGCGCTTGCCTGACGCCGCAATATTCGTTCGCGCAGTTCGTCGGGTGCCGCTTTTGGCGCCAAAATTGAAAATTGCGAATTCGCACGCACTGCCAAAGCGTGAAACGATGTGCGATCTGCCTGTTTCAGGAAGGTCGCATCCACAATGACTGACCAACCTGCCTGCAGCAAAACCTCCGCCAGTTCAAGTAGCCGTTGGTAGGTTTGCACACCAATATTGGGTGCGTACATTCCTGTGTCTGGACTGGCGTTGATGCCATACATTTCAGGCAGTCTTGGTAGTCTCTGGCGTTCAGTATCAGAGCGCAGGCGAATCGTTCTTGCACTTGAGTCGTTCTGGAGCAGAAAATTGGACTCGGTAGTCTTGCCGCACCCTGATAGGCCGTGGGTAATGATCAGCTGGAGTTCTTGGGGCTTGACCAACTCTTCCGCCAGTGAAACGTAGGCAAGTGCATTGGCATCGTTTTGGTGGAACTGCTGCGACTGGATCGCTGCGACTTTGGCGCGCACCAAGGCACGGTAGACCGAGTAAATGCGCATGATCAACATCGCCTGGTAGTCTCCGGTACGGGCACATACTTCGTTGACGAACCAGGTGGCTAAGCCAGGGCGGGCGTGTGCAATGAGGTCGACGTAGGTCAACGCAATTTCGCTGGCTACATCAATCCAGCGCAGGTCTTCGTTGAATTCAATGCAGTCGAACATATGCACATGTTGATCAATCAACACCAAATTTTCCAAGTGCAGGTCACCATGGCACTCTCTGACGAATCCAGCATTTTTTCGTCCAACGATCAAGATACTGTGTTGTTTGAATTGGCGCTCGAACCAGGTTTGCAGCACCATTAGTCTGCTCTGTGTTTCGGCCTGCGGGAGGTAAGTGCTCAGGTCCTGCAAGGTCTCAAGCGTTGGTGCCATGACCTGGGGAATCGATCCAAATCGAGAATCCGCTGGAGCTCGATTTGCATTGGTATGGAATGTGACCAGACTTTCCGCGAGATCAGACAAGTGTGTCGGTTGAAGCTCACCCCTCTGACAGACTCGGTCCAAACGGCTGGTCGGGTCAAACTGGCGAAGCTTGACGGCGTATTCGATCGGTAGGCCAGGTCCGGTAAACCACGGCTCTTGCTGCGAGTTAAAAATGCCCACCACTTCCAGATAGAGATCTATTGAAAATCGTTTGTTTAATCGCAGCTCTTCGTCGCAGTACTTTTTGCGCAGTGCCAGCGTGCTGAAGTCCAAAAATGGCAATCGAACAGGTTTCTTGATCTTGTATGCAAACTCGCCCGTCAATAACACCCAGGAAATATGGGTCTGCACCAATTGAACAGACTGAACCTTTCCAGGGTAACGGTGTGGCTGCAAAAGGGCCTCAATAAGCTCAGGCAATTGGGCCCCCACGGTATCGGCGGTATTCAGTCTATTGCCTTTCGAACAATTCGGCGCGAGCACGGAACAGGTCATGTATGGCGCCCGGTGTTTCAGTCAGAATGATATTCCACGCTTGCGTTGCGCGCGCAGGCGAAGTTGCTGTTTAAGGTGTAGCGTCAGTTGCTGCCGGAGCGAGCCTTGTCTACCGAGCTCTTGAGATTGTCAACTGCGGTGCGAACAGTTTCTTTTAAACTTTTCCATGAATCGCCGGTGGCGTTCTTCAGTTTGCCCAATTGCACCTGTATGTTCACGCGCTCAGCTTCCAGGCGGACGGCCTCTTCGATGAGCTTTTCGCGGAAATCGGCACGCGCTGACTCCGCTTTGGCTTTGAGCACTGAAATCGCGTCTCGAAGTTCGTCTATTTCCAATTGGATGGCTTGCGCAAAGGACGTCCGGTCCGCGTCTGGCTGCGCTGGAGGTTGAGCGCCTACTGGTGGAGCTTGCATGGTTGGCAAAGGATTGCGTAGTTTGTCGCAAGAGACACTTGCCGCAGCAGTAGCCAGCGCCAAAATAATCAGAACGGGATATGCCTTCATGTTGCCTCCTGTTTTTCGGTGAGTAACAGCAGCCTTGTCGAAGCACCCCTCTGCGAGTGCACCATTGCCAGTCCCTACTCAGGTAACCGACCCATGCAAACTTCGACAATCGCTACATCTTGCTGTTTAGCGCATGATCAGGACTTGTCATTTGTCAAAAGCCCTGGCGCAGGTTGCTCCGACGTTGCTGTTGCAATGTTGTTTGCCAGAAGTGCGCACGTATGCAGCTGAACGCCAGAGAGCAATAGGCCACGCCCATCAGATTTGTGTGTGTTATTGAAGGTCACTGACCAAGCGTTGGAACTCTGGCGAGTTTTTCAGTAGCGCGCGACCGGCCGAAATTAGTGACTGTACTTGCTGCTCTTCAAGTTTGAGCGCCGTCGGTATATGCATCATTCGATTGCGTTCGACAGGGTCGGCAATGTTTTGCAGGTGGGCCTCGATCAGGTAGAAGTCCGGCGAACCCGCGTAGGGGCTATCGACAGTATGGGCCAACTCCTGTGCTTCGCTGCGCCAAAGATTCAGGCTTGCGCGAAGCCAGGTCATGGTCTCGAAAGAATTGTTGTTCATCAATGCGTCGACTACAGCCGATGCCATTTGCACTGTGCTCGGAGCTTGCCCAGATCGGTCTATCCCGCGATCCGGCAGCACCTCGGCACTGACAACCAGAAAAACGACCTTCTTTACACCGCGAACTCCAAGACGATATAACAATGGCGCTAGACCACCGCGCGCCGCACTTGATTCCAATGGGCCGCGCAGGCCCAGGTTATCTGAAATGCCTCCATCAATCAGGTGAATCCACGGCCTGCCGGTGGACTCGCTGGAATCGAGGTAGGAATCAAAGTCTGCGGCGCGTCGCATGGCGCGCTGTGTGCCCGTGGGGTTCGGCACTTCAGTTACAGCCCGTTCGACCCAGCTGGGACGAACATAGCCACATCGTCCGCTGTTGTTTTTCATGACTACAGGTCCGAAAAGAATCGGGACGGCACTCGATGCCGCCACGGCACGCGAAATGGTTAATGACGATAAATCGTTGCACAAAGGGTCAAACTGGTCCTGTGTGAACTGAAAATCGGAGCCCCTGTTCAGGTCTGTTGCGTGGATGACAATCAGCGGTCTTTGGCGCCGCTTCACCAGGTCAGCGAAAGTTTGTTTGCCAAACAATCGCCGCTCGAGTATTTGACTCAGTCTGTCAACCCGGTCGTTGCTGGACCAGCCGATCAATTGGCTCAATCCCGTAAATGAAACGTATTGGTCCCATAACTCTGTTTGAAAGTCGGCGTGTAGAAATTCGCTTGGAAAATCGGAAAAAAAAGCATCACCATAAAGTCCGTAATAAGCCGCTGCATAGCTCCCACCCGAAACCGAGTTGATGACGTCAATTTCGTCAAGCAAGCGGCGAGGTTGTCCTCCCCAAAGGATGGGCGTCGCTCGTAACTTGTCGAGTACGCCGTACGCCAGAGCCGCTGAACGTGTGCCCCCGCCCGAAAACGACGCGACGATAAACAAACCGTCGCTGTTGTATCGCCCATTTTCAAGATTGGAGAAACGATATCCATAACGTGGCGCAATTTCGGTCAACTCGCCTATCGGTGGCACAGCGGGCGCCATTGCGGCGCACCCACTCAGAGTCAGCGCGACAGCAAAGACGAGCGAGTGAAAAACAGGGCTCACGCTGTGCGATGTTGGTCGCTGACCACCTTGCCGCTTCGCCGGATTAGGGTTTGCGAAGTGCCAAGGTCCAGTAGCGGACCAACTGGTCCAGACCCTCATTGCCTGAAACAGTGGCAAAGCTTTGACGCGCCTTTTCCACCTGACCGGCCATTGTGTAGGCAATAGCAAGGCGTAGTCGTGCGTCTTCGGGGCGTTTTGCCAAGCCCTTGGCGATAGCTTTTTCCATCAATTCAATGCCTTTGTCGAACTGTTCCATGCCCACCATGTTCAGTCCGATGTTGAAAAGGGCAAAACCATCCGGCTTTTTGAGAGCCGCTGCCGTGTCGGCGACCATAGTTTTGCGATCCTGATCAACCTCTTGAACCAACTTCATACGTAGTTTTTTGTGGGAATCTGCATCAGCGCCCGCGCCAACTAGGCCAGCGGTCACGCCCTGATCAAAGACCCGAAGCGCCTCGGCAGAAAAACCTGCTTTTTGAGAAAAGTCGATGTACTCTGTGTAGTCGGTGGTCTCCTCTAGTGCGCTGACGTAGGCAACAAGTCGGAAAACATCAAGCTGCAATCGCGTCGCCAAGTCGGCGCGTGCCCATAACTTGTTGATGAGCGATCGCCAATGGTCTTTGTTGGGGTAATGTTGAACGAGCAATTCAAGGGCATTCGTCGCGCCAACGGTGTCCTTTAGGCCGGTGCGCGCCTGCACAAGCATCTTCAAATATGCTTGCGATGGGATTTTTCCGACCTTGTTGCCTCGCGCAATTTCTTCCTCAATCAATTCGCTACCGCGCTGCAAATTTCCGCTCAGCAAATAGGATTGGATACGCGCGTCCCTGACGGATTGCTCAGCTCCGCCGGCCTGGATGTTACGGTCCATCCATTCAGCGGCCTTTGCATAGTCTTTGACCCGGTAATGTGCAATGCCAACCGCATGCATTAACTGCAATGATTCCTCGGGCTTAAGCCATGCGCCAATTGCATCAAGCACAAGCATGTGTTCCAGGAGCTTTGCTGCGGTAGTCGCATCATCTTCATTGATAGCCGCGGTAAGCGCAATGCGGCTGATGATGTAGTTTTCGTAGGGCGATTTGTCCGCTATGGCATTGGCAGCCTGGATTTTTTCCTTGGCCTGTGAATATTTTTTTTCATTAATCAGACTTTGTGCTTCCAGCAACGGGTTTCGCACCTCTGCGCGAATACCGGGCGCTGTCGGGGCTGAGGCAGCCGGGGTCGGCGCTGTCTGCGCCGAAACATTGCTGCAAATGAGTGCACAGGCTAGGACGACACTCGGATGAATCATTCGCATGGGCGGGTGTTCCTATTGTTCAGTTTGATAGTTGCGAATCATGGGTCGCCCTGGCTGTCAATTTTTTCCCGGCGCAGGGTTGCACAGGGGATGTTGACTCATCTGCACGACCAGATCGCGCGCTTTGTTGACTTCAGCTGCCGTTGCTACTGCTGCCACGTTCGATGCCAGACTGCCGACGTACTTCGCGCTTGCCTCAGCCAGGGACTTCAATGCGCTGCACCGGGTTGCAAGATGCTTTTTAACTATTGCTAGGTCACCTGCGTCGCGTATTTCCGCGCCAACCACGCCCAAAGCCAACACGCCGTCAGCGGTGGCATCGACCAGGCCTAGCTGGTTCGTCACGAGTTTGAGCATATCCTTGTCGTTGGGTGAGGCGGAAGTGGCTCGTTTAGCTAAATCAGAAAGACTGGCTCCAAGTGACTGTGACAATTTGTGAAATTCCGTCACGGATTTACCAATTGCAGCTTTGTTTTGCGCTAATGCCGGATGCAGAACAATCACGGCCGCAAGCAGCGAGGAAGACAGGATTCGGGGTGTAGACATGTGAAAAACTTTTCAGGGGATGGATGTGGGAGAAACTGTACACCGGTTCGCAGCGGTTGTGAATTTCGCAGTCATGCTAAGTGGGGTTGCTCCAAACACTGTGAAGCGGTTAACTGGTGCAGTTCGCCCACTCGACCAACCTTCAGGTTTATGTCTGAACACTGCTTGGACGCAAGCAGTGGAATACACAACAGACCGCAATGCACGAGCGGGTACCCCCACCAATGCACCGTATTTTTAACGACCGAAAGCTATTTCATGTCCACACCGTAAAAGGTATGCCGCCCGAACGGACTCAGTTTGAAATCAATGACTTCCTTGCGGACAGGCTTTAGCTGAACGGCGTGGGCAATGGTGAACCAGGGAGCTTGTTCCTTGAAAATGACCTGAGCCTTCTCATACAACTTGGCGCGTTCTGCCGGGTTGGACACGATCTTGGCCTTTTGTACCAGCTCTTCAAAGGGCTGGTAGCAAAACTTGGCAACATTGGACCCGTTGGTTTTTGCTGAGTCGCAGCCCAAAAGCGTATTGAGGAAATTGTCTGGATCACCGTTGTCACCAGTCCACCCCAACATGCCCATCTGGTGCTCGCCGTTTTGCATGCGCTTACGGTACTCGCCCCATTCAAAACTCTTGATTTCGGCCTTGACGCCGATCTTGGCAAGGTCAGCTTGCATCAACTCGGCAATGCGTTTTGCATTGGGGTTGTAAGGCCGTTGTACAGGCATAGCCCACAAGTCGGTTGTGAAACCGTTGGGGTAGCCTGCCGCGGCAAGGGCCTTCTTTGCTGCCGCTGGGTCAAAGGCGTCATCCTTGATAGCTTTGTTGTATGACCACTGGGTAGGCGGGATCGGGTTGGTCGCCGCAACCCCAGTGCTCAAGTAGACCGCAGAGACGATAGACTTTTTGTCGATTGCCATGTTTATGGCCTTTCGCACACGTACATCGTCAAATGGCTTCTTGGTGGTGTTATAGGCAAGGTATCCCACGTTAAGCCCAGGCTGCTCCAGAACCTGCACGTTGGGGTCCTTGCGGATGGCATCCAAGTCAGCGGGGTTAGGGTAGGGCATAACATGGCATTCGCCCTTTTGGAGCTTGGCCCAACGCACCGAGGCATCAGGCGTGATGGAGAAAATCAAGTCATCAATTTTGGCCTTGCCTCCCCAGTACTCTGGGAACGCCTTGAAACGGATGATGGCGTCTTTTTGATACTGCACCAGCATGAAAGGGCCGCTGCCGATGGGTTCCTGGTCCAGCTTTTCGGGCGTACCTGCCTTGAGCATGGCGATTGCGTATTCTTTGGACTGAATTCCAGCATATTCCATGGCCAAGTTGGACAGGAATGGAGCCTCCGGTTTGTTCAGAGTGATCTTGACGGTGTACTCATCAATTTTGTCCACTGACTTCAGCAGTTTGGGCATGCCCATGTCGTTGAAGTACGAGTGGTTGGAGCTTGTCACTTTGAAATAAGGATCGTTTTCCTTCCACTGACGCTCAATTGCAAATAGAAAGTCGTCGGCGTTAAAGTTGCGGGTTGGCTTGAAATTTTTGTTGGAATGCCACTTCACGCCCTTGCGCAGGACGAACGTGTACTCTAGACCGTCTTTGGACACGGTCCAGCTCTCTGCCAATCCAGGTACAACCTTCGTTCCGCCACGCTCAAAGTCAACAATTCGGCTATAAATTTGTGTATTGGCATCAAAAGATGTGCCGGTCGTGTTGATGCCAGGGTAAAAATTTTCAGGGCTGCCTTCGGAACAAAAGACCAATGTCTTGGCTGCTGCGGGGGTCAGCGTTAGCATGGCTGGCAGCGCGATGGCACACAAGAGGGCCGATTTACTAGGACGCAGCGGGGTGCGTAAAAAAAATGCAGTCATCAGGAAAACTCCAAAAAGTGGGCTACAAGGCGCCGACAGCGTAGATTTGAACTCGGTGCAATGACCGGTTACCGAACGTCCATGTTACGCCAGCTAGGCGCAGCTCACAATTGGGGTTCTCACCCGGTGTTCTGTGCAATCAAGGCAGGTGCCGGGTATTCAGGACAAACGTGCTGCCTCGAAACACGCGACCAGACGACCTTGCAGTGGGTGCAGTTCGGGCCTCTCTCTTTTGCACTGGTCAGTCGCGTGCGGGCAGCGTGTTGAAAACACGCAACCCGGCGGGGGATGTAAGGGTGACGGCAGTTCACCCGTGAGCACTTTGCGCTGGCGCGTTGGGCCGTTGCCAGACAGGCCGGGAGTTGAGCCCAGCAATGCCTGCGTATAGGGGTGTAATGGCCGGCTAAAAATAACTTCCTTTTCACCGTGTTCGACGGTGTGACCCAAATACATGACAAGAACATGGTGTGCAATGTGGCGCACGACACCCAAGTCATGTGAGATAAAGAGATAACCTATACCCAAATCGTGCTGCAGATCAGATAACAAGTTCAGCACCTGAGCCTGGATAGAAACATCCAGTGCAGACACCGGTTCGTCGGCCACTACCAGCGATGGATTGAGCATGAGTGCTCGCGCGATGGCAATGCGCTGGCGTTGGCCGCCTGAAAACATGTGCGGATAGCGATCGTAATGTTCTGGTCGAAGACCGACAAGCGCCAGCATGGATTGTGCTTTATCGGCACGTTGCACAGCGTTCAGCAGGGTATTGATTTCCAACGGTGCTTCCAGAATTTGGCCAATGCGTTTGCGTGGGTTTAGCGAACCGTAGGGGTTTTGAAACACCAGTTGGACCTTCTGCCGCAAGGCTTGTTTTTCCTGCGCAGACGCACTAATTACGTCGATACCACCGATTCGCAAGTTGCCACCTGTCGGCTGCTCAATCAATGTCACCATGCGTGCCAGGGTCGACTTGCCGCAGCCTGACTCGCCAACAATCGCAAGCGTTTGCCCGGTAGGCACTTCAAAGGACACACCGCCCACCGCCTGCAGTTTGTCTGGTCTGCGCAGAAAGCCGTTACTGATCGCGTAGTCCCGTCGGAGGTGGCTGGCGCTGACGACGGGAACTGCACCGCCGGTTTCATTTTTTCTCATGGTGTTCATGCCGAGAACTCGGTGTGCAGACCATGGCCGGTGGGGCGGGTGGTGTCACCAATCGGGTGGTGACATCGAATGACGCCGTTTTGCCACTCGCGCAGCGCGGGTCGGCTCTGACACAGTCCGTTGGTGGCATCGCTGCAGCGAGGTGAAAAAAGGCAACCTTGCGGTCGGTCGTAAAGGCCAGGCACCATGCCAGGAATGGTTGCCAGACGCTTTCTGCCGTCATTGCGCTCCGGCAAAGCCGACATGAGCGCAGCGGTATAGGGATGCTGTGGTTCACTGAATAACGTGTCCGCACCCTGTTGCTCCATGATTTGACCAGCGTACATCACTGCGACCCGTCGTGCCATTTCACTGACAACGCCCATGTTGTGCGTAATCAAGACCACGGCCATTCCACGCTCTTTTTGAAGGCTGCGCAATAGGTCCAGAATTTGCGCCTGAATAGTGACATCCAAGGCCGTCGTGGGTTCGTCGGCGATCAGCATTTTTGGGTTACACGCAATAGCCATAGCGATCATGACGCGCTGGCTCATGCCACCAGAGAGTTGATGAGGGAAAATTCCCAGACGACTCTCGGGTGCAGGGATTCCTACTTGTTCCAGGAGTTCGATTGAGCGCTTTCGCGCGCCTGCCCGATCAAGCCCAAGATGTAGCTTCAGTGTCTCCGCCAGCTGGAACCCCACCGTGAAGCAGGGATTGAGGCTTGTAGTCGGATCCTGAAAGATCATTGCGAGGTCTTTGCCGGTCAAGCGGCGTCGCTCGCGGTTGGACAAGGCCAGAAGATCGTGGCCGTCAAAGCGCAACGTGTCCGCAGTGACGCGTCCCGGGTAAGCGACGAGTCCCATTAGTGCCATCATCGTGACGCTTTTTCCCGAACCTGACTCGCCGACGATGCCTAAAATATCGCCTGCCTCGAGCGAAAGACTGACGCCGTCGACGGCATGCATGGTGCCGTTGTGTGATGGAAACGCGACCGACAAATTTTCAATTTCAAGCAATGCCATAGTTTGTCCTGCCGTCTACTTAGCGTTTGAGCTTGGGATCCAGTGCGTCGCGAAGACCATCGCCGAGCAGGTTAAAAGCCAATACTGTGATCAAGATTGCGAGTCCGGGAAACGTCACTACCCACCACGCGCGTAACACGAATTCACGCGCATCCGCTAGCATAGTGCCCCATTCCGGCGAGGGCGGTTGCGCCCCAAGTCCCAGGAAACCCAATGCTGCCGCATCCAAAATCGCCGTCGATATGCCCAGTGACGCCTGCACTATCAGCGGTGCTGTGCAGTTGGGTAAGACTTCATCAAACATGATCCGCAAGTGACCAGCTCCACCCATGCGCGCAGCGGTTACATAGTCGCGTGACGTCTCGGTAATGACTGCTGCCCGTGTGATTCGAACGTAATGTGGCAGTACCACGATTGAAACAGCCAGCATGGCATTCATCAGGCCAGGGCCCAAAATGGCTACGATCACGATGGCAAGCAGGAGGCTGGGCAAAGTCAGAATGATGTCCATCAACCGCATCACTGCGATTTCAAAAAGACCGCGAAAGTATCCTGCCAAAAGCCCAAGAACAGTACCCACTACAACCGAAATGGCGACTACAGCTATGCCAATCGTGAGGGATAGCCGAGCGCCATGGATCAATCGCGAGAGGATGTCACGGCCGATCGCATCGGTGCCTAGCCAGTGGGCCGATGACCCGCCCGATTGCCACGCAGGTGGGACCAAAAAAACAGTGTTGTCGGTCAGATGTGGGTTGTAAGGGGCAACCACATCGGCCAGCGCAGCCAACATCAGCACAATGGTCACAATAATGAGTCCTGCCAGGGCACCGCGGCTGTCGCTAAAGTAACGCCAAAAGTCGTGTAGCGGATGCAGTGGGGCAGCGTGTGCCGGCGTTTCATTGCTTGCTGCTGTCATTTTTGGTGCCGGATACGTGGGTTGATGATGCCATAGGTAAGGTCCACTAACAGGTTGACCGCCATGACCACGGCTCCCAGGAGCAGCATGCCTCCTTGGAGCACAGGATAGTCACGACGACTGATGGCTTCTATCAACCACTTGCCGACGCCGGGCCAGGAGAAAATGGTCTCGGTGAGAATCGCGCCAGTGAACAGTACGCCGACTTGTAGTCCGATAACTGTAATGACCGGAATCAACGCATTGCGCAACGCGTGCACGGCGACAATTCGCAAGGTAGAAAGGCCCTTGGCCCGCGCAGTCCGGATGTAATCTTCGCCAAGTACTTCGAGCATTGCTGATCGGGTCATGCGGGCGATGACCGCGAGCGGATTGGTTCCCAATACGATGGTGGGGAGAATAAGATGGGTAGCAGCGGACCAGAATGCAGCGGTGTCGTTGGACAAAAGGGTATCAATGAGCAAGAAGCCAGTCACTGGTTCGATGAAATGCTGTACCGCAATGCGACCTGACACCGGT